>CAMLHT010000050.1 GCA_946479895.1 uncultured Gemmatimonadota bacterium | reverse complement strand
TTCCAGCCGACGCCGCACGACGTCTGGGACTACGACGCCGTGAACGAGAACATCCTCGTCGACCTGCCCATCGCTGGAAAGACACGCAAGGCGCTCGTCCACTTCGATCGCAACGGCTTCGCCTATACGATGGACCGCGCCACCGGCGAGGTGATTCTCGCGAAGCCGTACGTACCCATGAACTGGTCCACCGGTGTCGATCTCCGGACCGGGCGTCCCGTGGTGAATCCGGAGAAGGCGACGGCGCAGGGCAGGATGGTCAAGGACATCTGCCCGAGCCTCGAGGGCGGAAAGAACCAGCAGCCCGCGGCGTTCTCGCCGAAGACCGGCGTCTTCTACGTGCCGACGAACAACCTCTGCATGGACTTCGAGGGTCGCGAAGTCTCGTACATCGCCGGCACTCCATATATCGGCGGCATGGCGCCCGAGAAGGGGGGCCCGGGCGGCTACAAGGGTGAATTCATCGCCTGGGACGCCGTGCATGGCCGGAAGCTCTGGGGCATAAAGGAGCCGTTCCCGGTGTGGGGCGGGGCCCTCGCGACCGGCGGCGGCGTGGTGTTCTACGGCACGCTCGACGGATGGTTCAAGGCGGTGGACGAGTCGAACGGCAAGGTGCTGTGGCAGTTCAAGGTCGGCTCCGGCGTGGTCGGCAACCCGATCGCCTATACCGGCCCCGACGGACGGGAGTACATCGCCGTCTACTCGGGCCTCGGCGGCGACATGGGCCTGCTCATCGCGGGCGACGTGGCGTCGAACCTGCCCTTCGACGTGCGGGAGCGCGGCTCGACCCTGCCCGAGCTCGCGCGGTACACCTCGTGGGGTGGAATGCTCTTCGTGTTCGCGCTCGCTCAATAGGAGGCTGCATGCGACTGAAGTCCATCGTGATCCTGGCCGTCGCCGCGGCGTGCATGGAAGCCGACGCGGCGGAGGAGCAGTCCCCCCAGGCCAGCCAGTGGGGTGGGGCGGCCCCGTTCGTCCAGCACCCGGACAACATCCAGCCGGGCGTCGCGCTCACGCGGCCGTTCGCGCCGGTCGTCAATCCGTATGACGGGAACGCGGCGCGGCGCGACGAGGGCGCGAAGCTTTTCATCGCCTACAACTGCATGGACTGTCACGGCGCCGACGGGTCCGGCGCGATGGGGCCAAGCCTCCAGGATGGACGCTGGCACTTCGGGGGCACGAACGGCGAGGTGTTCCAGTCGATCTACGAAGGTCGCCCGGACGGAATGCCCTCGTTCGGCGGAAGGATCAGCGACACCGACATCTGGCGCCTGGTCACCTACGTGCGGTCACTGTCGGCCGGGAAGAAAGTCTCGACCGAGAACTTCACGGGAAAGACCGTCGAGAGAAGCGGGCATTAGGAAAACGAGAGTGGGAGTGGGAGTGAGAGTGAGAGTGAGCCGGTTCATTCCGATCTCATTCCCATTTCCATTGCCCGCTCCCGCTCCCGCTCCCGCTCCCGCTCCCACTCCCACTCCCACTCCCACGCCCACGCGCTTCAGCGCCCTTCCAGCTCGTCGGCGATCCGCGCGCCGTTGTACAGCTTGCGCAGTGCCTCGATGATGCCGCGCGAGTGCACGCTGACCGACCGCGCCACGTCGTCCGTGAAGATGAAGCGGTTCGGCAGCGACTCGATGTTGCCGTCGAAGATCAGGCCGACCACTTCGCCATAACGGTTGATCACCGGACTGCCGCTGTTGCCGCCGATGATGTCGTTCGTGGAGGTGAAGTTGAGCGGCGTCGAGAGATCGAGCTTGTCCCTTCCATCCACCCAGCGGCGAGGCAGCTTGTACGGCGGCTTGTCGTCGAACGACGCCCATCGGTCGTACATGCCGTAGAACGTGGTCTTGTAGGGCGCCACCGTGCCGTTGTACGGGAACCCGGCGACGACGCCGTCGCTGATGCGCAGCGTGAAGGTCGCGTCGGGCGGCAGCGAGGTGCCGTAGGCCGCGAACAGGGCCTGCCCGATGAGCGCCGCATTGGCCGCGATCGTGGCGTCGAGCTTCGTGTTGCGCTCGACCAGGCGCCGGTTGGCCGGCTCGATCATCCGCGCGAGACGGATGAGCGGATCCTTCGACACGGCGAGCGTGGCGGCCGAGGCGTTGAGCAGTCCCCGCCGGGCATCCGCGCTCGTGAGCGAGGTCTGGGCGACGATCGCCGCCGCCGCGCTGTCGGGATCACCCTGGCCGTACGCGAGCGCGGCGCGGAGAATGGGATTCGTCGCCGGCAGCGCCTGCTTCCATGCCGAGAGCGTCGCGGCGAGCGCCATGCGCTCGAACGTGGTGTCCACGGTGGCCGTGGCGAGGCTCTGGCGGAGGCGCGCCGGCGCCTCACCGCGGAACGCGGCGAGCCGCAGGGAATCCGGGAGCGCCGACTGTGACGGCAGGCGCACGATGACGCCGGCCCAGTTCAGCAGGTTCGAGCCCCCGCCGAAGCTCGGCCAGAGCAGCTGCGGCGCAATGGACTTCTGCTCGCGCACCGCCTCGGCGATGGCGCTCCACGTGCCGCCGTACTTCGCGCGCAGGACCTCGTCGGCGTCGATGCGCCGCCGGAAGTCGCGCTCGAAGGCCCGCTTGCGCGACATGATCGCGGAGTCCACCAGCCCGACGCGATAGCCCGTCACGGCCTTCTTCGAGTTCTCGTAGCTGAAGATGAGGTTCTGATAGGCCCGCGCCGCCTCCGGCGAGCTCGCGGAGAGCGCGTGGTACGTCCTGAGCATCCGGTCGTACCCGGCCAGCCGGTTCGGGTAGTCCACGTCGCGCAGGTACTCCATCTGCGCCAGCGTCAGCAGGCGGCCCGTCGATCCCGGGTTGCCGGTGACGAACACGAGCTCGCCCTCGGCGGCGCCGTTCGCGCTCCACTTCAGGTAGTCACGCGGACGGAGCGGCTGGCCGTTCTCGTAGACGCGGATGAGCGTGAGGTCGAGGTCGTAGCGCGGATACGTGAAGTTGTCCGGGTCGCCGCCGTAGAAGGCGATGTCGCCTTCGGGGGCCATGACGAGCCGGATGTCGTTCCAGCGGTGGTACTTGTAGAGCGAGTACATCCCGCCCTGGTAGAAGGTGACCACCTCGCAGACGGTCGAGGCGTCGGTCGCGCAGGCCTTCTGTATCCGGTCGATCTCGGCCGCTCGCTGGAGGATCTGCGCGGACGCGGTCTTCGCGGTCATGGCGCCGCGCACCCGCGGCGTCACGTCCTCGATCGACTGGAGCTGGTCGGCCCACATGTTCGCGCACCGCTTCTCGTCCGCGGCGGACGCGGCGGCGAATCCGGTCTGGATGTAGTTGCTGTCCGGCGTCGACGAGCTCGCGGTGCACTCGCGCGCGCAGTGATGGTTCGTCATCACGAGGCCGTTGGCCGACACGAACGAGGCCGAGCAGCCCGGGATGCGCACCGACGACATGCGGATGTGATCGAGCCACGCCTTGTCGGGCGCGAAGTCGTAGCGGGCCTTCCAGTACGCGAGCGGCGGCGCGTCGAAGGTCCACATCGTTCCGAATTCCTTGACGTAGCCGGCGGGCGTGGCCGAAGCCTTCTGCGCCATCGCCGATCCGGCGGCGCCCGTCATCAGCGCCGCGACGAGGGCAAGACTGCGAATGTTCATGGCAATGTCCCTGACTTTGGGGTGTTGAAGCCTTATCGAGCCACCCCGGAGGCTGCAAGCTCGGGTCCCGCGAGCGTTCCGCCGCGCCGGCGCGTATCCCCGCTGTGAGACTGCTGATCGTGATCGTCCTTCTCGCGGGAATCGTCGTTTCACAGGAGACACGGTGGGCGACGATCCCGGCATCGCATACCGCGATGCTCTGGAAGTCCGTCGGCCTGGCGATCGTCGCGTGGTTCCTGCTGCGATCCGGCTGGGGTCGTCCGGAGACGCACGCCGCCGAGCAGCGGGCGATGGGCCTCGTCACGAACAGCTATTACGAGCCCCGCCGCGACGGAATCAGCTCGGCGTTCACCGTGCTCGGGGGGATGGCGGGCGCGATGTGGTGGGGGGCGACCGCCTGGCTCACGCTCGTCCGCGGCATCGAGCGCAAGGCGCCGGCGCGCGGCCTCGTCAACCTCGAGATGTCCGTCGTCGTGGGAGTTCTCGCCGGTGGAATGGTCGGGGCGGCGATCGGCCTGATCGTCGGCGAAGCATGGGAGCGCCGCCACCGGCATCGGCGACTCGCCCGCTCGCCCATCGCGCCGGAACGCTAGGGCGGATCAGTCAGAGCGAGCTGCCCTCGGGCAGCCACGGTGCGAGCTTCTCGCGCATCACGCGAAGCGCCTTTCCCATCTGGGCTTCGACGGTCTTCACGGAGATGCCAAGCTCGGTCGCGATCTCCGAGTACTTCAGTCCTCGAATGCGGCTCAGCTCGAACACCTCGCGACAGCGGTCGGGAAGTCCGGCGATCGCCGCCTGGATCGCGACACTGAGCTCGGCCTCGCGCACCTCGGAATCGGCGGGTTCCGGCGTCGGCAGGCCCGCGGCGATCGTCGATTCCCCCCGCGTCTCCACGCGCTGGCGGCGGAGGTAGTTGAGGGCCCGGTTGCGCGTCGCCTGGAACAGGTAGGCGCGCAGCGACGTTTCCAGGGTCAGGCTCTCCCGCCGCCGCCACAGCTCGAGCATCACGTCCTGGACGACCTCCTCCGCCGGCCCGCGATCGCGAAGCAATGCCGCCGTGGTCGCCACGAGCGGTGCGTACCACTGCCGGAAGATCGCGTCGTACGCGGCGTCGTCACCCTGCCGAAGCCGGAGCAGCAGTTCCCGTTCGTCCATGCTCGAAGTTGAGGCCCTGCCCGGGAGGCCGTCCGTATCGTCCACCGGTCGATTGGCTAACATATCCTCGAGCGGAAGGTCGTGGCTGAGGGTATCCACGGGTGTAGGGGGATCGATGCGGCCGGGTGTCGAAATGGTATGTCGAGCGAAACCGTGAACTGGGAGGCGATTGCCCGCTATCTGGCCGGGGAGAGTCCGGCCGACGAGCAGGCTGCCGTCCAGCGGTGGCTTGCCAGTAATCCGCGGGACGCCGAAACGATCGCCGCACTGGATGACGCCCTGTCGGGCCTGGCGTTAGCTCCCACGGCCGGACAGGGGATCGACGTCGAGGCGGCCCTGGCCGGGGTCAAGGCGCGTCGCGATGAGCCGTTGCGCGTGGCTCGCGGTGGTACACCGCGTATTGCCGATGTCGGGACTTTCCGGACACGCCAGCGAAACTGGATCCCGATGGCCGCCGCGGCGGCTGTCGTCGTGGCCGTGGGCACCCTCGTCTGGCGCGGGCGTGAGGAGAACGTGAAGCCCGTCGCGACCACGATCGCCGCGCGCACGCTCACCGCCCCGGTCGGAGTCCGCGATAGCCTGGTGCTGCCGGACGGCAGCCAGGTCATGCTCGGCCCCGGCTCGGAGCTGATCCTCGGTGAAGGCTTCGGCCAGTCGGCCCGCCGCGTCTCGCTGCGCGGCGAGGCGCTGTTCACGGTGGTGCACGACGCGTCGAAGCCGTTCACGGTGGCCGCGAACGGCACGGACATCCGGGACGTCGGCACGTCGTTCGTCGTGCACAGTGACGCCGGTGGAGTGCGCATCGCGGTGACCGAGGGGATCGTCGAGCTGTCGCGGGCGGACGCGCCTCCGGCCGCCACGCTCAATGCCGGCGACGCCGCGACCGTCTCTCCCTCCGGCGTGATCGCCACCGAGCGCGGCGTCGGCGCCGCCGCCGACCTCGCGTGGACCCGAGGCCGCCTCGTGTTCCGCGACACGCCGCTCGCCGAAGTGAGCGAAGACCTGCGCCGCTGGTACGGCGTCCGCCTCGACATCCAGGATTCCGCGCTGCGTCGCCGGCCGCTCTCCGCCTCGTTCCAGGGGGATTCGATCGACGCCGTCCTGGATGCGATCGGCCTCGCCCTCGGCGCATCGGTCGAGCGCCATGGCAACACGGCCACCGTGCGGAGCCTGCCGCGATGATCCCGGTCGCATGACGGATCGACGCTGTCCGCGCGCGCGACGCCGGTCGCTCATCGCCGTGCTCCTCGTGGGCACGGCGTCGGCGCTTCTGCCGGGTCGGGCCACCGCGCAGTCGGGCTGCGCCGCATCGGCCGCGAGACAGGCATGGCCGGCGCCGCTCGACCGCATGATCGCGCTGCGCGCCCGGGACGTCTCGCTGCGGGAGGCGGTCGACCGCGTGGCGGCCGCCGGCCGCTTTCGTGTGTCGTACAGCGCCGAGTTCCTGCCGCTCGACCGGCACGTCTGCCTGACGTCCGACGCGATCAGCGCCGGTGACGCGCTCGCCGAGCTGCTGGCCGGCGTGAGTGTTTCATCGGTCGTCGCCGCGGCCGACCACGTCGTCCTCGCGCCCTCGCGGCCGGCGACTCGGGCGGTGCCCGAGTCGGTGCAGACGCTGGAGCGCGTCGTCGTCACGGGCACGGCGACGGGCAACGCGCAGCGGCCACTGAGCATCGCGCTCGACGTGATCGACGGCCGGAAGCTCGACCAGCAATCGTCCGGGTCGCTCTCCGCCAGCTTCGACGGCAACGTCGCCGGGATGTGGCTGTGGGAGCAGAGCCCCTCGACGATGCTGGCGCGCTACGGCAGCATCCGCGGGGCGAGCTCGTTCAACGTGAGCTATCCCAAGGTCTACGTCGACGGGATCGAGGTGGCCAATCCGCTGCTCGTCACCGAGCTGAATCCCGCGGTCCTCGACCGGGTGGAAGTGATCCGCGGACCGCAGGGCGCAGCGTTGTACGGCGCGGACGCGATCAGCGGCGTCGTCAACATCATCACGCGCCACGAGGGTCTCCAGGCCGGGGCGAGCCGCACCGAGGTCGTCTCGCGCGCGGGCGTCTCGCAGACGGCGTTCGCCGACCGGTCCGTGCTCGCGCAGAATCATTCGCTCACCTGGCGCGCCGGCTCGAACGTGAAGTCCGGCTCGCTCGGCATGAACCTCACGACGCTCGGCGGCTACGTGCCCGAGGCCTACAGCCGCGACCTCAAGCTCAACGGCGGCTTCCGCGTGGTATCGTCCGCCGCGAGCGTCACCGGCATCGCTCGACTCTATGGCAAGCGCGCCGCGGTGGGCCAGAATCCGCTCATTCTCGGATTCCTGCCCGCGCCCACCGCCAGCATGCGCAATCGCTCCGGCGAGCCCGGCCTCAGCGCGCGCGAGGACTCGCTCGCCGAGCTGGCGATGCAGTCGTCGTTTCCGCAATCGATGCGGGAGTACACCGTGGGCATGACGTCGACGTTGCTGAGCGGCACGACCTGGACTCCGTCATTCACCGCGGGCATCGACGGCTACCGCCTCTCGAACGTGCCGAACGACCTCGGCATCATCCCGTCGGCGCTCGACTCGGCACTCCATTCGGCCGAGGGCGGCGCGGACCGCGCGACGTTCCGCACGGCGCTGGTCGGCATGTACGATCTCGGCGCCCGCCGCTCGCTCACGCTGACGTTTTCGGCCGAGCATTCGTCGTTGCGCGAAACGCTGTCCGGTCAGGACCGCCAGGATCGGATGAATGCCGGGTCGATCACCTGGCGGACCAATTCCGGGCTCGTGGGGCAGGCGAACGTCGCGCTGAACGACGCGGTGTATCTCACCGGCGGGGTGCGGGTGGAGCGCAATGGCGGCTTCACGCTGAGTGATCGCACCGTGGCGCTGCCGTTGGCGGGCGTCGCCCTCGTGCGGGACGTTGGCGGCGCGACGCTCAAGCTGCGCGGCGCCTACGGGGTGGGCATTCGCCCCGCGCGGTCGTCCGCGCGCGAGATGGCGATGCACGACATCCGCGAGTACGCGACGAGCCGCGGCCTCGACCCCGAGCGCCAGTCCGGCCTGGAATTCGGCGGTGACTTCTTCATCGGCCGGCGATTCGGCCTCCATGTCACGCGCTTCGACCAGACGGCGAGTGGATTGATCCAGCCCGTGGCGATCGCGCGGGATTCGCTGAGCGGGATGAGCGGGCCCGGGCCGAGCAAGCGGATCGCCTACGTGCTCCAGAACGTCGGGCAGATCACGAATCGCGGCTGGGAGCTCGAGTCCTCCGTGCATCTCGGCCCTCTGGCGCTCGGCGGCGCGTTCACGACGGTGGACAGCCGCGTGCGGCAGATCGCGCGCGGGTATACGGGCGACATGCTCGTGGGCGACCGGATGCTCGCGGTCCCGTCGAGCACCGTGAGCCTTTCGGCCGGATGGACGCTCGGCGGCCTGCGCGCGAATCTCTCGGCATCGCGGGCCTTCGACTGGACGAACTACGACCGGCTCCGCCTCGCGCAGGATTATGCCAGGTGCGAGGAGTGCACGGCGGGGGACCTGACCGGAGCGAAGCTGCGGTCGTACTGGATCGACTACGCGGGCGTCACGCGGCTGCGCGCATCGCTCGCGAGGGACCTGCCGCGCGGGCTCGGACTGCGCCTGACGGTGGACAACCTGACGAACGCTCAGCGCGGGGAGCCGGACAACATCACCGTCCTGCCGGGGCGCACGGTGCTGGCCGGGCTGAGCGCGAGAATCCGGTAGACGCCGCACAGCGTGAACGGTTTCACCCGACTGGCATAGGGGTGGGAAATGGCGACCGTGTCCCTGATGCAGCCCGGCGAATGAGCGCCGGGAAGCGATCTGACATGGAGACTTCAATGAACAGGATTCTTCGACTCACCTCCGGAGCCGCCGCCGCCGTCGTCGCCGGCGCGTGCGCGGACATCGGAAGGCCCTCGGCCGACGTTGCCGGCGCGGTCGCCGCTTTCGAGTCGGTGCCGGCGGGCTTCAGCTCCACCAGCAGCTCATTCGACGCATCGGGAGACCTCGACGAGGCGTTCCATCCGCATCGCGGAGACGGCAGCTTCGACGACGATCGTGATCAGCGCGGACGGAATCGCGGTCCGGGCGGCGGGATGATGCACGGTGGCCCCGGTCGCGGCAACGGATTCGGATTCCTCATGGGCGGCGGCATCGGTCCCGAGTTTCTCGGCGAGATCGGATTCGGTCCGGGCCGGGGGCACGGCCCCTTTCATGTGGACAGCGTCGGATCGAGCTGCGTCTTCTCCAGCACGACCGGCATCGTCACCTGCGGACCGGTCACCCGCGGCGGCCTGACGATTCTCGCCACGGCGACGATCACGTCGACTTCCGGCGCCGCCCAGGCGAAGGTCGACAGCACGACGAACCGGCTGGTGCTGACCTCCGAAGTGAGCGGCACGAAGACACGCCGCGATTCCGCCACGTCGGTGATTGCCCACAAGAGCACCCGCACGATCACCGGGCTGGCGAAGGGCAGCACGCAGCGGACCGTGGACGGCACGTCCGTGGGGACGGAGACGACGAACGGCACGACCGACGCGGGCGCGTTCCAGGCGATCCGGACGGTCAACGACACGACGACCGGTATCGTCATCCCGCTGGCCGACGGCCGGCCGACCTATCCGTCGGCGGGCCGCGTGTCGCGCAACATGAGCGTCGCGGTCACGGTGGGCGGCGCGACGACGACCCACACGCGCAGCGAAATCGTGACCTATGACGGCACGGCGACGGCCAGGGTGGTGATTACGCAGGACGGCACGTCGAAGAGCTGCTCGCTCCCCCTGCCGCGTGGCAGGCTCGTCTGCAATTGAGTCGGGGGTCGCCCGACGGATGGCTCGGTTGAGCCGGTGAGGGGAGGGTCGAAGCGAAGCTTCGGCCCTCCCTGCTTCTTATCCCTACTCGGTTCGAAGCTCGTCCTCGTTGCGCTCGATCAGCTGCTCGATGCGCGCGCCATGCCGGCCGGCGTCGAGCCCGGTATCCTCGACCGCACCGCCGAGCCTTACGTCGTCCTTCAGGTAGTCCGTCCCGTTGGGATCGGTCAGGAGCTCCTCGACGTCGGCCTGGCGAACCTTGAAGTGACCGGACTGATCGCGTCCGTTGTGCGGTTTGTGGCGTTCGGACATGTGGCTGGTTCCTCGGATGCAGTGTGAATGATGCAGTGAACGGCAAGGCACGGGCCCGTATTTCTGCGATGCGCTAACGTTCCCTTCATTCCACCAGGCTGCCATGAACAACATTCGCACTCGTCCGGATTTTGCCCTTCTCGTCCTGCGGCTCGCCGTGGGCTTCTCCTTCTTCATGCACGGATACCAGAAGGTGTTCGGCACGGGTGTGGGCGGCGTGACGCAGGGCTTCACGCGGATGGGGATTCCGCTGCCGGAGGTCGCGGCGCCCTTCATCGCCTTTCTCGAGCTTGTCGGCGGCATCGCGCTGATGCTCGGCGTGCTCACCCGCGTCGCCGCGTTCCTGCTGGCGTGTGACATGGCGGTGGCCACGACGCTCGTGCACATGAAGAACGGCTACCTGGGGCAGGGAGGCATGGAGCTCACGTTCCTGCTCGGCATGATGGCGCTCGCGGTCGCGCTCGCCGGTGCCGGCCCCATCTCGATCGATGCGGCCATGGCGAGGCGTCGCGCCCCATGACCACCTCGCGGGCCCTGGACTACGGACTGGCTCCGAAAGGCTATCGCCTCCCGGATGACGCCCACCTCGGCGCCGTTCGGCTCCAGGTGGCCGATCTCTCGCGCTCGCTCGAGTGGTATCAGTCGGTCCTCGGCCTGCGGGTCATCGATCGCGACGAGGCGGGCGCGTCACTCGCCGCCGAAGGCGATGCGCATCCGCTGGTCGAGCTGCGCGAGAAGCGTGGCGTCAGGCCGGTGCCCCGGCGCGGTCTTCTCGGCCTCTATCATTACGCCATCCTGCTGCCTGACCGGCTGGCGCTCGGCAGGTTCATCGGCCATCTCGCCCGGATCGGATTGCACGCGGGAATGTCCGACCATTTCGTGAGCGAGGCCGTGTACATCGACGATCCCGACGGCCTCGGCATCGAGGTCTACGCCGACCGGCCGCGGTCGGCGTGGAAGCACGAGAACCGCCAGCTCACCATGACGACGCTGCCGCTCGACGCGCAGGCGCTGGTGAAGGCCGCCGGTGACACGCCGTGGACCGGGATGCCGAGGGGCACCGTGATCGGGCACGTCCACCTGTTCGTCGGAGACATCGAGCGCGCCGCGGCGTTCTATCACGATCTCGTCGGCTTCGACAAGGTCGTCTGGAACTATCCCGGCGCGCTCTTCATGTCGGCCGGTGGGTATCACCACCACCTGGGCACGAACATCTGGGCCGCGCAGTCTCCCCCGGCGTCGGACAGCGACGCGAAGCTCATTGAATGGGAGATCGTGGTGCCGGCGGCGCGGGACGTCGAAGAGGTGGAGGTGAGCGTTCGCGCCGGAGGCGCGCAGGTCCATCGCGAAGGCGATTCGATCGTCCTCCGCGACCCGTGGGGGACTGCCGTGCGCGTGCGCGCCGGCTGAAATAACACGGGGGCCGCTCGTGTGAGCGGCCCCCGCGAGACATCCCTCACGCCCGAGGCGTCAGGAGCAGGTCGGCGCGACTCCCGGAGTGGCCAGGTTGATCTTGCACGTCCGGACGTTGGCGCCCACGGTGATCTTCACCGTCATGATGCTCGTCCCGTCGAACGAGATCTCCTCGCTCTGGTGCACGCTCGTGGTCGTGATCCCCGACGTCGTGACGGTACGGTTGGTGGTGATCGTCCCGCCGAGCGGATACCGCTGGTCGGGCGAGGAGGGGAGCAGCAGGTTCGCCGTCGCGCTGGTGTCGTTCGACGTGAACGTGAAGCCCGAGCCGGACATGGACAGGCGCTGCGTGGCGTTCCCGTTGAGCTTCCGGGACGCCGACTGGATGCCGGAGAGCGTGGCGTCCTCGTGGCGCGTGATCTGGGTCGTGACCGTCTGCGACCCCTGCGGCGGCGTGATCGTGCCGTCGAGGTCGATCACGGAGCGAATCGAGGCGACGAGGAGCGGACTTGGCGTGGACAGCGGCGCGCCCTGCGAGTCGAGCAGCTGGAACGAACGGGAGAAGGTCACCCCGTTCGACGTGACCGGCGCGCACACGAAGAAGCTCGTGGCCGTGTTGTAGGGACAATTCGAGGTGTTCGCCGCCGGAACCGACGGGGAGGCCATCATGCCGCCGCTCGTGCTCGCGGAAGCCGCGGCGCCGGAATAGGTGGCGATCCCTCCGGACGACATCTGGCTCAGGGTCGCCTCGACGTCGACGGTGGGTTCGGTGGGATTGGAGTCGCAGCCCGCGATGATCGCGGCGGTGGCGACGGCGGGAATCAATCGTGCAAGACGCATGAGAATGCTCCGTTGGGACGCTCGGACGGGAACTGCCTGCTATCTAAAGGACGAGCCGATCGCGTGCGCGGTTGCAGGTCACATCCTGCAGGGTCGGGCAGGCCCTCACAGTGCTCGTGATGCCATTCTACATTAAGGAGCGTATCGAGGTTCCGACGACGGGATTCGATGGGCCCACGAGCTGATCCCCGGGCCTCCCACCCCCCGCCGTCCCGAATGAAGCGCAGCGACGAGCTCGTACAATTCATCTCGCGCACGTTCGGCGCGGCAACCGCGGCCCTCCTGCTGGTGGCGGCGGTCTTCCTGGCCCTGGTTTACCAGCGCAACAGCGACGAAGGGTGGGCCCGCCGAAGCCGCGAGGTCGGCCGCCTGGCCCGCGAGCTCGAGATCTCGGCGCTGCGCAGGGAATCCGCCCTCCGGGGACACGCCGTCTTCGGCGCCGCGGTCTCTCCGGCGGCGCTCCGCGTCGGCGATCCGGAGGTTCGGGCGCGACTGGATTCCCTCCGAACGCTGACGGCGGACCTGCCCGTCCAGCAGCAGCGCGCCGATCGCATTGCGTCGGCGTTCGCGCGCTGGGACTCGGTCCTCACCCTGCCGCACGACGCGACGGTGCGCGGCGCCGATGACATCGCGCTTTCGCGGTCCCTGGTCATAGCGTCCCAGCCCATCTTCGCCGGGATCTCGAGCGAAGTCGGGGCCATCCTGACGCGTGAGGACCAGCTGTACGAGGAGCGCACGGCGGCCACCCATCGCCTCGACCGTGTGATCCTTGGCCTCGCGCTCCTGTCCCTCGCGATCGTGCTCGTGATCCTGTTCCTGCTGCGTCGCCGGCTGCTGGCGCAGGCACACCACATGGTCGTGAATACCGCGGCGCTCGACCTGCGCAACGCGCAGCTCATCGACCAGACCGGACAGCTGGAGCGGACGGTCGACGCGCTCCAGGCCAGCGAGACGCGCTTCCGCACCCTGGTGGGCTCGCTGCACGACGTCGTCTTCACGCTGGGCCACGAGAAGCGCTACACCGGCATGTTCGGTGGCAGCGCGGCCGCCGACTCCCGGCGGCTGGACGTTCACCTGGGGCGCACCGCGGTCGAGATCCTCGGTCCCGAGGCGGGCCAGGTGCACATGGATGCCGCCGACCGGGCGCTAAAGGGCGAGTCGCTGACGTACGACTGGAGCATCGACGGGGAAGGCAGGCGCCACTTCTTCACGGCGACGGTGTCACCGCTCCGCGGGCCCGGAGGCGAGATCCACGGCGTCGTCGGGATCAATCGCGACGTCACCGAGCAGGTGGCGCGCGAGCAGGCGCTCGCCGACGCGCGCGAGCAACTGAGGCAGGCGCAGCGACTCGACGCCCTGGGGCAGCTGGCCGGCGGGGTCGCCCACGACTTCAACAACCTGCTCACCGTGATCATGACCTACGCGGCGATCGTCAGCGAGGAAGTGGACCCGGCGAGCGACGAGGCGAAGTCGCTCGAGGAGATCCGGCTCGCCGGCGAGCGGGCCGCGGCGCTGACGCGGCAGCTCCTCGCGTTCAGCCGGCGCCAGGTCCTGAACCCGCGCGCCATCGACCTCAACGACACCGTCCGCGAGGTTGAGCGAATGCTGCGCCGCGTGATGCCGCCGGACATCGTCATGGAGTCGCACCTCGGCGCCGACCTCGGACTGGTCATGGCGGACCCGGGGCAGATGGAGCAGGTGCTGGTGAACCTGGCGATCAATGCGCGCGACGCCATGCCGGACGGTGGCCGTCTCACCATCACGACGACGAACGTCGACCGCGGGGACGACACCGGCAACGGGTCCGGGCCATCCATGCACGGGCCGCACGTGCTGATCAACGTGAGTGACACCGGGGTCGGCATGTCGCCGGAGACCGCGGCGAAGGTCTTCGAGCCCTTCTTCACCACCAAGGGCTTCGGGAAGGGAACGGGACTCGGTCTCGCGACCGTGCATGGGATCGTCGAGCAGACCGGCGGATGCATCCGCGTGCACAGCGAGCCGGGGCGGGGCACGACGTTCTCCATCCGCCTGCCGCGCCTCGCCGATGCGGTCCCGGCGCCCGTCACCCCGAAGCCGGCGGCGTCGGCCCCGGGGGGATCCGAAAGGATCCTTCTCGTCGATGACAACGAAGAGCTGCGGCGGGTTGTCAAACGCATGCTGTTGCGGGCCGGGTATCAGGTCATCGAGGCGGCCAACGGCGCCGCCGCGATCGCCCAGCTCGACCGCGGCGTCGCGGTGGACGTGGTGATCAGCGACGTGATGATGCCGGAGATGGGCGGCAAGGCCGTGGTGGACGCCATCCGGCAGCGCCACCGGAGCGTGCGGCTCCTGCTGATTTCAGGGTACAACTACGACACGGCGCTGCGCGGCATGGCGCAGCGGGGCGACATTTCGTTCGTGGAGAAGCCCTTCACGGCCGAGCAGCTGCTGCAGAAGCTTCGCGAAGTGCTGGGACACCCGGACGGAAGCGGCATCGCCTGAGCGCGTTCGCCGCTTCGGAGAGGCGAATGAGAAACCTGATCAGGCTCGTGATCGCAGGCGTGATGGCCGCTCCGGCCGGCGCGCAGACCCTCGCCGCGCGAGTGACGACGCCCGCGGACCGGACGCTGTTGACCGCGCTCGTGGCTCGCGAGGATTCGCGTGAGCCATTCGCGGCAGGAGATGCCCGGCAGCGCGGCCTGGCGTCGGGCAATTCATTCCTCCGGGCGTTCGCGGTTCGCGGCCTCGGCCGACTGGAGCAGCCCACGGCTGGCCCGGCGATCATCCCGCTGCTGGCCGACCCCGCGGTGGAAGTGCGAATGGCGGCCGCCGACGCGCTCGCGCAGTCCGTCGCGCGTCCGCTGGCGGCCGCCGCCACCGGTGGGGACCGCGCCGCGAGCGAGCAGGCGATCGGCGCGGCCCGCGCCGCCCTGGTGGCGCGACTGGCGGTCGAGCGCGACGCGGATGCCCGGGGAGCGCTGCTCGAGGCGGTGGGCCGCCTGCCGCAGGGTTCCGCCGACCGGGTGCGCGAGACCGCGCTCCTGATCGAGCCATCGCTGCGAGCGTCTTCGGTCAGCGAACGCCGTGGCGCGATTCGCGGGATCTTCTTTCTCGCGCGCAAGCGGGAGTCGCGGTTGCCCGGCGCGATACCGGCGGCGGTCACGGATCGCCTCTACGCCATGCTCACCGCGCAGTCGTCCGACCTGACTCCGACCGATCGGTTCAACGTCGCCTTTGCGCTGAACGGGCTCGCGGCCCTGAGCGACGCGCGCAGCGCGGAGCTCATCGCCGACCGCGATCCGTACGTGCGTGACCGCGCCGTCGTGAGCCTCGCCCGATCCACCGATACCGCGCGAGTTCGGGAGCTGGTCACGCGCGCGCTGGCCGATCCGGCGCCCGTCGTGCGCTTTCGCGCCGTGAACGTCTACGCGCAGAAGTTGCGCGGCACCCTGGGCTGCGGCCCGCTGCTTGAGCGGACCCGGGACGCCAGCGTGACCGTGGCGCTGGCCGCGGCCGATGCCCTTTCCGGATGCCGCGGCGATGCGGCGGTGACCGCGCATCTCGCCGGACTCGCCGAGCAGCTGCGTGACGACGACCGGTGGCACCTGCCCGCCCATGCGTTCGTCGCCCTGTCGGTCGTCGATCCCGCGCGGGCGAAGCAGCTGATGCCGCGCTTCTCGTCGGCGCCGAGCTTCTTCGTCCGCATGTACGCGGACACCGCGGCGCGCCTGATGGCTGACACCGCGACGCTGTACGCGCTCTCCCGCGACTCGCACGCCAACGTGCAGGCGTCGGCGATCGAGGGCCTGGCGCGCGTCGTCGGCCATGCGGCGGACACGGTTTACGTTCGCGCACTCCAGTCGGACGACAACCAGGTCCTCATGGCGGCGTCCGCGGCGCTGAAGGGCTCGACGCTCCCCGGAGTCGGCGGCACCGCCGCGGCGCGACTCCGGCAGCGCGTGGCGCGCGGCTGGGATACCGATGTCGACGGCATCACGGCGCTGCGTGGGCTCCTCGATGCGATGGGCCAGCCCGTCGACGCCGCAAGGCCCGCCAGCCGGGTTCCGCTGCCGCTGCCATCGTTCGATGATCTCGCCGCCCTCGAGAAGGCCACCGCTCGCATCGAGATGATGGACGGATCGGTCGTGACGATGCGCCTGCATCCGTTCCATGCCCCGACCAATGCGTTCCGCTTCGCGCGCCTGGCGCGGGCGGGGACATTCGACGGGCTGACGTTTCACCGGGTCGCCCCGTTCTTCGTCGTCCAGGGTCCCGGCCCCAACGCCAACGAGTACTCGGCCCCCGACAAGCCCTTTGCGCGCGACGAGCTTGCGCTCAGCAACGTGCGCGGGACCGTCGGCCTCTCCACGCGCGGCCGGGACACGGGCGACGGACAGATCTACGTGAACACCGTCGACAACGTCTGGCTCGACCACGAGTACACCGTGATGGGCACGATCACGTCCGGCCTCGACGCCTTCGACCGGATGCAGGAGGGGGCGCGCATCCGCCGCGTGACGATCACGCCCTGATCAGCGCGCGGGGGCCAGTGGCTTTCCCTCGGGGGACACGAGCGTGAACCGCCCGCCGAAGCTCATGGCGTTGTGGCCGCCCGGCGGCTCGTCCTGACGGTCGGACTCGAAGTAGTAGAGCGGCATCCCGGAGAAGACGAGCTGTCGCGTTCCATCGGGCCGGTCGGCGAGCGTCAGCTGGCCGGCCGGAATGGCGGCGTCGATCTCCCTGGGCA
>CAMLHT010000049.1 GCA_946479895.1 uncultured Gemmatimonadota bacterium | reverse complement strand
CCCGACAACGCGCGCATCTGGATCTTCGGCAGCGACACGCCGCTGACCGGCGCGGTGGCCGATTCACTGCTCGCCGAAGTGGATTCCTACCTCGACCAGTGGAAGGCGCACGGGTTCCCGCTGCGCGCCGCGCGTGAATGGCGGGACAACCGGTTCCTGGTGATCGGGATCGATCCGACCGTCGAGCAGGCCTCCGGGTGCTCGATCGACGGACTGTTCCGGGCGCTCCAGGAGATGCAGAAGACCATCGGCGCGCAGATACTCGGCGGCGGCCGCGTGTTCTATCGCGACGCGGGTGGGTCCACGCAGGCGGTGTCGCGCGAGGAGTTCGCGTCGCTGACGTCCACCGGGAAAATCAGCCCACGGACGCCGGTGTTCGACACCAGCCTCACCCGCCTCGACGAATGGAAGGCGCGATTCGAGCAGCCGATGGAGAAGAGCTGGGCGGCGGCACTGGCGTCCTGATCGATCCGGCGCCGTGGAGTCCGGCGCCGGTTCCGCCCTGAATCACGTCAGTCCGCGAGCCAGCGGTCGAGGTTGGCCGCCACGAAGTCGTCGTCGTTCAGCTCGGGGTGCGTCCGGTACACGCGGGTGATCTCGTCGGCCTGGTCGGGCGAAAGCACTTCTGACGGATCGAGCGTCCAGAGACCCTCGAGCAGTCCCTGGCGACGGAGGACCTCGTGAATGCCGGGAATGCACCCGGCGAATCCGTGAGCCGGGTCGAAGATCGCGGCGTTCGCGTCGGTGAGCGCGGCGCCAAGGCGGAGGAGGTCGGGAGCCTGCGCCGGATCGGCGCGCAGCGACTTCACCCGGTCGAGGATCCGCACGGCGGCCCGCGTCCACACCGCCCACTGGCCGAGCAGGCCGCCGTCGAACCAGCGAACGACGGTCTGGCCGCCGACGGACACCGGGAACGGCGTCATGAGGTCGGCGACGATGTTGTCGTCGTTGCCGGTGTACAGCGCGATGTCGGCACGGCCGGCCTCGACGATCGCGCGCACGACGTCCAGCGTGCGATACCTGTCGAAGGGCGCGACCTTGACCGCCCACACGTTCGGAATCTCCGCGAACTCGCGCCAGAAGCGATAGCTCAGCACGCGCCCGCCCACCGCGGGCTGAAGGTAGAAGCCGAACAGCGGCATCACGTCCGCCACGCGGGCACAGTGGTCGAGGATCTCCTCCTCGGTCTCGTCACGCCAGGCGCCGAGGCTGAGGAGCCCGGCGTCGTAGCCAAGGCTGACGGCTATCTCCGCTTCCGTCACCGCCTGCGGCGTGCGGCCGACGAGGCCGGCCACCATGACCGGCTGCCTTGCGGCCGCTCGCGCGGTGGCGATCGCCAGCTCGAGCACCGGCCGGTACAGGCCCGCCTCGCGAATCGCGAACTGCGTCGTGTGCACTCCGACGGCGAGCCCTCCAGCCCCGGCTTCCAGGTAGTAGCGCGTCAGGGCGCGCTGGCGCCGCTCGTCGAGGCGCCGCCTCGCGTCGAGCGCCAGCGGGTGCGCGGGAATCACCGTGCCGGCGGACAGGCGGGCGCGCGCGGTGGGATCAGAAGTGGCCATCGCGCTGCTCGAAGTGGGTCGGCCGGCCGAGCGTCGGAGCGTTCTGCTCGACGGCGGCGGCGACGTGCTCGATCATCTCGTCGAGGGTCGTGACGGGCGGGGTGAAGGTCGTGTGCATCAGCGTGGCGTTGCTGAGCAGGGCATCGCTGCCCTCGGTCCCGGCGAAGACCGGCGTCCGGCCGAGCCGCCGTCCGAACCGCTCCGCGAGCTCGCGCACCGACAACGTCTCGTTGCCGGTCACGTTCAGCACGAACGGCGGGGACGACGCGCGCGGCAGGCACTCGATCGCGATGCGGTTGGCGTCGCCCTGCCAGATGACGTTGACGTAGCCCATCGCCAGCGGGATGGCCTCGCCGGCGACGACGCGCTGCGCGAGGTCGAGCAGCACCCCGTACCGCGTGTCGATCGCGTAGTTGAGCCTGAAGACGGCCAGGCGCGTGCCGTCGCGGGTCCCGAAGTACTCGAACACGCGCTCGCGGCCGACGCACGACATGGCGTATTCGCCAACGGGAGCGACGGCGTCGGTCTCGCGCGCGCCGCCGGAGCTCGCCGGCGTCAGCGGGTAGACGTTCCCGGTGGAGAATGCGACGATGCGCGCGCCGGGATATCGCCGGGCGGCGTGCGCGGGGACGAGCGTGTTCATCGCCCAGGTGAACGCCGGCTGGTCGCCGGTCCCGAATTTCTGGCCCGCCATGAAGATGACGTTCGGAGCGTCCGGCAGGAGCGCGACGGCGTCCGGATTCAGCATGTCGCATTCGATGGTCGTGACCCGCATCGCGTCCAGCGCGGACCGGGCGGCAGGATCGGACCAGCGCGAGACGGCAATGACCTTGCGGGGATCGGCGAGCTGGTCGACGGCGCGGGCCAGCATCGCGGTGAGGCTGGGCCCCATCTTGCCACCGGCGCCGAGCACGATGACGTCGCCGGGGCAGTCGCGCAGCGCGGCGAGCGTCTCTTCGCGCGGCTCCGTGAAGCGCGGGTCGATCATTCGCGAAAGATAGAGCGCTGGCCGCAGTAGCTAGAATTCCCGATTCAACGAGGAGGAATCATGCCGGTACGGAGTGCATCAGCGATTTGGAACGGCGGGCTGAAGGATGGAAAGGGCTCGTTCAAGACGGAGACGGGTCTCACCGCGAACTACAACTTCACCTCGCGCTTCGGCGAAGGGGGCGCCTCGAACCCGGAGGAGCTGCTCGCGGCCGCGGAGGCCGCGTGCTTCTCGATGGCGCTGAGCGCCGCGCTGGAGAAGAACGGCAACCAGGGCACCAAGGTCTCGACGGCGGCGAAGTGCACGGTCGAGAAGGTCGGCGACGGGTTCACGATCACGTCCATCGCCCTGGACGTGCGGGTGATCGCGCCGGGGCTGGATGACGCCACGCTGCAGCGCATCGCCGAGGAGACGAAGAAGGGGTGCCCGGTCTCGCGGGCGCTGGCCGGAACGAGGATCGACATGAAGGCGACGCTTTCGCAGTAGAAAAACAGATGTAGTACGATCCAGAGGGGCCGCCTTGCACGCCGGAGTCGGCCCCTGTTATTGTTCCGGTCGTTAACTGAACGATTAAATCAAATGGCCAAGAAAGGCTCGACGGCGGTAGCAAAGACCCAGACGGCCCCTCGCCGGACGGACGACGCCGTTCCGGATGCCGAAGCCCGCATTCTCGAAGCGGCGCGCTCGGTATTCATCCGGAGGGGCACCGCGGGCGCCCGCATGCAGGAGATCGCCGCCGAAGCCGGCGTCAACCAGGCGCTCCTTCACTACTACTTCCGCTCCAAGAACGCGCTCAGCGCGGCGGTGTTCGAGCAGCTCGCCTCCCGCCTCTTCGCGGCCCTGCTCCAGGCCCTCGCCGAGGAGTCGACGCTCGACGAGAAGATCGACCGCATCGTCGCGCTCTATCACGACAACCTCTCGAAGAACCCGTTCCTGCCCGGCTACATCATCGCCGAGCTCCAGCATCATCCGGAGCGGATCGAGACCCTTCTCGCCAGGATCGGCGGCGGACGTGATCCTCGGCAGGTCGTCCTCCCCCTCTTCGTTCGGCTGGGCGAGCAGATCGAGGCCGAAGTGAGGGCGGGCCGGATGCGCCCGATCGGCCCGCGGCAGTTCGTCGTGAACCTCGTCTCACTCTGCATTTTCCCATTCGCCGCGCGCCCGATGCTGGCGATGATGCTCGGGCTCGACGACGACGCCTTTCCCTCGTTCATCGACGAGCGCCGGCGGACGCTCGCCGATTTCTACCGGAACGCGCTACGCCCATGACCAGATTCCAGTTTGCGGTCGTCGTCGCGGCGGCGCTGGCGGTGCCGGCGGCCGCGCGCGCGCAGGACACGCTGCGGCTCGGCGACCTCCAGGCCGCGGCGGTGCGCCGCGATCCGCGCGACGTGGAGCAGGCCCTGCTCGCCCGCCAGTCACGCCTGCGCGAGGCTTCCATCCGCGCGGAAGACCGCCCGACGCTCACCATCGAGGGCGTCGCGCAGTACCAGTCGGACGTGACGCGCCTCGGGCTCGCGCTGCCCGGCGTGTCGGTGCCGACGCCGTCCCACGACAGCTACGACGCGCGCGTCGTCGCGCAGCAGCGGATCTTCGATCCGACGCGCCGGGCCCGGCTCGCGGTGGAGAATGCGCAGCTCGGCGTCTCGCGCGCGCAGGTGGCGGCCGCGCTATACGCCCTGCGCCAGAACGTCAACGATGCATTCTTCGGCGCGCTGCGCTCACAGGCGCAACTGGCCGAGCTCGAGACGTCCATCACCGATCTGGAGGCGCAGCTGCAGGTCGCCGCCGCGCGTGTCCGCGAAGGCACCGCACTCCCCAGCGAGGAGATGACGATTCGCGCCGAGCTGCTCCGTCGCCGGCAGGTCGTCGCCGAATGGCAGGCCACGCGCGTGGCGGCGCTGGAAGTCCTGGCAGACCTGACGGCGGCGCGCATCGACAGCGGAAAGGCGCTCGCCGAGCCCGACGTCACGGCAGCGGTCGAGCAGGCACGGGCCGCCGTCGGCGCGCAGCGCGGGCGGCCGGAGTTCGCGCAGTTCCAGTCGGCCAGGGTGCTGCTCCAGAAGCAGGAGGACGCCCGGGCCGCGGCGGACAAGCCCCGCATCTCCCTCTTCGGCCGGGCCGGCTACGGAAGGCCGGGGCTCAACCCGCTCAATACCTCCTTCGACTCGTACTGGCTCGGCGGCGTCCAGGCGCAGTGGGCGCCGTGGACGTGGGGCACGTCGGCTCGCGATCGCGAGGCGCTCCGGATCCAGCAGCAGATCGTCGAGGCCGACGAGGCCGCGTTCGCGGCGGGATTGAAGCGCGCCGTCGCCCAGGATCTCGCGCAGATCGACCGCCTGTCGGCGGCCCTGGCGGCGGACGATCAGATCATAGACCTCCGCGAACGCGTGCTCGTGGAGACCCGCGCCCGATACCGCGAAGCCGTCGTCAACTCGGCCGAGTACATCGACCGGCAGACCGACGTGCTCTCGGCGCGCGTCGGCCGCGCGATTCACCGCGTCGAGCTCGCGCAGTACCGCGCGCACCTGCTCACCACCCTGGGGATCGAGGTTCGATGATGCGCAAGCAACCATTGCGGGCCGCCGGCCTGGCCACCCTCCTCGTGCTCGCCGCGTGCCGCCGGAATACCGCGCCCGACGCGTACGGGAATTTCGAGGCGGATGAAGTCACGGTCTCATCGCAGGCGACCGGCGAGCTGAAATCCTTCACGCCGGCGGAGGGGACGCACCTCGAGAAGGGCTCGGTGATCGGAACGGTCGACACCGTGCAGCTCGCGCTCGACCTGGCTCAGCTCCTCGCCCAGCGTCAGTCCACCGGCGCGCGCGTCGCGGCCGCCGAGGAGCAGATCCGCGTCTTCGAGGCGCAGGTGGGCATCGCGAAGCGGGCGTACGACCGCATGCTGCGCCTGGCCGAGGAGAAGGCGGCGACGGCGCAGCAGGTCGACCAGGCCGAGCGCGACTACCGGACGCTCGTCGCCCAGATCGAGGGCGCGAAGTCGCAGCGCAACAGCGTCGCGTCGGAGGTGGGAGCGACCGATGCCCGCATCGCCCAGATCCGCGACCGGATCGCGCGCAGCCGCATCAGCAACCCGGTCGCCGGGACCGTGCTCTCGACGTTCGTGAAGGCAGGTGAAGTCGTGCAGGCGGGCCAGCCTCTCTACAAGGTCGCGAACCTGGACTCGCTGACGCTCCGCGCCTACGTCTCCGAGAGCCAGCTCACCTCCCTCAGGCTCGGGCAGACGGTGCAGGTGCGGGTGGATCAGGGCAACGGAACCCTGATGACGGTGCCCGGCGTCGTCGCCTGGATCGCCTCGAAGGCGGAGTTCACGCCGACGCCGATCCAGACGCGCGATGAGCGCACGGACCTTGTCTACGCGGTGAAGGTGCGCGTGGCCAACGCGGGCGGACGTCTCAAGATCGGCATGCCCGCCGACCTCCAGCTGCCGGCGCCCGCCAGCAAATGAGCGCCGGCGCCGAGGTCGTGGCGGTCGCGAGCGTCTCGAAGAGCTTCGGGCCGACGCGCGCGCTCGACGACGTCAGCTTCGCCGTCGGGCATGGAGAGCTGTTCGGCCTCATCGGCCCGGACGGCGCCGGAAAGACGACGCTGTTCCGGATACTCACCACGCTCATGATCCCCGATACCGGCACGGCGACGGTGCTCGGCCTCGACGTGGTGCGCGACCTCTGGAAGATCCGGGCGCGGCTCGGCTACATGCCGGGAAGTTTTTCACTGTATCCCGACCTGACCGTCGCCGAGAACCTGTCGTTCTTCGCGTCGGTGTTCGGCACGACCGTCGAGAAGGGGCGCGAGCTCATCGCGCCGATCTACGACCAGATCGCGCCGTTCGCTGACCGGCGGGCCGACGCCTTGTCAGGCGGCATGAAGCAGAAGCTGGCCCTCTCGTGCGCGCTCGTGCATCGGCCGGACCTCCTGCTGCTCGACGAGCCGACCACCGGCGTGGACGCCGTGTCGCGGCGCGAGTTCTGGGATCAGCTCGGGGAGCTCAAGCGGTCGGGACTGAGCATCGTCGTGTCGACGCCGTACATGGACGAGGCGCTGCGCTGCGACCGCGTGGCGCTGATCCAGGACGGCAGGATCCTCGACATCGACGTTCCCGGATCGATCGGGCAGCGCTTTCATCATCCGCTGGTCGGCGTCCGCGCGGCGAACCGCCATGCGCTCCTGCGCGCGCTGCGCGGACTGCCCACGGCCCACTCGGTCTACCCGTTCGGCGAGCAGGTCCACTACGCAGACGCCCGCGCCGGCCTCGCCGCGGCGGGTCTCGCCGCCGAGCTCACGGGAATCCTGACCACCGGCGGATTCCCCGACGCCTTGGTCGAACCGGTGGAGGCCGGGATCGAGGACGTGTTCATGGAGCTCATGGCTCACGGCCCGGAGCGGGCGGCGTGACGAACGTGGCGCCGGTGATCGTCGCGCGCGACCTGACGCGCCGGTTCGGCCACTTCACGGCGGTCGATCGCATCACCTTCGACGTCGCCCCGGGCGAGGTATTCGGATTTCTCGGGGCGAACGGCGCCGGAAAGACGACGGCGATCAAGATCCTGATCGGCCTGCTCGAGCCCAGCGAAGGAGAGGCAAGGGTCGCCGGCTTCGACGTCCGGTCGCAGCGAAGGGAGATTCGCCGGAACATCGGATACATGAGCCAGCGATTCTCATTGTACAACGACCTCACGCTGATCGAGAACGTGGAGCTGTACGGCGCGATCTACGGCCTGAGCGCGCCGGAGATCGCCGGACGGACGCGACGGTTGCTCGACACGCTCGACCTGAACGCGCATCGGCACGAGCTGGTGAGCAGCCTGCCGCTGGGGTGGAAGCAGAAGCTGGCGTTCTCCGTGGCGCTGCTGCACGAGCCGAAGATCGTGTTCCTTGACGAGCCGACCGGCGGCGTCGATCCGATCACCCGGCGGCAGTTCTGGGAGCTGATCTACGCCGCCGCCGCGGGCGGCACCACGGTCTTCGTCACCACGCACTACATGGACGAGGCCGAGTACTGCGACCGGGTCTCGATCATGGTGGACGGGCGCATCGCGGCGCTCGGCACGCCGGCCGAGCTGAAGGAGGAATTCGCGGCCCGCAGCATCGACGACGTCTTCGTGCGGCTGGCGCGACCGGCGAGCCGGGGGGCCGCGTGAGATTCGCGGCGCTGCGGGCGTTCGTCGTGAAGGAGATCCACCACATCCTGCGCGACCGCCAGACGCTGACGATCCTCCTGCTGATGCCGCTGGTGCAGGTGGTGCTGTTCGGGTTCGCGCTGCGCAGCGACGTGAAGGACGTGCGGATCGTGATCGTGGATCCCTCGCCCGACTACGCGACGCTCGCGATCAGGAACCGCTTCGCTGCCACGTCGCGCTTCCGCATCGTGGAGACATCGGCGACGACCGACGCGATCGAGCCGCGGTTCCGGCGAGGCCAGGCCGACCTGGCGGTCGTGTTCGAGCCGGGCTTCGCCAGCCGGCTCCAGGACGAAACGCCGGCGCGCATCCAGATTGCCGTGGACGCCGCGGATCCGAACACCGGCACGACGATGCAGACCTTCGCGCGGGCCGTGATCGCCGCCCAGGAGGCCGACTGGAGCCGCGGCGGGCGCGCGGTCCACCTCGACGTCGTCACGCGCATGCGGTTCAATCCGACGCTCGAGAGCGTCAACCTCTTCGTGCCCGGGCTCATCGCCCTCGTCCTGACGCTCGTCTCGGCGCTCATGACGGCGATCTCGCTCTCGCGGGAAAAGGAGCGGGGCACGCTCGAGGTGCTGCTCGTGTCGCCTCTGCGGCCGGCGCAGATCATCGTCGGCAAGGTGCTGCCGTACCTCGGACTGGCGTTCGCGAACGTCATCACGGCGCTGCTCGCGGCCTGGCTGGTGTTCCAGGTTCCCTTCCGCGGCAGCCTGGTGCTCCTGCTCGCGGAAAGCACACTGTACACGCTGGTCTCGCTGTCCATCGGGGTGCTCGTGGCGTCCACGACGCCATCCCAGCGGGCGGCGATGCTGACGGCGATGCTGGTGACGCTCCTGCCCAGCACGATCCTCTCCGGGATGGTCTTTCCGATCGCGAGCATGCCGGCACCGCTCCAGGTGGTGACGAACATCGTGCCGGCGCGCTGGTTCATCGTGATCGCCCGCGGGATCATGCTGAAGGGCGTGGGCATCGCGCACCTGTGGCGGGAGACGCTTGTCCTCGTCGTGATGATGCTGGTGATGATGACGGTCGCGATCCGCAGCTTCAAGCCGAGGATGGCCTGATGCGCACCCTGCTCGCGCTGCTGAAGAAGGAATTCCTCCAGATCGGGCGGGACCGGCTGATGGTGCGCCAGATCTTCCTCATGCCGATCATCCAGCTGCTCATCCTGTCGAGCGCCGCAACCTTCGAGGTCAGGCGGGCGACGATGTACGTCGTGGACCGGGATCACACCACCACGTCGACCGGGCTGGTCGACCGGCTTCGCGCGTCGGGCCGGTTCGAGGTGGTCGGAGCGTCGCCCTCGATGGAGGTTGCCAGCGAGGCGATGCTCGCGCGCGAGGCCGGCGTAATCGTCAGCATACCGGCGGGCTTCGAGGAAGACATCGTGCGGCTCCATGCCGCGCCGGTGCAGCTCGTGTTCAACGCCGAGGATGGGGCGGCCGCGGGCGTCACCCAGTCGTACGCCGCGCAGATCCTCTCCGCCTATGGCCGCGAAGTCGGCGCCCGGCTCGCGCCGTCCATCCGCCCGGCGGCGCTGGTCGAGGTTCGCTCACGCGGCTGGTACAACCCCGAGCTCAACTATCGCGACTACATGGTCCCGGGAATCCTCGTCCAGCTCGTGACCGTGATCGGTACGCTGCTGACGGCGATGAACATCGTCCGCGAGAAGGAGATCGGGACGCTGGACCAGCTGAGCGTCACGCCGCTCGGGCGCGGGACGTTCATCGCGGCGAAGCTGCTGCCGCTCTGGATCATCGCGATCATCGAGCTGATCCTCGGCCTGCTGGTTGCCCGCTTCGTGTTCCACGTGCCGATGGTGGGCAGCCTGGTGCTGGTCTTCTTCGCGGCGTCGGTCTACCTGGTCGCGGCGCTGGGAATCGGGTTGTGGATCTCGACGCTGGTGGACACCCAGCAGCAGGCGATGTTCGTCACCTTCTTCATGGTGATGATCTACCTGCTCATGAGCGGGCTGTTCACGCCGGTGCGGTCGATGCCGGAGTGGGCGCAGTGGATGGCGCAGGCGAATCCGGTCAAGCACATCATCGCCATCATGCGGGCGGTCATGCTGAAAGGCGCGGGTCTCGCCGACATCGCCGCGCCGCTCGCGTTTCTCGGAGTCTTTGGTGCAGTGGTGCTGGGCCTCGCGGTGAGGCAGCACGCCAGGGCCAGTGCGTAGAAGGCAGACCGTAGTGGGTCGTCCGCAGGACTACGGACTACGGACTACGTTCTGCTCTCAGCGGTAATACTCCTTGATGCACATCGTGACGACGCGCTGGAGCAGCCGGATCTGCGCCCCGGAATCCTCGAGCGAGCGCACTTCCGGCAGGGCGTACCAGACGTCCTTGAGCACCACCAGGAGCTGCTCGGGGAGCATCGCCTTGGACCGCGCTTCCGTCGCCATCAGGTCGAGCGCGTCACGCAGCTCCCCGCCGGCACCGTCCGGGGATTCCAGATAGCGCGTCAGTGCCACACGCGCGCGTGTGACGGTCTCCTCGGCCAGACCCGCGGAAGGCGGTGGGCTGGAGTCGTGCGCCATCATCATTTAGGAGAATCGACTGCTGGTGAAACTGCGACTCGACGGCGTCGACGAGGGGGGAGGGAAGCTCGGCGGCCCGAGGCATTACGAATGTTTTTCCGGGGCCAGTCCACGTCAAGGGCTGAGGTCGCATCTTGACGTCACGTTTTCACGCGCTTCGTTTCGGGCTGCTCTCCATCCGCTCCTTCCAACAAACGAATGGCTGCCAAATCCCCGGTTACCTGGTATCGCTGGGACGACATCCCGCGAGAGAACCTCTCCCCGCTGCTCGACCGGAAGCTGATCACGGGCGACCGGATGATGCTCGCCCACGTGTACCTCAAGAAGGGGGCGGTGGTTCCGAAGCATTCGCATGAAAACGAGCAGCTGACGTACATTCTCGAGGGCGCCCTTCGGTTCTGGATCGGCGAAGACCAGAAGGAAGAGGTGGTGGTCCGCGCGGGCGAGGTGCTCCACATCCCCTCGAACGTTCCGCACAAGGCAGAGGCGATCGAAGACACGCTGGACGTGGACGTCTTCAGTCCGCCCCGCCAGGACTGGCTGGACAAGACGGATGCATACCTGAGGAAGTAGATGTTTCTGGGGCTGCGCGGGAAAACGGCGCTCGTCGCCGCGGCGAGCAAGGGACTCGGCTACGCGATCGCGCGTGAGCTGGCCACCGAGGGGGCGACGATCGTCATCTGCGCCCGCGGCAAGGAAAACCTGAAGGCGGCGCGCGACCGGCTGGCCACGGATACGGGGGCGAAGGTCTACGCCATCCCCGCCGACCTGTCGCGCTACGAGGACGTGAAGCGCGTCACCACGACTTCCCTCGAGAAGCTCGGCCGCATCGACATCCTGATCAACAACAACGGGGGACCTCCCGCCGGGCCGTTCGAGTCGCACGACTGGGCCACCTGGCAGGGCGCGTTCGACCTCACGCTGCGCAGCGCGGTCGAGATGACGCGCGCGGTCCTGCCGGGAATGAAGGAGCGGAAGTGGGGGCGCATCATCAACGTCACGTCGATGGCCGCCAAGCAGCCGGTCGACAACCTCATGCTGTCGAACAGCCTCCGGGCCGCGGTGCACGGGTTCGCCCGGACGCTGGCGAACGAGGTGGCGGAATACGGCATCACCGTCAACAACATCCTGCCCGGCTACACGCGGACGGAGCGCGTGGAGTCCCTCGCCGCGGCGACGGCAAGGCGGGACGGGGTGGACGCGTCGGCGGTGCTGACCCGGTTCGAGAAGGACGTGCCGATGAAGCGCCTCGGGGAGCCGGAGGAATTCGCGGCGCTCGCGGCGTTCCTGGCGTCCGACCGGGCGTCCTACATCACGGCGCAGTCGATCGCGGTGGATGGAGGCTGGGTTCGCGGCCTGATGTAGGAGTGATCATCGTCCGCGTCGGGAAGGCGAACTGGATCCCGTCGGCGGTGAAGCGGCGCAGGATGGCGAGGTTCACCGCCTGCTGGACGTCCATGTACCGCCGATAGTCGGGGTCGAGCACGAAATACACGGTCTCGATCCGGAGGGCTGATTCCATGAAGCCCGCAAAATGGCTCCGGTCGAAGCGGACGTCCTTCTGCGACTCGACGATCGTCCGGACCATCTCCGGGACGCGCTCGACGACGTCGGGCGGCGTGTCGTAGGTGAGGTCGAGGTTGAGCACGGCGCGGCGCTCGTACATCCGCTTGTAGTTGCGCAGCTTCGACTTGAGGATCTCGCCGTTGCCCAGCACGAGCTGCTCGCCGGTGATGCTGCGGAGGCGCGTCGTCTTCAGGCCGATCTGCTCGACGGTGCCGACGAGGTTGTCCACCTGGATCGTGTCGCCGACGTCGAATGGCCGGTCGAACACGATCGCCACCGCCGCGAGCAGGTCGCCGAGGATGTTCTGGACGGCGAGCGCGAGGGCGATGCCGCCGACGCCGAGCCCCGTCATCAGCGCCGTGACGTTCTTGCCGAAGACGTTCTGGATCGCGATCAGGACGATGATGATCCAGGCGACGACCTTGACGGAAATGCCGATCGCGCGGACGGCGGCCACGCCGATGCGGTCGGACGTCTCGCGCCGACGGCTCAGCGAGCGCTCGACGAGGAACGCGATCAGTCCCGTCGCCCACAGGCCCACCTGGAGTAGCACGAGCAGCTCGAGCACGGCGGACAGCGGCCCGCCCACCGACCTCGGGACGACCAGGCCGCGCATCGCGGCGACGAGCGCGATCGCGAGGAGGAAGAACGTCCGCGTGTTCCGGACGACGTCCACCAGCGCGTCGTCGAAGTCCGTGTCGGTCCGCTCGGCCAGCTTGCCGAGGCGGGTGACGAGCAGGCCCTTGATGAGGAGCAGGGCGAGGTAGACGACGGCGCCGATCCCGGCGGCCACGAGCCAGGCGCCCGCCGAGTTCCCGAAGTAGATCGTGTTCATCCGGCCAAATTAATGAACCGGATCGTGGGTGCCGATCCGTGGCCGGGGCTGCAACGCAAAGAGCGCGTAGTGGCGCGGCGCAGCTGCCTTCGCGCTATCCTGCGCGGTTCAGCGCTCCCGCTGCCTGGACCGCGCAGTCCGCGACTCGCGCGTAGTTCGCGCACTGCGCGCACCGCGCTCACCGATGTTCCAAACGGTACGCGTTCTCCGAGGGCGTGCCGGGATCCCTACGCGGATTCGACCTTCGCGTATCTCCGCGTGGACCCGATCCCCAGCCCGCTGCACGCGTCGCAGTTGCCGCACTCCCAGCGCGGATCGAAGTCCTCGCCGAAATACTCGAGGATGTACTTCGTCCGGCACTGCGCGCTCTGGCAGTAGTTGATCATCGCGCGCAGCTTGGCGCGGTCCTGGATGCGCCGCTCCTCGTAATCCACCAGGTCGGCGCTCAGGTCGACGGAGGTCAGCCGCTCCTTCGACACGCGCTCCCAGCTTCCGCCGCGATATTCGCGCACGAGGCCGTGGCGCTTGAGCAGCACGAGGACGATGCGCGCCTTGCGCCGCGCGACCCCGGACTTCTCGACCAGCTCGTCGATGTGCGCCTGCTCGCCCGGAGGCACCTGCTCGAGGACGATCGCGACGTGCGCGGCTTCCTCGACGTCCGGATACTTGCCGCCGAGGAAGTAGGACTGGACGCGGCTATCCTCGACGCGGTAGAACAGCGTGCAGGTGGCCGGCTTGCCGTCGCGGCCGGCGCGCCCCGCTTCCTGGTAGTAGGCCTCGACGGATCCAGGAAAGTGATAGTGGATCACGAACCGGATGTCGGACTTGTCGATGCCGAGGCCGAAGGCGTTGGTGGCGATGATGGCCTTGTACTCGTCGGCCATGAAGCGATCCTGCGTTTCCTTGCGGTCGCTCGCCGCCATCTTCCCGTGATAGAGGCCAACCGGCAGGTCCTGCGACAGCATCTCGTGCAGCCGCTCGGCCTCGCGGATGGTGGCGACGTACACGACGCCGGTGCCGGGCGAGGACCGCAGCATCTCCTTCAGCGCGATGTCCTTCTCGGCGCTGGTGACGGTGCGCCGGACCTCGAACCGGAGATTCGGGCGCGCGAAGCCGGTGATGGTGATCAGCGGGTCGCTCATCCCGAGCTGGCGGGCGATGTCGTCGCGGACCTCCTTCGTCGCGGTCGCGGTGAGCGCGAGCACCGGCGGGCGGCCCAGGCGCTTCACGACGGAGCCGAGCGTCAGGTAGTCGGGGCGGAAGTCATGGCCCCACTGCGAGACGCAATGCGCCTCGTCGACGACGAAGAGGGCGACCTTGCGGGTCAGCAGGTGCTCGAAGAACTCCCGGTCCTTGAAGCGCTCGGGCGTGAGGTAGAGGATCTCGCCCCCACCCTCCTGCACGTGGCCGACGACTTCGCGCGCCTCGGCGTCCGAGAGGTGCGAGTGCATCGCCAGCGCGTGGATCCCGTGGGCGGCGAGCTTGTCCTGCTGGTCCTTCATGAGCGCGATCAGCGGGCTGACGACGACGGTCAGCCCCTTGAGCATCAGCGCGGGGAGCTGGTAGACGAGCGACTTTCCGCTGCCGGTCGGCATGACGACCAGCGCGTCGCGGCCGGACAGCACGGCGCTGATCGGCTCCCATTGACCTTTCTGAAAATCCTCATGGCCGAAGCGGTCTGCGAGGACCTGCTTCGCCGCGGCTCTGGACGGCATCGCAGTCCTAGGCGCAGGAAGGATGCCGGGACCCAGAGGACGGAGGGCGGAGGCCTGAGGACGGAGGAAGGTCCCAGCCCTGGAGACTCCGCCCTCCGCCCTCCGCCCTCCGCCCTCCCGCCTGTTATTTCACTTCGATCTTCCGCGGCTGCGCGATCTCGGCCTTCGGGATGGTGACCGTCAGCAGGCCGTCCTTGTACTCGGCCCCGATCTTCTCGCCGTCGACGTGCTCCGGCATCCGGAGCGAGCGCGAGAAGCCGCCGCTCACACGCTCGGCGGCAAAGACCCGGATCTCCTCCTCACGGCCCTCGAGCATCCCCGCCTTCTGGCCGCTGATGGTCAGGATGCTCTTCTCGAACGTGATCTCGATGTTCGACCGTTCGACACCGGGGAGCTCGGCCCGGACGACGTAGGCGTCCTTCTTTTCGAACAGGTCGATGGCGGGAACCCAGAGGCGCGCCGAGGATTCGTTGCCATTCACCGAGCTGGTGAAGGCTTCGTCGAGGGCGCGGTTCAGGGTGAGCATACGGTCGAGCGTGGTGCTCATCGAGCGGTTCAGCATGGTTCAGATCCTCCGATTGGTGATGGTGAAGCCGCCAGGCGGCGGATGTCTGGCCATGGGGGAAGGCAGTCGGTGTACCGGCGGAGTTTGCCACCCTGGCAAACGGTCCGGGGTATGGAGTCGTAGATTTGGCAGACCGGCCTGCCAAAGAGCAGATCCCTCGCTTCGCTCAGGATGACAAGGCAATGATCATCAAGAAACCCGACGACATCCCGTCGTCCGAGATCACCCCGGAAGGGATCTACCTGAACCGCCGGCAGTTCATGGTCCGCGCGGGAGCGATCGGCGCCGGAGTGGTCGCCGGCACGAGCCTCCTGGCCGCGTGCGGCGACGGCTCGGTCCGCGAGTACTCCTCCGACGGCGACGTCGCCCCCCAGGGCGAGAAGGTCAACTCGTACGAGGAGATCACGAACTACAACAACTTCTACGAGTTCGGCTACGACAAGCAGGACCCGTCGGACCCGGACCTGAACGGGAAGTTCAAGCCGAAGCCGTGGACGGTGCGGGTGGAAGGGCTCGTGAAGAAGCCCGCCGACTACAACTTCGATGACCTCATCCGGAAGGCCGACGTCGAGGACCGCACCTATCGCCTGCGCTGCGTGGAGGCATGGTCGATGGTCATCCCGTGGCAGGGCGTCCAGCTCTCGAAGCTGATCAATCGCTTCGAGCCGCTGCCCAGCGCGAAGTACGTCGAGTTCACGACGGTCTTCCGCCCGAGCGAGATGCCTGGCCAGCGGACGAATTCCCTCGACTGGCCGTACATCGAGGGCCTCCGCATGGACGAGGCGATGCACCCGCTGACGATCCTGGCCACGGGGATCTACGGCAAGCCGCTGCTCGCGCAGAATGGCGCGCCACTCCGCCTCGTGGTGCCCTGGAAGTACGGCTTCAAGGGCATCAAGTCGATCGTGAAGATCCGCTTCGTCGAGGCGCAGCCGAAGAACACCTGGCAGATCACGAATCCCCGCGAGTATGGGTTCTACGCGAACGTGAACCCGACGGTGGACCATCCGCGCTGGACCCAGGCGAGCGAGCGCCGCATCGGCCAGTTCCGCCGGATCGAGACGAAGATGTTCAACGGCTACGCGGACCAGGTGGCGTCGATGTACGCGGGCATGGACCTCCGGAAGAACTTCTAGACTCTCGTCATTCCGATCGAAGCGAGGGACCTGCTTCTGATTCTTCAGGAAGCAGGTCCCTCGCTGCGCTCGGGACGACATCGGCTCATGAAATACCTCAAGCCACTCGTCTTCGTCGTCTGCCTGGTCCCCGCGGCCTGGATCGCCTGGGCGGTGCTCACCAACCACCTCGGCGTCAACCCGATCCGCGAGGCGGAGATCCAGACCGGGCTCTGGACGCTGCGCTTCCTCGCGATCTCGCTGACGGTGACTCCGGTGCGTCGCCTCACCGGCTGGAACATCCTCGCGAAGTACCGCCGGATGCTGGGACTCTTCACGTTCTTCTACGCGTGCGTCCACCTGTCGCTCTGGTTCGTCGATTGGTGGTTCGACTGGCCGGCGATGTGGGACGAGATCGTGAAGCACAAGTACATCCTGATCGGGATGACGACGTTCCTCCTGCTCGTGCCGCTGGCGATCACGTCGACGAATGGCTGGGTGCGCCGGCTGGGCGGCAAGCGCTGGGCGCGCCTGCACCGGCTGGTCTACGTCGCGGCGGTGACCGGCACCATCCACTACCTGTGGGCGGTGAAGAAGGACACGTTCTTCCCGCTGGTCTACCTGGCGACGTTTGCCGTGCTGCTGGGCTATCGGCTCGTGGTTGCGCGGAGGAAGAGTCGAGGGGGCGGGTAGGCTGGGTGTCCTGGCCCCGGCTGGCTCTCGGCCTGGCTGCGGCTGTCGGCTATCGGGTGCGGCTCTCGGCTCTCGGCTATGGCTATGGCTATGGCTGGGCTATCGGCTATCGGCTATCGGCTCGGCTGCCGGCTCGGCTATCGGCTCGGCTGCCGGCTCGGCTATCGGCTCAGCTGATCGCAGAGCCGACGGCGGGTAGCC
>CAMLHT010000048.1 GCA_946479895.1 uncultured Gemmatimonadota bacterium | reverse complement strand
TTGTAGGCCGGCCGCGACTTCTTGGTCGCCTCGGTCTCGTTCGTGTCGCGCGGGACCTCGACGAAGCGCCCGTCGACGATCTTCCGCTCACGCTGGATCGACCGGCCGCTCGGCGTGAACCACTTCGCGGTCGTGAGCTTGAGGGCGTAGCCTCCGTCGAGCCCGTACACCGACTGGACGAGCCCCTTCCCGAAGCTGGTCTCGCCGAGGACGAGCGCGCGATCGTGATCCTGGAGGGCGCCAGCGACGATCTCCGAGGCTGATGCGGTCCCGCCGTCGGTCAGGACGATGACCGGCGTTTCGGCGATGATCGGGGAATTCTCGGCGTTGTAGTCGGTCGAATCGGCGCGACCGCGAACGCTGAGGATGCGCTGGCCCGGCTTGAGGAACTGATTCGCGATCTCGAGGCTCTGGTCGAGGATTCCCCCGCCGTTCCCCCGGAGGTCGAGAATGATGCCCTTCGCACCCTCGGCGGTGAGCTTCCTGATCGCCGCCTGCGTCTCACCCGCGGCGTTCTCGTTGAAGATCTCGAGCGGGATGTAGCCGACCTTCCCGTCGATGTTCAGCGTGTAGGGAACCGCCGGCACGTTCACGATGGCGCGAACGAACCTGAGCTCGATTGGAGCGGGGACGCCGGGGCGGGCGAACCGCGCGGTGACGCGAGTGCCCGGAGTGCCCATGAGATTCTCGGAAACCTTCGACAGGTCCCATCCCTGAGTGGACTGCGTGTCGACGCCGATGATGCGGTCACCCGCGCGCACGCCGCCCTTGTCAGCCGGCGAGTTGCGATAGACCTGCTTCACGACGATCGCGCCCTGGACGTTCTCGATGAGCATGCCGAGACCGCCGTACCGCCCGCCGGTGCGTGAGTTGAACTGGCGCACGTCCTTGGGCGTGAGCAGCTCGCTGTACGGATCATTCAGCTCGCGAACGAGACCATGCGCGGCCTTCTCGAAGAGCTGGTTGTCCTGCAGCGTGTCGACGTAGCGATTCGACACCAGCTGGAAGACCTGCTCCAGGAGCAGCGTGCCTTCCTGATTGGCGCGCGACTGGAGGAGGAATCCACTCGCCACGACGGGAATGACGGCGAGTGCGCCAAGCACCGCGAACCTGCGAAAGCGGGACATCAGACGGTCCTTTCCCTAGAGGTATGTGGCAAAGCTAGCCCGCGACGGAGCAGCAATGCCAGAAGCGGAAGTCATGCCGTCGGCGTCAGACCGGCCCGGTTCGTTTCGGAGCGATCGAGCTGGCGAAGCAGTGCCTTCCATGAGACAGCCAGACCCGAGCGAAAACGCTTGCGGGTGAGGCGGAGGCCGTCGGGCCCGACGATCAGCGTGAACAGCTCGCCGTCGATGTCGATCTCGCGGCGGATGGGTTTCTCAAGCTTCGTGGACATGCCCTAGATACCCTTTTTGGGGTGGAAAAGGTTCGCGTAAGGGCTTCCCCGTCGAGTTTAGTCGTCCGGCCGGCGCAGGCTCCGAGGTGCCACTACGTAGTCTACGAACCACTCGCGCTGGTGTTGCCGGAACGTGGCTCCCCGAATGACTCCCGCCGTCTCGAGCATCTCGTGGGCGGGCTGGAGCACGCGCTGGAGGTGCGAGGGAAACCTCTGGATCAGCGGCAACTGCTCGCGGAGGCGTTCCAGCGACACCCGCCAGGTCACCATGTCGTCGGCCCGAGCCACTTCGATCAGGCGATAGAGGCGCCGTGCGACGGGAGACTGGAGGGCGAGGTAGGTAGGCATCGACAGCGCGACGCAGGCCCGGTTGGCCAGGTGGTCGCGGATGATGCCGGAGATGGTGACGCGAGCGACCCCCGGGTCGGGCGTGGCCACGGCGGGGAACAGGGGCAGCTGGTCGCGCTCCGACAGTCGGCGCCGCTCCACGGCGGCAAGGCTGACGATCGAGAAGCGGCCGGCATTCGCACCAGGCTCGCCGCTCTCGGACAGCGACGTGTGCTCGATGGTGGTCCGCTCGAGACGCGTGAGCGCGCCGCGGAGCTGCTCATAGGTCCGCCCGTCGACCCGCCGCCCCATCGATCTGAGGAACGCATGGAGGGTGAAGGTCACGACGCCGTCCGCTGGCGCGCCGGCCTCCTGATACCGGTGCATCAACTCGATGTAGACGTCCTGGTCGAAGGTCCCGGGCAGCCGCTCGCCGGGTGACGGCAGCACGCGCCAGCGGGTGTTGTCGTCGCCGGTGAACGCCAGCGCCCCGTCTTCGGCGGAATCACTCAGCCGGAAGACCGGAACCGCCTCGAGCCACTTGTCGAGGAGGGCGGTGCGCGCCGGAGCTCGGCGGCGGGCGACGACGGACATGTCGGAAAGTGGCGACTTGAAAACGGTGATCGGTAGGGCTGCAGGACGGCGGGGATGGCTGACCCCGCCCCATACCACTATCGAGCCGCCACAACGTCACTAACGGGGGCCGAGACGGACCACCTGGCCAGAGACCGCGGCGGCTGCGGGGGAGCACAGCCAGGAGACGGTGGCCGCCACGTCCTCGCGCTCCACGAACCGGGCGTTGGGCATGTCGGCCACATTGGTCGCGGTGCGGATGGCAGCGGGAGCGAGGGTGTTCACCCGGACCCCGTGCGCAGCCTCTTCCTGAGCGATGGCAGTGGCAAGCGTCAACAGGCCAGATTTTGCGACAGCATACGCTGCTGTACGCGCCAGTTTAGCGCCACTTAATGCAGACTCAGAAGAAAAGAAGATCGCGGATCCCCTTGCCACCCTGAGCATCGGAATGGCCTCGCGGGACGTCAGAAAGGCCGTCCGGAGGTTGATCGTCAACTGTCTGTCCCACGCCTCGACGGACGTCTCGGCAACCGGGCCGGTGACCGCGAATCCGCCCGCGAGATGGACGTAGGCGGAAAGGGCGTCTCCGTGGGCGCGCCGGATCCGGCCGAACAGGTCCGCGACCGTCGCCTGATCCGCGAGATCGGCGGAGAAAGCGTGCGCCCGCCCACCAGCGCCGCGGATCTCGTCAGCCCTCGCTTCGACGTCCGCGGCGGTGCGGTCGACGAGGATCAATTCGAAGCCGTCGGCCGCCAGGCGGTTCGCCACCGCCTCACCCACCTGACCTTTCCGGCCGACACCGGTGAGCAGAGCGTATCGCATTCCGGAAGGATAACGAGAGGCCGGCGCGCAACGTCCCGCCCGCTGGCACGAAGCGTGTCTATGAACGCGACAAATGACTCGTCTCAAGAGGCTGGGGATCGTCCTGCTCCTGCTGCTCGTAGCGGCGTTCGCGCTCGCGGGCGTGCTGTCGATGACGCGCGGCACTCCGGTCGAGATGGTGATCAGCGAAGGACCTGGCGCGCCGCCGTCCGTCAGCGATCCTCTCTTCGAGAGGATGTTCGAGCTCTACACGGGCACGCACGTCGCCGGCGGCAACAAGGTCGAGCAGATGCTGAACGGGGACGGGACGTATCCGCGCCTGTGGGCCGATCTCCGCTCCGCGCAGTCGACCATCACGGTGCAGATGTACTTCTCGATGCCCGGCGCCGTGGCCGACACGATGTCGGTCGTGCTGCGCGAGCGCGCACGAGCCGGCGTGCGCGTGCTCCTGCTGCTCGACGCCTTCGGGTCCCAGACGCTCAAGAAGGAGTGGGTGGACACGCTGCGCGCCGCCAACGTGGAAGTGGCGCTGCTGCGCAAGCTCCGCTGGTACACGATCCACAACACCGTCGATCGATCACACGTTCGTGTCGTGGTGGTGGACGGCCAGGTGGCCTATACCGGGGGATTCGGCCTCGCCGACTACTGGCTCGGTGACGGGCTGCACGAGGACCAGTGGCGGGAATCCAACGTCCGGTTCGAGGGGCCGACGGTGATGCAGCTCCAGGCGGCCTTTGCGTCGGCGTGGGCCGAAGCGACCGGCGAGCTCATTGCCGGGGCGAAATTCTTTCCCACCGACGGATTCCCGGACAAGGGCAACGTGCACGCGGGGTTGCTGTTCGCGCAGCCCACCACCGGCAGCACGCCCGCCGAGCGCTTCGTCGCCCTGACGATCGCCGGCTCACGCCGCACGCTGTACATCACCAACTCCTATTTCGTGCCCGACGACGATTTCCGGCGGCTGCTCAAGGCCGCGGCGAAGCGCGGCGTGGACGTGCGCGTTCTCACGGTCGGTGACAAGACGGACGTGCGCACGACCTGGTACGCGGGACGCCACTGGTACGAGGAGCTGATGGCCGCCGGCATCCGGATCTACGAGTATCAGCCGACGATGATCCACTCGAAGACGATCATCGCCGACGGGATCTGGGGCACGATCGGGTCGATGAACTTCGACAACCGCTCGATGGCGTTCAACAACGAGTCGAACCTCGTCTTCCTCGATAAACCGCTGGGCGCGCAGATGGACTCAACCTTCATGAACGACCTGGCGCATTCGCGGGAGATCCAGCTCGAGGAGTTCCGCCGCCGCGGTCGCGGCGAGCGCCTGCTCGAGGGAATTGCGGCCGCTCTCTCGCGGGTCCTCTAGCGACGCCCGAGCGCGGAGCGCACCGCTTCGCGCATCGCCATCACCGTGTCGTCGGCCGCGCTCGGCGAGTCCTCGCGGACGTGCAGCTCGACGCCGTCGGCGACGATGACCCGGCGCCACGACGCGAGGGCATCCTGGTCCGCATTCACCCGGCGAGTCTCGGCGGTTGCGCCGAGGGCGGCCGCCAGCGCGGTGGCCACCCGGCGCTCCAGCGAATCGCCGGTCAGCTCCTTCATCTCGCGCTTGATGGTCTCGAGCGTCGCGCCCTCCCGCTGCCGGATCTTGACCGCGAGGAGCTGAAGGAAATGCCGATACCCGTAGGTCGCCGAGGTTCCCGTTCCCTCCGGGCGATCGAGGAGACCGTTGGCGATGTAGTAGCGGATCGACCTCGCGCTCGGCGCAGCCCGGGCCGAGGCATTCGTCGGACGGACGCCGACCGAATCGACGAGACCCGTGACGTGCGAAGCGAGACCGCGAGCGTTCCACGGTGCATGGCGCGCGTGGGCGCGCAACAGGCCAATCGGAGTTTCGGTCATGCCGGGTGACGCGTCAGCGGGAGGCGGATCGTGACGAGCAGTGGAGCATCAGCGATCGAGTGATCGATCGCCTCGCCGCCGTGGGCCACGGCGGTTCTCTGCGCGAGCATCAGCAGGAAGGTGGGACGCCCGGATTCCTGGCGGACGACCGATTCGCCGCGACGGGCGGAGATCGTCGACGTCCACCACTCGCCCTCCCGTGACGATACGACGTCGATCTCGCTGCCCGGCTGGACGCGGCCGAGCGCATGATGCACGACGCGCTCGAAGGCCCGGGAGAGCTGGTCGGCGTCGAGTCGCACCACCGCGTGCGGGCTCGACGCCGCATGCGTCAGGGCAACCGAGCTGGCCTCGAGGGCGCCGCGGAGTCCGCGGACGACGTCGCGCCAGATCGCGTCGGGATCGCCATTCGCCAGCCGTGGCGGAAGCTCCGTCGCGTATTCCGTGAGCGCTTCGTGCAGCGACGATAGGCGCTCGGCCTCCTGAAGAATCCGGCCGAGACTCTTTTCGGCGACCGGATCCTGGGGAACGGAGTAGCGGAGCAGCTGGGCGGCGGACGTCACGCCGAGCACGCCGGCGCGGAGCTCGTGGGCAATGACCGCAGCCAGGGACTCCATCGCGTGCACACGCTCGCGAGCGAGGGGCGCGGGCGGTGTCGCGGTGGTCGAGTCATCCGTGCCCTGCGTCGACGATGGCGTTGCCGTCATGCGTCCAACCTACGCCGCCCTCGCGGATAACGAAACGGCGGAGCGAATCCGCCCCGCCGTTTCCCGGTACGCAGCGCCGCGGTCTAGCGGCGCTTCTTTCCACCCTTCTTCGCCGGCCGAGCGGGCTTCCTGGCGCCCTTCGCGGTCGCCTTCTTCGCCCCGCCCTTCTTCGCGCCGCCCTTCGACGCCTTGCCGGCTCCGCCCTTTTTGGCCGAAGCGCCCTTCCTGGCAGCGGCACCCTTCTTCGCCGCGGCACCCTTCTTCGGCGCAGCCTTCTTCGGAGCGGACTTCTTCGCCGCCTTCCCAGCGGGCTTGCTGGCCTTGCCGGCCGACTTGGCCGGTGCCGACTTCGCCGGAGCGGCCTTGGACGGAGCGCCCTTGGCTGCCGGGGCCGGCGTGGACATCGGAGCCGGGGTCGGTCTCGCGGCTGGCGCCGAGGCCGGCGTGCTTCGCGGCGCACGACTCTTCACCGGCATGAGGCCGATTTCGTCCTCGTCGTCATCGACGACTTCGGCCACCGCTCCCACTTCCTCCTCGTCCTCGTCGGAATCGTCCGTGCTGTCCCACAGGTCGTTCGAGTCGTCCTTGTGGGTCATCCAGCCGCCGTCTTCCTCGTCGTCTCCGTCGTAGCTGCTGCCGCCGCCGCCCCTGTACCCGACGTCGTCGGAATCGCCGTCATCCTCGGAGAATCTGAATCCCTCGGTAACCTCGTCGCCTCTCGGCATGCCCCCTCCCTGAGCGAATGGTGCTGCGTGTGTCAGCCGCAACTCGGCGCGCCCGCCGCGTATCTGTATGAATCGGAACCTTCGTCCACCACCCTGATATCAGCGGCGGTAGCGAACGTCAATAGAATCGGAAGAGGCGCGGTAGGGTAGTGGGTCGAACGCCCGGATTCGCCGTCAATCGCCGGCGGCCGGAACCGGCTCATGGTCGGGGACGCGCCGGCGGTTCCGGACCCAGGCAACCGCATCGTCGAGCAGTGTGTAGACCGTCGGAACCACGAACAGGGTGAGCAGGGTGGACGTGATCAGTCCGCCGATGACCGCCCGGGCCATGGGAGCCCGCTGTTCGGCCCCCTCCCCGATGGCCAGGGCGAGGGGAATCATGCCGAAAATCATCGCCACCGTCGTCATGATGATGGGGCGGAGGCGGATCCGGCCCGCCGACAGGATGGCGTCGAGCCGGGAAAGCCCCTGCTCGCGCTGCTGGTTGGTGAAGTCGACGAGGAGGATCCCGTTCTTCGTCACGAGACCCATCAGCATGATGATGCCGATCATGGTCATGACGTTGATGTTGCCGCCCGTGATCAGCAACGCGAGCGCCACGCCGATGAAGCTCAGCGGCAGCGCCAGCATGATCGCGAGCGGCTGGAAGAACGACCCGAAGAGCGAGGCCAGGATGAGGTAGATGAAGATGCAGGCGAGGAGGATCGCCTCGAGCACGTAGCCTTTGGTTTCGTCGAGGTTCTGGACGTCGCCGCCAAACGAGGTGTGATAGCCGGGCGGCAGGCCCATCGTCGAGATCGCCGCCCTGGCCTTGTTGGCCACGTCTCCCATCGGCTCGCCCGGCATGACGCCGCTGTTCACGACGACCTGCTGCTCGAGGTTGCGGCGATCGATCTGCTGCGGGCCCACGCCGGCGCGCACGTTGGCGACCTGGGACAGCGGGATCATGGCCGGCTGGCCCGTGGCGGGATTCACGGCGGTGCTCGGAACCACGATGCCCGCCACGTCGGCGGCGGAGGTTCGCATGGTCGGCGGATACATGACCATGACGTCGTGCTCGTATCCCTGCGGATCCTCCCAGCGCGTGGCGCGCTGGCCGGCGAACAGCGGCTGGAGGGTTCCGGCGATCGTGCTGATGCCGACGCCGGCGCGCCACGCTTCCTGGCGGTCGACCTGGACGTCCAGCTGCGGAATCTCGCCTTCGTCCGTCGAGTTCGGCTCGGCGGTTCCCGGCACCGCTCTCACCACGTCGAGGACCCGGGCGGCCTCGATCTTCACCCGCGAGATCTCGGGGCCCTGCACGTTGATACGGATCGGCTGGCCGCGGCCGCCGAAGATGCTCTGCTGGCCCTGAATGGTGGGCCGGACGTTCGGGATCGTGCGGAGCTTGCCCCGCAGCTCGTTCTGGATTTCGGCCAGCGGCCGGCGCTCGTCCTTGTCGACCAGGCGGACGTAGACGCTGCCGTTGTTGACGCCGCGGCCGCCGCCGCCGCCGATCGACATGTACGTGAACTCGACGTCGGGCTGGCGGCGCAAGAAGGTCGCGATCTCGCGGCCCTTCTCGAGCGTGTAGGCAACGGACGATCCCGGCGGTGTCCGGAAGCTCACCGTCATTTCGCCGGTGTCGGCGTCCGGCATCCACGTGAACCCAAGCCGCGGGATGATCAGGAAGGCCGCGATGACCGAAACCAGCGCCGCTCCCATGACCGTGCCGCGGTGCCGCAGCGACCAGTCGAGCCACTTCGGGTAGCGGTCGGCAACGCGCTCGAACCACGCATTGAAGGCGAACGCGACGCGACGGATGGGTCCGAGCTTCCGGCCCGGGGCCAGGTGCCCGTGGGACTCGCCGCCCTCGACCTCGGGATCGCGCCAGATGCTCGAGAGCATCGGGTCGAGGGTGAACGACACGAACAACGACACCAGCACGGCGAACGCGACGGTGACGCCGAACTGCATGAAGATGCGGCCGATCAGCCCCCCCATGCACGCGACGGGGAAGAACACGGCGACCACCGCCAGCGACGTGGCGGCAACGGCCAGCCCGATCTCGTCGGTGCCTTCCTTCGCGGCCCGATGATGGCTTTTCCCCATCTCGAGGTGCCGGACGATGTTCTCGCGCACCACGATCGCGTCATCGATGAGGAGCCCGATCGCCAGAGACAGGGCGAGCAGGGTCATGGTGTTCAGCGTGAAGTCGAACACCCACATGATGAAGAACGCCGAGATGATCGACACCGGCAGCGTGAGGCCGGTGATCACGGTGGATCGCCACGAGTTCAGGAACAGGTAGATGATCATGATCGTGAGGATCGCGCCGAGGATGATCGTGATCTCCACGTCGAGCAACGCCTCACGGATCTTCTGCGACTGGTCGCGGATGATCGTCGTCTTCACGTCGGCGGGCAGGACCGACTCCAGCTCCTTGAGCACCGCGCGCACGCTGTCGGCGACCGCGACGGTGTTCGACTCGGAGATCTTGAGCACTTCCACGGACACCGCCGGCGACGGCTCCTCCCCCTTCTCGGCGATCTCGGCGCCGCTGCGCCGCTCCTCGGCGCCGTCGATGATCTTCGCCACGTCGCCGATGCGGACCGGCACGCCGTTCCGGACGGTGATGGTGATGTCGGCGAAGGCGCGCGGATCCTCGATGCGCCCGCTGATGCGCACCAGCTGCTCGATCCCGCCGCGGGTGACGCGGCCGGCGGGAACCTCCTGGTTCTCGCGCTGGAGCGCCTGCGTGACCTGGACCGGGCTGACGTTGTATGCCCGCATGGCGTCCGGGTCGAGCAGGACCTGGATCTGCCGGGCGTTGCCGCCGTTGACGTTGATGCCGCCGACGCCCGGGATCGCCTCGAGACGCACTCCCACGACCTCGTCGGCGAGGTCGGTCAGCTCACGAATACCGCGCTCACTCGACTGAAGCGCCACCGACATGATCGGCGAATCGTTCGGGTCGAAGTGGCGGACGATCGGATCCTCGATGTTCGGCGGCAACTGGCGCCGGATGCGGGCGACCTTCGCCTGCACGTCCTGCTGCGCCACGTTGATGTCGACGCCAAGGTTGAACGTCACCCGGACGCTCGAGTTGCCCTCCGACGAGGTGGAGTTGATCTCCTTGAGTCCCTGGACGGTGTTGAGCGCCTCCTCCATGGGCTTGGAGACCTGGCGCATCATCACTTCCGGCGACGCACCCGGGTAGGTGGTCTGGACGGCGATGACGGGATACGTGACGTCCGGATACTCGTCGATCGCCAGCCGCTTGTAGCTGACGAGGCCGAGGACGACGAGCATCACCATCAGCATCGTCGCGAAGACGGGTCGCTTGATGGAAACGTCGGAGAGGAACATGGCGGACTACCTCGAGAAGTTCGTCACGGCGTGCTGGCGCGTCCGCGTCCGGCACGTCCTCCGCCGGTGCCCGAGGCATCCGCGGCACCCCGGCGGCCACCTTCGCCGCCGGCAATCGACACCCGCATGCCACGCCCGACGTTGCCGACGTTTCCGACGATGATGCGATCGCCGGCCTTCAGGCCGTCGAGCACCTCGACGAGGCCGAGCCGGTCGTCGCTGACGCCCGTGCGCAGCGTGGCGTATTCGATCGCGTCATTCACGATGCGATAGGCGTACTGCGAAGTGCCGTCCGCCGAGTAGTGGACGGCGTCGCGCGGAATGGCCAGCACGTTGCTGACGGTGCGGCTGACGACCTGGCCGGTGGCAAACGTGCCGCCGCGGATCGTTCCCGCCGGATTCGGGACTTCGACGTACACCGTCACCGACCGCGTGCTCGGATCGATCGTGGGGCTGACACGGGCGACGCGGCCCGCGAAGTCCCGGCCATCAGCGACGAACCGGACCGTCTGGCCGACGCGCACGGCGCCTGCCGCGCGGGCAGGGACGGCGGCGATGAGCTCGAGCATGTCGTTGCGGACGAGCGTGAACATGCTGGCGCCGCGCGCCACGTGCTCGCCGTTCTCCACATCACGCTTGCTGACGACGCCAGTCGTCGGCGCGACGATGCGCGTGTCGCGCGCGGTGGTCGCGGTGGACCGCACGCGCGACTCCGCGGCGGCAAGGCGCGCCTTCATCGTGACGACCGCCTGCTGGGCAGTCTTGTTGGCCTGCTCCGAGATCGCTCCCGCCTTGAAGAGCTGCGCGCTCTGCTCGGCGTTCCACTGCGCATTGGCGAGGTCGGACTGGGCCGCGACGCGATCCGCCTCGGCGCTCCGCAGCGCGGCCTCCTGCTCGCCGGCGTCGAAGCGCGCGAGGAGCTGGCCACTGCGGACCACGTCGCCCTCGCGGACGGTGACGGCGTCGAGGTCGCCCTCGATGCGCGAGCGCACGATGACCGTCTCGATGGGATGCAGGTCGCCGGAAATGGACGCCACGTCCTCGATGGTGGTCGGCTGGACCACGGCGACGTCGCTCGCCGACAGCGTCAGCGTGGTGGGACCCCGACCGCCGGCGCGGCCAGGAGCAGGCGCACCAGTGGAGGCGCCTCCGCGCCCGGCCGGCGCGGCACCGGCTGCGGACGGCGTTTCAGTCTTTCCACACGCGACCAGCGCGCTGGTGACGGCGAACGTGATGATCGTGCGGAAGTTCATCGGGGTTCTCACTGGCCGGCGGGCAGCAGCGGCGGCGTGGGCACAGGCTGCCCGAGCGCGCGCGCGAGGTCGGCCGCGGCCAGATACAGGTCGTAGACGGAACGGACGGCGCCGGATTGTGCGTTCAGCATCGAGAGCTGGGCATCCGACACCTCGAGCTGCGTGCTCAGCCCCGTGGAAAAGCGAAGCGTGGCGAGCTGGAAGGCTTCCGTGGCCTCGGCGACGGTCTGCCGGCGGGCCTCGTACGCGGCGATCGCCCGGCGCAGCTCCGAGCGGGCGCGAGCGACGTCGAGACCAACCTGCTCGCGCTGCTGGCCGAGCTGGAGGCTCGCGATGTTCGCCTGGGCGCGGGCAACGTTGACGTTGGAGCGCGTCCGGAATCCGTCGAAGATCGGCCAGCTCATGGTGGCGCTCAGCGAGCGATCGCTGAACCAGCCACCGTTCTGGCACCGCTGCGTCGCGCTGGGCGGGTTGCAGAAGTCGCCGGAGCTCGAGCCGAGCCGGGACGGAAAGCCCATCCCCAGCGGGGGAAAGGCCTGATATCCCGACTGGAGCGAAACCGAGAGGCTCGGCATGTAGTCGGCTCGCGCGATGCGGACGGCTTCTTCTCTCGCGCGGAGAGTCAGCTCCGCGGAGCGCAACGACGCGCGATCGGGCGCCAGCGTGGTGTCGACGAGGCTCGCAATCGACGCGTAGAGCGTTCCGGAGTCGATGCCCGACGTGAGCTTCACCGGCTGGGCGACCGGAATGTTGAGCTGTCGCTTCAGCTCGATCAGCGCGATGTCGCGATCGTTGCGCGCCTGGATGACCAGCGGCTCGATGTTGGACCGGGCGACGCGAGCGCGCAGGACGTCGTAGCGCGCGGCGCGGCCCGCGCGCTCGAGCTGCTCCACCTGCGCGAGGCGCGCCGCGGCGAGGGCGAGGTTCGTGTCCTGAAGCGCGGCGACCTGCTGGGTATAGACCGCCTGGAGGTAGGCGCGCTGCGCGTCGACCGATACCCGGGAGCGGGTCTCGCGCTGGTCGAATCGCACGGCCTCGCGGGTGCTCTCGGCCGCGCGGCGCGCGGCGACGATGCGGCCGCCCTGAAAGACGGCCTGCGAGAGATTCAGCGAAGTGTTGTAGGTGTTCGGCTGGTTGAACACCGAGCCGACGGCGTTGGCGCGCGCGTTCTCGTAGGCGTGCGAGTAGGTCGACGTCAGGCGCGCCTGCGGGATTCCGGCGGCGCGCGCCGCCGTGACCTGGGCGTCGGCAAGCTCGACCTGGGCCTGGCTGATCCGAACTTCGTCCGACGAAGCGAGCGCCTGCGCGACGGCGGCCTGAATCGTCAGGCGGAGCGTGTCGTTCTGGGCAAGAGCGGGACGGGCAGCAAAGACGAGCAGGCCGAACGCGACTGTTCGGTATGGCACATGACAGCTAAGCATCGAATCAACTACGAGATAAAGGCGCCATACGTTGACCACGCCGCGCCCTCACGGCAGCGGATACGACGGTCGGGAACGCCGGTGAAATCCGCTCAGTCCGAGACGAATTCGACGTCGACGGCTTTGGGGATCACCCCCGCGGCGACGCCACGCTCCAGCAGGAGCCGGACTGCCTGCTTGCCGCGCTCGCCGTAGTCGAGGGTCCACTCGTTCACATACATGCCGACGAAGGTGTCGGCCTTCGAGCGATCCAGGCCCCGGGCATACTGCATGGCGTGATCAAGCGCGGCCGCGCGGTGGTCCAATGAATACGCTATGCTGGCGCGCAAGTGGCGCGAAATCTTCTTGATGAGGTCCGGCCCCAGGTCCTTGCGGACGACATTCCCGCCAAGGGGCAGGGGGTAGCCCGTCTCCCTGAACCACCAGGCGCCCATGTCCTCGATGAGGGTGAACCCATCGTCGGCGTACGTCAGCTGGCCCTCGTGAATCAGGAGGCCGAGGTCGACCGAGCCATCCTTCACGGCCTGCTCGATCTTGTCGAACGGAGTCTGAACCGCGACGAAGTCCGGCTGATAGAGCCGCAATGCCAGGTATGCCGTCGTCAGCGGACCCGGGACGGCGATCCGTTTTCCGCGAATGCTCTCCCGGTCGTACTGGCGGAGCGCGACGAGCCGCGGTCCGTACTTGTCGCCCATGGACGACCCGTGTGGCAGCAGCGCGTATCGATCGGCGAGGTACGCGTAGGCGTGGATGGAGACCGCAGTCACCTCGAGCTCGCCGCGCAGCGCGCGCTGGTTGAGCGTCTCGATGTCCTGCAGCTCGTGAACGTAGGTGAGGCCTTCCGTATCGATCTTGCCGGCGGCGAGCGCGTAGAACATGAACGCGTCGTCCGAGTCCGGGCTGTGCGCGACGTGAATGATCATCGGTTGGATAAGGTCAGCGGCGAACGACTCGCCGCGCTTCGTCGAGAGCGATGACGATATCGTTCTCGTGCGTCAGGTATTCGCCGAGCTGCTTCGCGCGCTCGGCCGGCTCGGCGGCGACGAGGCGCTGGTAGAAGCGCTTTTCGTCGGCGGCACGGTTCTCCATTCGCGCGGCGCGCGCGGCGAGAATGAGGCCGAGCAGGTGATTCGGGTTCTGCTGGAGGATCGTGTCGGCCTGGGCCTTCGCCAGGGCGGCATTGCCGGAGGCGTCGCCGATCATCCCCAGGTCGTAGCGCGAGTCGAGGTCGAGATTTCCGAGCATCTCGAACGCGGCGATGGCCATCGGGGCGAACATCATCACGCTGTCCTGCTTGCCCGCCTGCCGGAGCGTCATCACCCGCGTGTGGAGGCGAATCGCCCGCTCGGCCGGCGTCATCTGGCTGATGTCGGGAGCCGGACCGGCGGCCGGGACCGGCTGATCGTCGGCCACCGGCTGCGAGGACGGATTATTGGCGCCGAACTTCTGGCCCGCGATCAGGGCGATGAAGGCGAGAAGGGCGATCGCGGCGACGATCCACGGCAGGGACATGGCCGAGCCGGGCCGTCGCTCGGAGGCCGGAGCAGGCGCGCCCGCGGGGAGACCGCAGAGGTGGCAGTATTTCGCACCCTCGATGAGTCCGGCACCACAGGCGGCGCAGGAAGAGGCTCCCAGCGTCGTCCCGCATTCCGAGCAGAACTTTCCGTTCGCCGGCGCGCCACATCTGGGGCAGGTCGGCTTGCCGGTTTCGGCGGCTGCATTCATACGACAAAGCTAGCCACCCGCTCCAGTGCGTCCCGTGCCGGCGCGTGGCACGGTCGCTGCCCTTCTCCGGCGCATGACTTCGCATCAGAATCTGGTCACCGTCGACCTCGACCTGCCGGCAGGCCAGTCAGAGAGCGTCGACGCAGTGGCAACGGGGTTCCTGGACGCGCTGAGCCGGACGAACACGACGGCCACGTTCTTCGTGCCACGCGCGCTCGTGGAAACCAGGAGCGAGCTGGCGAAACGCCTCTGCGACGCCGGACATGAAGTGGCGTGTCTGACGACCACCGAGCCCGCCAAGGCCCGGCCGTACGCGAAGGAGTTCAGCGACGAGCTGACGGCGACGCGCGCAGCCATCGAGGACGCGACGGGCGTTCGCGTGCGCGGCCACCGGAACGCGACGTTCGCCGTCGATTACCAGAGCGAGTGGGCGTACGACGTCCTCGTGGAACACGGCTTCGAGTACGACTCCAGCCGCGTGCCGCCGAAGTACGTCGAAGTGGGCTACCTGCCGGTGCCCCGCACCACACACGCGGTCCGTCGGTGGGGCGGAACGCTGCTCGAGGTGCCGGTGTCGACGGCCGACGTCCTGGCGATGCGCGTCCGGCTGGGAACGACCGGAGGCCTCCGCGGTGTGCCACTGATCGTATGGAAGACACTCATCGAGTCGCGACAGGCGAGCGGCGAACCGCTAGTGATGCATCTTCGGGCGAGTGAAATGCGCGCACAGTCGCTGCTCGGGCGGGGCGTGGCGACGCGGGCCGACCGGCGTACGCTCGACCGGATGGCCGGAATCACCGGGCGCTTCCAGTTCACCTCCGTCGCGAAGGCACTGCCCGACCTGCTCCGGTCAGCTCCAATCATCGAGAGCTGACCGGGCCGGTCGGGGCGATCAGTGACCCGGCTGGGAGATGTTCTCGACCGTCTGCTCGGCCTTCCGGTCGTTGGCCTTGCGGACGATGTCGGCCTGGGCGACGATGCCCACGAGCGAACCCCGCTCGTCGACGATGGGAATGCGGCGAACCTGCTCGCGGCTCATCGTCTCCATGACGCGATCGACGTCGTCGGTCGGGCCGCAGGTCGCGAGGCGACCCGAGCTCATGACTTCCGACACGCGAACGGACGCGTCGCGCCCCTCGGCGACGAGGCGGATGGCCAGGTCGCGATCGGTGATCACGCCGACCAGCTTGCGCGAGGAATCGGATTCGACGATCGGAACGACGCCGGCATCCATCTCCTTCATGAGCTGCGCGGCCTCGCGGGCGGTGGATTGCGGGGTCAGCGAGCGTGGCTCGCCGGTCATGATGTCCTGAACTTTCATGTTGAGCTCCATTGATGGATTTGGGAACGACAGATCCCGTGCTGCGATCTCCGGGATGACAGCGAGGCGGGCAATGACCATGCCCCGCACTTCACTCCGCCCGACGGACCCGTACCTTTCATAGCCATCAGCTCGCCTGTTTCTCGCGCCGGACCGACCACGTGCCCCGCAAGCCCACAGCGCTCGTCAGCGACACCACCGGCGCGAGCCGGAAGGACATCCTCGACCTCACCGAGAAGCTGAACGTCAGCTTCATGCGGCTGCAGTTCACCGACATCCTCGGGGTGAACAAGAACGTCGAGATCCCGGCGTCGCAGTTCGAGAAGGCGCTGGACGGGGACATGATGTTCGACGGGTCGTCGATCGAGGGATTCGTCCGGGTCGAGGAGTCGGACATGCTCCTCAAGCCCGACTTCGACACCTTTCGCGTCTTTCCGTGGGGCGATCCGGATCATCGCATCTGCCGCCTGATCTGCGACATCAACCGGCCCGACGGAACGGCATTCGAGGGGGATCCTCGCACCGTGCTGCGGCGGGTCATCGCTCGCGCAGCGGCGATGGGCTACTCGATGAACGCGGGCATGGAGGCGGAGTTCTTCCTGTTCCGCCCCGGATCGAGCGGCGAAGCGACGACGACGACGCATGACGTCGGCGGATACTTCGACCTCGCGCCGGCCGACCTCGGGGAGGAAGCGCGGCGCGCGATGGTCGCGGTGCTCGAGCAGATGGGCTTCGAGGTCGAAGCGGCGCACCATGAGGTCGCCCACGGCCAGCACGAGATCGACTTCCGCTACGCCGACGCGCTCAAGACGGCGGACAACATCGCGACGTTCCGTTTCGTCGTGAAGCACGTGGCCCAGCAGTTCGGGCTGCTCGCGTCGTTCATGCCGAAGCCGATCTTCGGGCAGAACGGGAGCGGAATGCACACGCACCAGTCCCTGTTCCGCGGGAAAGACAACGCATTCTGGGACCGGGGCGCCGAGTGGGAGCTGTCGAAGACGGCGTTGCACTACATCGGCGGACTGCTCCGGCACGCGCGCGGGATGTGCGCGATCACCAACCCGCTCGTGAACTCGTACAAGCGCCTCGTGCCGGGCTACGAGGCGCCGGTGAACGTCGCCTGGTCGATGCGCAACCGCTCGCCGTTGATCCGGGTGCCCGATCGCAGGGGGGTGGGCACGCGCGTCGAGCTCAGGATGCCCGACCCGGCCGCCAATCCGTATCTGGCGCTCGCGGTGATGCTGGCTGCCGGGCTCGACGGCCTGGACACGTCGGCCGACTGGCGCGAGCCCGTCAACGAGAACATCTGGGAGATGAGCTTCCGGGAGCGGCGCCGGCTCCGGATCGACGACCTGCCGCACGACCTGAGCGAGGCGCTCGACGAGCTCGAGAAGGACGAGGTGATCAAGTCCGCCCTCGGGGAGCACATCACCCGGCACTTCGTCGAGGCGAAGCGGCAGGAGTGGCGCGAGTACATCACCCAGGTCAGCGCCTGGGAGCTGGAGAGCTACCTGGCCAAATACTGAGGGGGGAGGACGGAGGACGGAGGGCGGAGGACGGAGGGCGGAGGGCAGAAGGCGGAGTCCGCCGCCTTGAAC
>CAMLHT010000047.1 GCA_946479895.1 uncultured Gemmatimonadota bacterium | reverse complement strand
GGGGTGGGGGTGGGGGGGGGGGTGGGGGGGGGGGAGTGGTGGTGGGTGTGAGTGGGTGGGAGTGGGAGTGGGAGTGGAAGTGGAATCGGAAGTGGAAGTGGAAGTGGCCGCTCAGCGTAAGTCAGCTGCTGTTCCTTCCGTCAGCCACTCAGCTCCCTTTCCCGTTCCCATTCCCACTCCCACTCCCACTCCCACTATCCCATCCCTCCATTCACCTGCTTCCACACCGCCACCGCGCCGATCACTCCCGCGGTGCCGGGCAGCTCGCCGGGCACGATGCGCGCGGCCTCGACCGCCGGCTTGAACGCGCGACGGCGCGCTTCGGCGCGCAGGGGAACGAAGAGCGCGTCGCCCGCCCGCGTCACACCGCCGGCGATCACCACCACGTCGGCGTTGAGGATGTTCAGCAGGTTCGCGATGCCGACGCCGAGGTAGCGCGCCGTGTCGCGCACGATCTCGTTGGCGACCGCGTCGCCCTGCGACGCCGCCTGGTACACCGTCTCGGCGGTGATGTCCTCGAGGTTTCCGTTCACCAGCGACGGCAGCAGCGACGCCGTCTCCTCGCGCACGAGCACTTCACGCGCGCGCACGGCGATCGCCGGTCCCGACGCATACGCCTCGATGCACCCGTAGTTGCCGCACTTGCAGTGGCGTCCGTTGAGATCGATGGTCGTGTGGCCGATCTCGCCCGCCACGTCGGATGCCCCGTGGTGCAGCTTGCCGTCGATGATCACGCCGCCGCCGACCCCGGTGCCGATCGTCATGCCGACGACGGTGTTTCCGCCGCGGGCCGCGCCCTGCCACCACTCACCGAGCGTCGCGCAGTTCGCGTCGTTGTCGAGCACCGTCGGGATGCCGAGTGCGTCCTGGACGCGATCGCGCAGCGGATAGTTCTTCCAGCCGAGGTTCGGCGCCACGATCACGAGGCCTTTCTCGCGGTCGAGCGGCCCGGGCGCCCCGACGCCGATGCCGATGAAGTCCTCGCGCGCCGCGCCGGTCTCGCCGATCGTGTCGAGGATGACGCCCTGGATCAGCCCCACGATGCGCTCGGCCACGCCCTCGGCCCCCAGCTCGGGCGCCGTCGGGATGGAGCGCATGCCATGCTGCGATTTTCCATCCTCGCTCAGGGCGCCGGCGAAGATCTTCGTTCCGCCGAGGTCGACGCCGATGATGTACCGCTGCTTCTTCTTGGAGGCCATGAGGAAAAGCTAGCGGGTGACGTTTTCAATCGCCGCCAGAACATCGGCGGTCTTCACGTCCCGCATGCACTTCCAGTGGCGAAGGGGACACGCCACCGGCCCGTGCCGGTCGCAGGGTCGGCAGGCCAGGGAATCGATTCCGACCGTCGCGGCGTGCTCGGCGAGCGGCCCGAAGCCGAAGGCGGGAACGGTCGGGCCGAAGATCGCGACCGTCGGGGTGTTCATCGCCGAGGCCAGGTGCTGGGGCGCCGAATCGTTCGTTACGAGGACGCGGCAGCGGCCGATGAGCTCCGCCGACGCGAGCAGCGACAGCTTCCCGGTGGCGTCGATGACGCGGTCGCCGCCGGCAACGGCGATCTCGCGCGCGAGCGGGGCGTCCGCATCGGAGCCGATGACCACGATGGTGGCGTCGGCCGCGATGGCGTGAGCGAGCGCGGCGTACCCCGGCCAGCGCTTCGTGGGCCACACGCTTCCGGGGGCCAAAGCCACCAGTGAGGACCGGTCGCGATCACCGAGCAATGCATCCACCGCCGCGCGCTCGGCGGCTCCGGGATACAAGCTTGGCCTGCGCGGTGCGTCCTCCCGCGCGTGAGCCAGGGCGAGGAGGCGAGCTGCATGATGCTCGTTCTCGACGTACGGCACCCGCTCCGTATAGAAGGAGCGTCCGGCGGACGTATCGAAGCCGACGCGCACCGGAATGCGCGCAGCCATCGCCAGCGCGCCGCTGCGCGTCGAGCCCTGGGCCAGGAGCGCGCGATCGTATCCGTTGCGGCGGAGCTGCATGGCGAGGCGCCAGAATCCACGGATGCCACGATCGCGGCCGCGCTTGTCGTACACGATCGCCTCGCGAACCGCCGGGTGGTTGGCCAGCAGCGCTGTCGCCGCTGGAGTGCCAAGCACGTCAACCTGATCATCCACAGCGAGTTGCGACAACAATGGTGTCGTGAGCACCATGTCGCCGAGGAAGCTGGTTTGAATGACGAGTGTTCGCATCTGACGGTACGTTAGCGGACCGGGCCAGCATCTACTATCGCGTTATTCGCGGATGTTCTTTCCGCAGGGCGCGGAAATCGCTAGGATCAGAACTGGATACGGCGTAGCCGTCGTGACGCCCGCAACATCCCGCCGCGGGCAATTCATCCAAAGGGCTCAAGGCTCTCGCCGCCCGACATCGAACGATGTCCTCCGACGTGGGTCCCCGCTTGAAGCGGGGCTGGACAGGTCGGAGACTCTCATGCAATCGCCCAGCAAGACAGGCGACGATTTCGTCGCTACCCTGGCGCTGCAAAGGCAGCGGCTGCTCTATCACGTCGGCTCGCTCTTCAAGTCCGATGGCGCGGCGGCTCCGGCGGAAGTCGCGCCGCTCACGCAAGGGCTCATGTCGTCGCTCGAGCTCCTGAAGGCCGCGGAAGAGGAGCTCGTCGAGGAACGGCGCCGCAACGAGACCCGGCGGGTGGCCGACGAGCGCCGGCTGGCGCACCTCGAGGTGCTGTTCGATCGCGCTCCGACGCCACTCTTCCTGACGACGTGCGAGACGACCATTCGAGAAGTGAACGCTGCCGGCGGCAGGATGCTCGACGCCACGAAATATCATCTGGTGGGTGGCCGACTACGTGATCTCGTGCCGAAGGAGCATCAGGCGTCGTTCAAGGAGGAGCTGGCCAGGGTCATCGAGCGCGGGATGATCAGCGCCTGGTCGTTCCCGCTCCAGGTATTGCGCCGCGGTCGCCTCGACGTGATCGCGTCGTGCGAGCTGATCGACGACCCCGGCATCGGCGGGCGGGCGCTCCACTGGAACATGAGACCGACGTCGGGCTGACGATTCCATCGCACTGCCGCCGGCCCGAATGAGGTGTCAGTGGAGGAAGCCGATCACGATATCGGCGACGAACAGCAGGATGATCATGATCTCCAGCAGCTCGCCGCGCGCCGACTGCGCCTCGGCGTTCAGCATCGAGTAGGTGTCGCGGAAGATCTGCAGCTTCCGGTCAATGCCCCGGCGCCACGCCTGCTCGCGGAAAACCTCGAGGGCGCCGAGGTAGACCCGCGCGAGGTAGACGTCGTTCACCACCTTGAAGCCGTTGTCGGCGCGTTCCACGATTTCCACGATGTCAGCGACGCGCGTCTGGAGCTCGGCGAGCAGCGGCCGGTATCGGCGCGTGGGGATGGGCCGGCGGCGCCGCGCCTCGATCCGGTCGTACAGCACCGGCAGCTCGGCGTCGAGCAGGGCATCGTATACCCGCAGCTCGAGAAGCTGCGCGTTCGCGAACTCCAGCACGTACTCGACGTCCTTGTCGCCGCGATCCGGCTCGACGATCAGCGCGTTGTCCCAGGTGACGACCACCAGCTCGTCCGCGTAGTACGAGAACCGTCGCGAGACGAGCTCGGACCGGGCTTCCCGCGAGAGCGTCGGCTCGTCGGCGGAAAGCAGCGGGATGATCGCATCGTCCGGGAACGACACCGGGCCGGGGCGATCGCCATCGGGACCGGCAAGGGAGTCCACCCGGAACACGGTGTAGTCCTCGGTGACCGGCGAGAGCGCCAGCCGATCGATCGCCGGCGTGATGCGCGGGACGAATCCGGCGACCTCCTCGGCGAGGACGCGCGGCAGCTCCTCGTCGTCGTCGAAGGCGCGCCCGAAGTTCACGAACGCCTCCCAGCTCACGAAGTCGGGCGTCTTCGCCGACAGCGCGATGGAGCAGACCCCGAAGTCGAACAGGTGCACCGAGACCTGGAGCTCGGTGGGCTCGCCGTCGATGTCGATGGTGCGCGAGCCGAGTCGCGCGAGCAGCGGAGGATTCCGGATCTCGATGCTCTCGGCCCGCGCGCGGTCGGGGCGCACGCGCCCGCCGGTCTGCTCGCCGAGGATCGCCGCCGCGCGGTCGAGGCTGATGCCGTAGCCGACGTCGACGAGGCGGTATGCGGTCATCCGCCCTCGCACACGCATCTCGCCGACGGAGAGTCTCGCCTGCGCGACGTCGGGCATGGTCAGTCGACCTGGAGCACCGCCAGAAACGCTTCCTGCGGAATTTCGACGGAGCCCACCTGCTTCATGCGCTTCTTGCCTTCCTTCTGCTTCTCGAGGAGCTTGCGCTTGCGGCTGATGTCGCCGCCGTAGCACTTCGCCAGCACGTCCTTGCGGAGCGCCTTCACCGTGGTGCGGGCGATGACCTTGTTGCCGATCGCCGCCTGGATGATGACCTCGAAGAGCTGACGCGGGATGAGCTCCTTCAGCTTGTCGGCGATCTTCCGGCCCCACTCGTACGACTTCTCCTTGTGGATGATCACGGAGAAGGCGTCGATGGCCTCGCCGTTGATCAGCATGTCGAGCTTCACGAGGTCGCTCTCGCGATACTCGAGCATCTCGTAGTCGAGGCTCGCGTAGCCGCGGCTGATCGTCTTCAGCTTGTCGAAGAAGTCGAGGATGATCTCGGCGAGCGGGAACTCCCAGTCGAACTCGACGCGCTGCGTGTCGAGGTACGTCATGTTCTTGTAGATGCCGCGGCGCTCGGTGCCGAGCGTCATGATCGGGCCGATGTACTCGGCCGGCGCCATGATGCGGGCCTTCACGTACGGCTCCTCGATCCGCTCGATGGAGTCCGGCGGGGGCATCTTCGCCGGGCTCTCGAGCAGCTCCATCGTCCCGTCGGCGTGGTGCAGGTGGTACTCCACCGTCGGCACCGTCGTGACGAGGGTGAGGTCGAACTCCCGCTCGAGGCGCTCCTGGACGATCTCCATGTGCAGGAGCCCGAGGAAGCCGCAGCGGAACCCGAAGCCGAGCGCCGTGGAGGTTTCCGGCTCGTAGCGCAGCGAGGCGTCGTTGAGCTGGAGCTTCTCCAGCGCGTCGCGCAGGCCCTCGTACTGCTGCGTGTCCGTCGGGTAGACGCCGGCGAACACCATCGAGTGAATGTCCTTGTAGCCGGGCAGCGCCTGCACGTCGGGCTTCGTGACGTCGAGGATCGTGTCGCCGGCGCGGGTCTCGCCCACCGAGCGCACGTTGGCGACGACGTAGCCGACTTCGCCCGGCCCGAGCTGGTCGGCCACGACCTGGCGCAGCTGGTTGTAGCCGACCTGGGCGACTTCGTACGCGTTGCCGGAGCCGGCGGCGAAGCGGATCTGCATGCCCGGCTTGAGCGTGCCGTCCACGACGCGCACGCTCGGGATCGCGCCCCGGTACCGGTCGTAGTACGAATCGAAGATCAGCGCGCGCAGCGGCGCGTTCGGGTCGCCCTTCGGCGGCGGGACGTTGCGGACGACCGACTCGAGCAGCGCGGGGATGCCGAGGCCTTCCTTGGCGCTGACGAGGAGGATCTCGTCCGGGTCGGCGCCGATGAGGTCATGCAGCTCCTGCTTGCGTCGCTCCGGCTCGGCGCCGGGGAGGTCGATCTTGTTGAGCACCGGCACGATCTCCAGCCCGGCGTCGAGCGCGAGGAAGAGATTCGAGAGCGTCTGCGCCTGGATGCCCTGCGACGCGTCGACGACGAGGATCGCGCCCTCGCAGGCCGCGAGCGAGCGCGAGACCTCGTACGTGAAGTCCACGTGGCCCGGCGTGTCGATCAGGTTGAACTCGTAGTCCTCGCCGTTCTCGGCGTGGTACGTCATGCGGACCGCGTTCAGCTTGATCGTGATGCCGCGCTCGCGCTCGAGGTCGAGCGTGTCGAGCACCTGCTCCTTCATCTCGCGCTTCTGCAGCGTGCCGGTTGCTTCGATGATGCGGTCGGCAAGCGTCGACTTCCCGTGGTCGATATGGGCGACGATGCAGAAATTGCGGATGTGGTCGAGCTTCACAGCGGTCTCGGCGGGGCAGGGTTTCTGTAGAACCCTTCAATATAGTGGAGAGTGTGAGTTCGAATCGCTCTCGGCTCTCGGCTCTCGGCTCTCGGCTGTCGGCTATCGGCTATCGGCTATCGGCTCGAGAAGACGGCTCGGCTGCGGCTGTCGGCTATCGGGTTCCGCTTCGGGCTCTCGGCTATGGCTATGGCTCGCTATCCGCTTATCGCTCCGCCCTCGGCTGGGCTATGGCCGTCGGCGAGCCATAGCCATAGCCGAGCCATAGCCATAGCCGAGGGCTAGCCGCTGGACCCGATAGCCGACAGCTGCTGCCGAGCCATCAGCAAGCGGTCGGGCGCCAGGTCCTCAGCCCGGCGGCCTGGGCAGCCTCCGCCTCGAATCGTCGTACGGCGTCGCACGTTGCGCCGCTCCCATCCGTGAGCCGACCAAGCCCCACGCGTACGGCGCGTAGGCGATCGACACCTGGCCGACGTCGGTCGAGATCGCGGCCGCGAGGTCGGTGATTGCCGGACGCGGGTCGTTCTCGTGGTTGTCGTAGTAGACGTCGAAGACCGACCAGCGCTCGCCCTCGGCGAGCTTGTCGAGCTGGAGCGGCAGGGCCGAGGCGATGACGAACGTGATGCCCGGCGCCGTGCGCGCGGTGGAGAACGCGGTCGGCCGGAAGGGCAGTACCACGCGAGGCTGGAAGCGCGGCGCATCGAACCTGCCGCGGCTGTGCACCAGGTGCGGGTCGCCCGGGCGGGCCGGATACACGATCCGCAGCGTACCGTCGTCGCCGATGTCACCCACGACTATCCAGGCGCTGTCGCCGAGTGAGACCGTCGGCTGGATGACGCGGGAGTTGTTGGTCGCCACCACGGTCGCGCGGATCATCACGTCCGGGCCGTGGAACTTGCTCCAGATCTGCTTCGGCGTCTCGTGGCGAACGACGCCCGGGCGGAGGTCGGCCGTGGCGCAGCCCGCAAGGGCCAGCGCGCTGGCGATGGCGATCAAGCCGCGCTTCATGAGATTCGTCGCCATGCTGTCTCTCCGTCGGACTGTACACAAATTGTGGCGAGGCGCGGAGAAAGGCTAGAGGTAGGGAAGTGGGAGTGGGAGTGGGAGTGGGGGTGGGGGTGGGAACGGGAACGAAAATGAGCTGCAAGGGTTTACAAACGGCCCTTCAGGCGGCGTTGGAGTGTCACGAGCATTCGAGACACCTCGTCCGTCAATTCCATCGCTTTCTCTGCACGGGAGAACGGCAGAAAGTCGAGGCGCTGACTTACCAGGAGCAGCGATTCGGTTTCCTTGACCGACCCTCTGGAGTGCGAGAGAAAGTTGATCAACGCCGGCGCTGTCGCCCGCCCCGACCCTTCGGCGATGTTGCTGGATACCGACACCGCCGCGCGGCGAATCTGTTGAGTGATCCCGTATCGCTCCGAGGCCGGAAAAAACGCGCTCAACTCATACACCGCGACAGCGAGCTCCACCGACTTTTGCCAAACGACAAGGTCCTGATATCCGCGAACGGACACGCTCCGCTCCTGTGAGAGGAAAGGCCGAAAGTTTCGCGGAATGCGGTGGGTATCACGGTACCGTTTCTCCGCCAACTGGATCATTTCCATTCACTCCCACTCCCACTCCCACTCCCACTTACCTTCCTCCACGTACCTGAGCGAACCTCAATTGGCTGAAGGGCAGCAGCTCCACGCCCACACCCTCGATCCGGCGACCCTTGCGTCGCTGGGCCGGATCGAGATCGTGGCCCGATGGATCGTCGATGGATTCATGACCGGTCTTCACCGTTCCGCGAGACGCGGATTTTCGGTGGAGTTCGCGGATTATCGTCCCTATCAGCCTGGCGACGACCTGCGGTATCTCGACTGGAAGATCGCCGCGCGCGCCGATCGGTGGGTCATCCGGCAGTTCGAGGAAGAGACCAACCTCCGCGCCAGCATCGTCCTCGACGTGAGCCGATCCATGGCGTGGAGCGGGGCCGCCATCTCGCCCCGCGACCCGGCGGCTGTCGCCCGGCTCACCAAGCTCGCCTACGCCGAACGCGTCGCGGCCGCGGTCGCGCTCCTGCTGCTGCGCCAGCGCGACGCGGTCGGCCTGATCCGGTTCGACGATCGCATCCGCACGGCGATCCCGCCTCGCGCCCGACGCGGCCAGTGGCGGCGGCTCATCGGAGGGCTGACGGAGGAGGGAAGCGGCCGGGCCTCGAGCGCCGGCGCCGCGCTCAACCAGGCCGGCCGGCTGATTCGTCGTCGCGGGATGGTCGTGCTGATCTCCGACCTGCTCATGGACGTCGCCGAAGTCGAGACGGCGGTGCGCGGCCTGCGGGCCGCCGGCCACGACGTGACGGTCCTTCATATAATGGATCCGGCCGAGCGGGACCTGCCGGCCGGCGGCGAAGCGCTGTTCGTGGATCCGGAGAGCGACGTGGAGCTGCCGACGCGCGTCGCCGACGTCCGTGCCGCGTATCGCGAAACCGTGCAGCACGTCATCGCCGACTGGCGACGCATCTTCGGCGGCCTCGGCGCCGGCTACGAGCCGATCGACACCGACATGCCGTTCGGGGTCCCGCTGCGCCGCGCCTTCGCCGCCCGACAGCAGCTGCCATGAGCCTGCTCTCACCGCTGTTCATGCTGCTCGGCCTCGCCGCCGCGGTGCCGCTGCTGCTCCATCTCCTTCGCCGCCGGGTCGGCACGCGCGTGGATTTCCCCGCCGTGCGCTACCTCCAGCGCGCCGAGCAGGAGAACCGCCGCACGATGCGACTGCGGAACCTGCTGCTGATGCTGCTTCGCGTCGCGACGGTCCTGCTGCTGAGCGTCGCCGCCGCGCGGCCGATCGGGCGGATGATCGGCGCCGGCCATGCGCCCGCGGCGATCGCGGTGGTGATCGACAACACGCTGAGCAGCGGCCTGGTCGTGGACGGACGCTCGGTGCTCGACCGCTTCAAGTCGGCGGCGATCGACATCGTCGACGCGACCGACCCGTCCGACAACGTCTGGCTCGTCACCGCCGACGGTGTGGTCGCCGGAGGTCCCGCCGCCACCGTTCGCGACGCGATTGCCGCGCTGTCCCCCACGAGCGCCGACGCCGATCTTCCCGCGGTGACGCGGCGCGCGCTCGGCCTCGCCCGCGCCGCGCGTCAGGGCGGCAAGTCCGTCCTCGTGTTCACCGACGGCCAGCGCACGAGCTGGCCGTCGGGAGTGGAGAACGACGACATCCGCGCCACGTTCTGGGTGCCGGCAACTGAGCCGCCGGTTAATCACGCGGTGTCGTCGGCAGAGGCCCGCCCCGTGCGCTGGTCGCCGCGCGGCGAAGTCGCGCTCCGCATCTCCGCGCGTGACTCCCTCACCTATCGCGTCACGCTCGCCGGACGCACTCTCGCGCGGGGCACCGACGCGCCGAACGCCGAGACGGTCATCCGCGCCTCGCCGCCGGAGCGGGGATGGGTCGGTGGGAGCGTGGATCTCGCACCCGACGAGCTGGCCGCGGACGACATCCGCTACTTCGCGGCGTGGATCGGGCCGGCCCCCGCGGTGTTCGCGACGTCCGGCGCCGGTGAATTCGCCGCGCTGGCGCTCGAAGCCCTGCGCACGTCGGGTCGCATCACGGCCGGACGCGCGATCGCCGTCGGGCCGGCTGAAGAGATTCCCGCATTGCCGGCGCTGATCACGGCGCCGTCCGACCCCGTGCGTCTCGGCGCCGCCAACCGCGCTCTCGAGAGGCTTGGCGTTCCGTGGCGGTTCGGACCGCGTCGCGCGCAGGCCGTCGACGCATCGTCCGCGACGCTCGGGCGCGTCCCGGTGAGCGAGCGATACGACCTCGTCGCCCAGTCGGGCGCCATCGCCGACACGCTCGCCGCCATCGGCCAGTCGCCGTGGATCGTCGGCGGCTCGCGGTACGTGGTCGTCGGGTCGGCGCTCAATGCCTCGGCGACCAGGCTGCCGGTGCTTGCCGGGTTCATCCCCTGGATGTCGGCGACGATCGCCGACCGCCTGTCCGGAGATCCCGGCGTCGTGGTTTCCGCGTCGCCCGGCACCTGGGTGAAGCGTCCTCCCGCCGCCGATCAGCTCGAGCGTCCCGACGGCTCCGTCGTCGCGCTCGGCGACAGCGTCCGCGTGCCCGCATCGGCGGGCGTCTACCACTTCCGCGCCGCCGGCCGTCGTACCGGCGCCATCGTCGTCAATCCGCCCGTGAGGGAATCGCAGTTGTCCCGAATGTCCTCCAGTGAGATCCAGCAACTGATTCCCGGCTCGACGGTCCTGACCGGTGATGTGTCGGCCCTGCGCGCGTCCGCCTTCAGCGCTGCCTCGACCCGTTCGCTCCTCGTGCCGGTGCTCGTCGCCACACTGGCCGCGCTCCTCCTCGAGACGCTCGTGGTGGCCGCGCGCCGCCGGGACGTCTGATGGCGCTGCCGTCCATCATCGGCGCGCTCTCCGCGCTGCCCGCGTTCCACGACGTCGCGTCCGACCTGCCGGCCCCCGGCCAGCGCCGGACGATCGGAGGGCTCGTCGGCTCCTCCGACGCCGTGCTCGTGACGGCGCTGGCCGAGTCCTTTCCGTCGCGGTTCCTGCTCGTGGTCACCGACGCGCTCCCTGACGCCGAGCGCTGGCTGGCCGACCTCCAGACGCTGAGCGACATGCCGGTGGGCCTCTATCCGCCGCGCGAGGGATTCGGCGAGGCCGAGCCTCATATGGAAGTGGCGGGAGAGCGGGTGGAGACGCTCGAGCGGCTCATGCGCGGCGACCTGCGCGTGCTGCTCACCACCTCCCGCGCCGTGCTCGAGAAGACGCGCATGGCCCGCGCGCTCGCGCACCTGCGCGTGGAGCTGCGGAAGGGCGGCGTGCATCGCCTGCCCGAGCTCGCGGCGCATCTCGAGTCCATCGGCTTCGAGCGCGTGCCGATGGTGGAGGACGTCGCGCAGTTCAGCATCCGCGGCGGCATCTTCGACGTCTACTCGTTCGGGATGGCCGATCCGGTGCGCGCCGAGTTCTGGGGCGACGAGATCATCGATCTCAAGCACTTCGACCTGACGACCCAGCGCTCGACCCGCGCCGTGGACTTCGCGCTCGTGCTGCCGGTGGACGGCCACGCGCCGGAAAGCTCGGAGGCGACCGAGCGACGCTCGATCCTGTCGCTCCTCCCGCCGGACACGATCGCCTTCATCCCCCGCGGCACGCACGTGGAGCCCGAGCTCGCGCGAACATGGGAGGACGCCGCGCACCACATCGAGCTCGCCCGGCGGCGGGGCGAGGAAGTCGCGCCGCGCGACGAGCTGTTCGAGACGCCGTCGGTGACGGCGAAGAGCCTGGCGTCGTACGGGACGCTCCGCGCCATCGAGCCGGGAACGGTCGACGGCGTCGCGACCTTGACCTTTCCTCTCTCTCCGCCGGAGGCGATCGACAGGGACATTCGCGTGCTGCGCAGGCTCCTCCGCGACGGCGCGCCCACGGTCATCCTCTGCGACAACCAGGGTCAGTGCGACCGCCTCGACGAGCTGCTGAGCGACGAGGAGAAGGGCTTCGCGACCACGGCGGCGCTGACCGTCGGCGTGCTGGACGGCGGCTTCACGATTCCCGCGCACGGCCAGCGGCTCGGCCTCCGGATCCTCACCGACCACGAGATCTTCCGCCGCGAGCGGCGCATTCGCCGCAAGCGTCGCTACACGACAGGCTACACGATCGACGCGCTGTCGCTGAAGGAAGGCGACTACGTCGTCCATCTCGAGCAGGGCATCGGCATCTATCGCGGCCTCCACACGATGTTCGTGCGCGAGAACACGATCGAGGTCGCCGTCATCGAGTACGAGGGCGGCGACCGGCTGAACGTGCCGCTCTACCGCATCGACCAGATCGAGCGGTATCGCGCGGCCGAGGACATCACCGAGGACAACCCGGCGCCGCGGCTCCACCGCCTCGGCGGCAAGCGGTGGGTGTCGCAGCGGGACAAGACGCGCGCGGCCATCCAGGAGATGACGGCCGAGCTCCTCGTCCTCTACGCGAAGCGGAAGATGGCCAGCCGGCCGCCCCACGTGCCGGACACCGCGTGGCAGGCGCAGCTCGAGTCGTCGTTCCTCTTCGAGGACACGCCGGACCAGCGCACGGCGACGACGGCGGTGAAGACGGACATGGAGAGTCCCCGCCCGATGGACCGGCTGCTCGTCGGCGACGTCGGCTACGGGAAGACCGAGATCGCCGTGCGCGCGGCGTTCAAGGCCGTGCAGTCGCAGCGCCAGGTCGCCGTGCTCGTCCCCACGACGATCCTCGCCGACCAGCACGCGCGCACTTTCGCCGAGCGCCTCGCGGACTTCCCGATCCGCGTCGCGATGCTCAGCCGCTTCCAGACGGCGAAGGAGCAGGCCGCCGTCGTCGCCGACATCAAGGCGGGAAAGGTGGACATCGTCATCGGTACCCATCGCCTGCTGAGCCCCGACGTCGAGTTCGCGAACCTCGGCCTCATCGTCGTCGACGAGGAGCATCGGTTCGGCGTGAAGCACAAGGAGCGCCTCAAGCAGCTCAAGCTCCAGACCGACGTGCTCACGCTCACGGCCACGCCGATTCCGCGCACGCTGCACATGTCGCTCGCCGGCCTGCGCGACATGACCCTCATGCAGACGCCGCCGCGCGACCGCTCGCCGGTGCTCACCTACATCGAGCCGTTCGACGACGACTTCATCGTCGAGGGGATCGCCCGCGAGCTCGATCGCGGCGGCCAGGTGTTCTTCGTCCACAACCGCATCGACACCATCGACGGCATCGCCGACCACATTCGCCGCATCGTCCCGCGGGCGCGCGTCGCGGTCGGCCACGGGCAGATGCGCGAGCACCAGCTCGAGGACGTCATGCACCGGTTCGTGAGCGGCGAGATCGACGTCCTCGTCTCGACGATGATCGTCGAGTCGGGCCTCGACGTCTCGAACGCCAACACGATGTTCGTCAACCGGGCCGACCACTTCGGCCTCGCGCAGCTCTACCAGCTCCGCGGGCGCGTCGGCCGGTCGCACCGCCGCGCCTACTGCTATCTCCTCGTGCCCGACGCGATCGATCCCGACGCGGATCGCCGCCTCAAGGTCCTCGAGCACAACACCGACCTCGGCTCGGGCTATCGCATCGCGCTCAAGGACATGGAGCTGCGCGGGGCGGGGAACATCCTCGGGCCGGAGCAGTCCGGATTCGTCCATGCCGTCGGCTTCGACCTGTACCTGCGGCTGCTCGACGAGACGGTCAAGCGCCTGCTCCAGGGCGAGGATGCGCCGAAGCTCACCCCGTCGGACGTGACGCTCGACGCCCCCAACTACCTGCCCGACGAGTACGTGGCCGACCCGGACGCGAAGCTGGACGTCTACCGGCGGCTGTCGCGGGTCGAGGGCGTCGAGGACATCGAGCGGCTCCGCCTCGAGCTGCGCGATCGCTTCGGCCCCCTGCCGCCCCCGGCGGAGGGGATGCTCGCGCTGGCCACCCTGCGCGTGGTCGGGGGGAGCCTCGGCATCGAGAGCATCCTGGTGCGCCCGGATGAAGCGCGCATTACCTTTCGCGAGACGGCGGTCCCTCGAATGAAGGGCTTGTCGGCGGCGTTCCACGACGTCCAGTTCCAGGCCGAGGTACGGCGGGCGATCCCCCTGTCGCTGAAGCTGACTCGCCTCGGTGGCGCGCCGATGCTCGAAGGGCTCGTCCGGGCGCTTCGGTCACTCGTCTGATCTGCTCTTGGTTTGTCATCCCTCGCGCAGCGAGGGATCTGCTCCTGCTTGTCATCCCTCGCGCAGCGAGGGATCTGCTTTTACCCGCCCTTTCCCAAATGCGCATTCGTTCCGCCATCGCCATCGTGCTCGGTGCCTTCGCCCTCGCCGGCTGCAAGGGCCTCAAGGACGCTCTCACTGCCCACACGGACGTCGCCGCCGAAGCGGCGCACCAGGAGCTCTCGGCCACGCGCCTCGGCGCGCTGCTCGGCAACTCCCGCATCGGCATCGAGCCGTCGCCCGAGAACGCGAAGATCGTCGCCGAGCTGTGGGGTGACTATCAGCGCCTCGGCCTCGCCGCCGCGCACAACGATTCGCTCGCCGGCGACGTCGATGCCGCGCTCAAGCCGATCTTCGACAACATGCGCGTCTCGATGATGATCGACACGCTGCGCTCGAAGATCCCGTCGACCACGAGCGACCCGGAGAAGGCGTACAACTCCGGCGCCGCCGGCGTCATCGCCGCCCGTCACATCCTCTTCGGCTTCCCGCAGTCGCCGAACGGCCAGCCCGCCACGCCGGCGCAGAAGGACTCCGTCCGGCGCGTCGCGATGGGCGTGCTGCCGCAGCTCACCGACGCCAACTTCGGCGCGATGGCGAAGCGCTACAGCACCGACCCGGGGTCGAAGGACAACGGCGGCCTCTACCCGCCGTTCCAGCGCGGGGAGATGGTCCCCGAGTTCAGCGCCGGCGTCGAGGCGGTCAAGCCGGGCGAGATCAACAAGAACCTCATCGAGACCACGTACGGCTACCACATCATCCAGCGGCCGACGTACGCCACGGTGAAGACGCAGTACGACCAGATGTTCCCCCGCATCGTCGCCAACACGGTGGACAGCACGCTCACCGAGGGCCTGATGCAGAGCGGCAAGATCGAGGTGAAGTCCAACTCGGCCGCCGCGATCAAGGAAGCGATCAAGAACCCGGGCGTGCACAAGAAGGACCGCACGGTCGTCGCCACCTTCAAGGGCGGTGACATGACGGTCGCCGAATTCCTCGGCTGGGTGGACGTGATGCCGGGCCAGACGCGGGGGCAGGTGATGCAGATCGTCCCGACCTGGCCGGACACGCAGGTCAACGCGTTCACGAAGAACCTCACCATGCGCCAGCTCCTGCTCCACAAGGCCGACAGCGCGAAGGTCGACGTGCCGGCCGCCGAGCGTGAGGCGCTCAAGGGGCAGTTCAACTCCCTCGTCCAGCAGACGTGGACGCAGCTGGGCCTGACACCGAAGGAGCTGGCCGACAGCGGCAAGACGGAGAAGGACCGTGAGCGCATCGCCGCCGCTCGCGTCGACTCGCTGATGAGCCGGATCATGGCCGGCGAGGCGAACCCGGTGCCGGTGCAGATGCCGGTGAAGGCCGCCCTCGACGCGAAGTACGAGGCCGAGATCAACGCCGCGGGCATCGACCGGGCAGTCGAAGCCGCCCGGAAGGTCCGCGCGTCGGCCGATTCGGCCCGCGCCAGCCAGCCGTCGAGCATCCCGATCCCCGGGGGCGTCCAGCCGCCGGCCACGAAGCGGCCGTAACTCCCCGGGTCATCCCGAACTCAGCGAGGGACCTGCTTTCAGGTGAAGCAGGTCCCTCGTTGCGCTCGGGATGACAGATTCCGGGGGGACCTTCGGGCCTGAATCCTTGTAGACTATGGACATGAACAGATTCCTCCTCGCTGCCGCGGGCGCGCTCGTGCTCGCCAGCCCGGCCGCCGCCCAGACGCGCGACACGACGATCAAGCTCGACGCGATCGTGGCCGTCGTCGGCAACGTGCCCATCACGGCCTACGACGTCGAGCGGCGCCTCGGCGACTCGCTCGCCGCCTTCATGCGGCGCGGGGCGGGGATGCCGACGAAGCCGGTCCAGGCCGCCATGGTCAACTCGGCCCTCAACGACCTCGTCGACGAGGAAGTGCTCCTCATCAAGGCGAAGGAAGCCGGCATCGAGATCGCCGACGTGGAGGCCGCCGGCGCCATCGAGAACATGATGAAGCAGGTCACCGCGCAGTACCCGTCCCAGGCCGCCTTCCGCCAGGCACTGGCCGAAGCCGGGTATGGAACGCCCGAGGATTACCGGCGCTTCATGACCGCGCAGTACAAGCGCGGCAAGACCATGGAGCAGTTCGTCGGACGGCTCCGGCAGGAAAAGAAGATCCCCTCCGTCGTCGTGCCCGAGGCGCAGGTCCAGGCGGAGTTCGATCGGATGCGGAAGGCGGGCGCGCTCCCGCGGCGTCAGTCGGGAATCGCCTGGCGCCAGATGGTCATCGCGCCGATCCCCTCGGCGGCGGCGAAGGCCGCGGCGCGGGCGAAGGCCGACTCCCTGCGCGACGAGATCCGCGCCGGCGGAGACTTCGAGCGCATCGCCAAGCGCGAATCCATGGACGCCGGCACCAAGGATCTGGGCGGTGACCTTGGCTGGCGGAAGCGCGGCGACCTCCCCATCGAGCTCGAGCGCCGGCTCTTCGGCCCGTTCGCGATCAAGCAGGGCGAGGTGTCGCCGGTCATCGAATCGCCGTTCGGCTTCCACCTGCTGCGCCTCGACCGGGCGAATCCGCCCGCGGAAGTGAAGGTCCGCCAGATCCTCATCATCCCGGCGATCGACTCCACAGACGTCGCGCGGGCCCGCCAGCTCACCGACAGTCTCGTGGGCGTGCTTCGTCGTGGCGTGCCGTTCGACACCATCGCGCGGCTCCATCACGACCCCGCCGAGGATGCGCCTGGCCTCATCCCGGAGCAGCCACTCGATTCGCTGCCGGCGAGCTATCAGGCGGGCCTGCGGGACGTGAAGAAGGATTCCATCGTCTCCTTCCCGATCCCGACCGCCCTCGGCTACTCGAAGTACGTGATCGCCCAGGTGTCGTCGACCTCGGAGCCGGGCGACTACACGTACGACGAGCTGAAGTCGCGCATCCGGTTCCAGCTCCAGCAGGTGCTCCAGACCCGCAAGTACATCGACCAGCAGCGGAAGACGGTGTACGTGCAGATGTATCCGGAGCGCGCGCAGGAAGCGACGCGCATCTTCGCGGGCCCGCCGGGCCTGTAGTCACGCGATGACCGCGCGGGGCGGTTCGGGCGATCGGCCGCGGCTGGCGGTCACGCTCGGCGATCCGCGCGGGATCGGTCCCGAGATCGTCCGGGCCGCGCTCGGTGACGCCGCGATCGCGGGGCTCGCCGACTTCACGGTCGTCGGGCCGGATGAATACGCCAACGCGGATCCGGCCCGTGCCGGTGCCGCCGCGGGGCAGGCGATCGAGCGCGCGGTGCGCATGGCGATGGCCGGCGACGTCGATGGCATCGTCACGGCGCCGATCGACAAGGCCGCGCTGCTCGCCGGCGGCTACGACTATCCGGGGCACACGGAGATGCTCGCCGCTCTCACCGGCCGCGACGTGGCGATGATGCTCGCGTCGGATCGGCTGCGCGTGGTCCTCGCGACGACGCACATCCCGCTGCGCGAGGTTCCCGACGCGCTGACGCAGGAAGTCATCGTCACCACCGCCGACGTCACCCGCCACGGGCTGCGCGACTGGTTCGGGATCGCCGAGCCGCGGATCGCGCTCTGCGCCATGAATCCGCACGCGGGCGACGGTGGGCGGTTCGGCCGCGAGGACGACCTGCTGCTTCGCCCGGCGGCGACGGCGTCGGGCCTGCTCGGACCATTCCCGGCCGACACGGTGTTCGTGCGTGCGATGCGGGGAGAGTTCGACGCGGTGATCGCGCCCTATCACGACGTCGGGATGACGGCGATCAAGGTGGCGTCATTCGGGTCGGCGGTTAACGTGACCCTGGGATTGCCCTTTCCGCGGACGTCACCGGATCATGGAACCGCGCTGGATATTGCGGGGAAGGGCGTTGCTGATCCTTCGAGCATGAAGGAGGCGATCCGCCTTTGCGCGAGGATAGCGGCGTCTGGCGCGATGGACGGAAGGGGGACACGCGGATCAGGCGGATGACGCGGAGAACGCGGATCAG
>CAMLHT010000046.1 GCA_946479895.1 uncultured Gemmatimonadota bacterium | reverse complement strand
CCAGCTCGACGACACCGTCCTTGCGTTCGCGTACACGGCGCTGAAGGCGTACGAGCAGCGCCGGCCGAAATCCTGACTCAGGGCACGTAGGCGATGCAGTCGATCTCGACCCGCAGCCCGTCGCCCGGCAGGCCCGCGGCCTGAATGGTCGTCCGCGCCGGCCGATGGTCCCCGAACACGCGCGAGTACACAGCGTTCATCTCCTGGAATTCCTTCATGTCCAGCAGGAAGACGCCGCAGCGCAGCACGTACTGAAGGTCGGAGCCTGCCGCGCGCAGGATCGTGCGCACGTTCTTCAGGCACTGCTCGGTCTGCGCGGCCGCGTCGGCGCCGGCGAGCTTGCCCGTCGCAGGATCGGTCGCGCCCTGGCCCGACACGAAGATCAGCCGCTCGAATCCCATGCCGGGTGAGTAGGGGCCGACCGGCTTCGGGAGATTGGCGTCGTGTACGGGGCGGTGTGCGGTCATGAAATGGGAGACTGGATTGAGTAAGGTGGCACCGGGCCGATCGGCCGGCGCCCGGAAGATCGAGCGGTCACTCCGGCCTGAAGGGAGCCTTGATCCTGATGGAGGCCGCCAGCGTGCCCCAGTGAATCCGCAGCACGGCCTCGTCCCGAAGCACCATTGGAAACTCGATGGACATGGACTCGACGTGGGACGCGGTCTCCGGCGCGACGTCCACGCGAAGCGCGTCCTCCGCCGGGCCGGGGTAAGGCTTGTGGAACACGCGCGCCGCGCGGCTGAAGATGATCGTCCACGGCTGGCTGGCGCGCGGGATGACCCAGAGCGAATAGGTGCCCGCCCCGAGCGGCCGGCCTTCGACCAGCACGTCGTGATCGAACGCCACGGTAGTCGCCGAGTCGGCGCCCGGATGCCAGACGCTGTCCCAGGGGACGAGCTGGCCGAAGAGCGCCCGGCCGCGGGCGACCGGGCGGCCGTACGTCACCTCGATTCGCGTCAGCGCCACGTTCTGCATGACGCTTCCGCGCTGGCTCGGGGGGTAGCCCTGCGCTCCGACCGGGGTCGTGACCAGGGCAACCAGCAGCAAGGCGGGTATTCGCATGCAGTGAATCTGTGCACGGAGGCCCGCGATCTGCCAATGTTCAGGCCGTGAGACCACCGCGCCTGCTTCGCTGACCGCCATGCCCCGGTTCCGCCCCGAGCTCCTGCCGGACGACTGGCAGGCATGGCTCGCCCTGCTGCTCTTCGTCGTCGACGTGACGGCGAGCCTCCACGCGGTCCTCCACAAGCGGGACACGCGCGCGGCGATCAGCTGGGTCGGGTTCATCTGGCTCGTGCCGGTGGTCGGCGTCGTTCTCTACGGGCTGTTCGGGTTGAATCGCATCCGGCGCCAGGCCATCGACATCCAGCGCGAGCGCCGGCGCATCGCATCGGCGCTGATGGGGCCCGACCAGCCCACCTGGCTGACCGGCCAGCCCCGTCCCCGTCTCGCCGGCCTCGCGCGCCTCACCGGACACCTCACCGGCCGGCCGCTCGTGAGCGGCAACTCCATCGAGCCGCTCATCGACGGCGACGAAGCTTATCCCGCGATGCTCGCGGCGATCGACGGCGCGACGACTTCGATCGCCCTCTGCTCCTACATCTTCGGCGACGACGAGGCCGGAAGCCGGTTCGTCGCGGCGCTGGGGCGGGCAGTGGCGCGCGGCGTCCAGGTCCGGGTGCTGATCGACGACGTCGGCATGCGCTACACCTGGCCGCCGGTGCACCGGGCCCTGCGCCGCGCCGGCGTGCCCACCGCGCGATTCCTGCCCATCGTCTCGCGCCGGGGCGTGGCGTTCTTCAACCTGCGCACGCACCGCAAGGTGCTCGTCGTCGATGGAGCGATCGCCTTCGCCGGCGGAATGAACATCCAGGCGGGGAACGTCAATGCCGCGTCGCCGCGACGTCCGATACGCGACGTGCACTTCCGTATGCTCGGCCCGGTGGTGCACCAGCTCATGGATGCGTTCGCCGAGGACTGGCTGTTCGTCACGCGCGAGGCACTCGAGGGGCACGCGTGGTACGCGCCGATCGCGCAGCGCGGGCCGATCGCGGCGCGAGTGATCACCGACGGGCCCGATCGCGACTTCGAGATCGTCCGGCACGTGCTGCTCGGCGCGATCGCGTCGGCGCGCGAGACCATCGCGATCGTCACCCCGTATTTCCTGCCCGACGTCGCCGTGCTCACCGCGCTGTCCGTCGCCGCCCTGCGCGGTGTCCGGGTGGACATCGTGCTGCCGGACCAGGGCAACATCGCCGTGGCCCAGTGGGCGTCGCGCGCGATGTTGTGGCAGCTGCTCAAGCCGGGCTGCCGCGTGCACCTGACGCCGGCGCCGTTCGACCACGCGAAGCTGTTCGTGATCGACCGGTCGTGGGCGCTCGTCGGGACGAGCAACTGGGACCCGCGAAGCCTCCGCCTGAACTTCGAGCTCGACGTCGAGTGCTACGACGAGCACTTCGCGGCGCGCATCCAGCGACTCGTCGACGAGCGGATCATGGCGAGCAGGCCGTTCACGCTCGAGGATGCCGATGGCCGGCCGTTCCTCGTGCGGGTGCGGGACGGGATCGCCCGCCTCGCGTCTCCGTATCTCTGATCCGCGAGGCTACATCCGTGGGGCGCCGGTCAGCCGCCGCACGAGCCGGTCGAGGAACTCGAGACCGTCGTAGAACGACTTGACGCGAAGCTTCTCGTCGCGGCCGTGCGCGTTGTTCTCCCCCGGGGCGCTGAAGATCCCGCTCACGCCATATGTGGGAATTCCGGCCGCCCGGAGGAAGCGGCCATCGGTCGCCCCCGTGCTCATCGCGGGAATCACGGGGATGTCGCCGAACATCGTCTTCGTCAGGTCGGTCGTCGCCGCGAGGAGGGCCGGCTCCACGGGGCTCGGCGCCGCGCCGAATCGCTCGTTCAGGTTGCCGGTCCACTCGATCTTCACGGCCGTGTCGGCGACGATGCGGCGCAGGTCCGCCAGCACCTCGTTCGCGTTCGACGTCGGCACGATGCGGCAGTTCACGTTGGCCGTCGCCGTCTGGGGGAGCGCGTTGTTGGCGTGGCCGCCGGCGATGCGGGTGGCGACGCAGGTGGTGCGCATGATCGAGTTGTAGCGGGGATCGCGGGCCAGCGTCGCCGCCGCGGCGCCGTCGCCGGGGTTGGCGACGAGCGCGCGCATGGCGTCGGCCATGGCGCGATCGGGCTCCACCCTGGCGGTCTGGGTGAAGAAGTCGCGTGACACGGCGTTGAGCGCGACCGGGAAGGGCGCGCGGCTGATGCGCCCGAGGGCGTCGGCCAGCGAGTAGATGGCGTTGTCGGGCCGCGGCACGCTCGAGTGGCCACCGGGATTGGTCACCGTCAGCGTGTAGTGGATCGGCACCTTCTCGGCGGCCTGGATCGTGTGGAAGATCGGGGTGTCACCGGCGAGAGTGCCGCCGCCGCCTTCGTTGATCACGTAGGCCGCGTCGATGAGCGCGCGATGGTTGGCGATGAGCCACTCGACGCCGTTCGGCGGGACGCCGCCCTCTTCGTCGGCCGTGAGGGCAAGGATGAGGTCGCGGTCGGGCACTATGCCCTCCGCCTTCATGCGCAGCAGGTTGGCGACGAACATCGCCGCCATCGCCTTGTCGTCCGACGTTCCGCGGCCGAGGAAGTAGCCGTTCTCCTCGTGGAGGATGAAGGGATCGCGCGGCCAGTCCTCGCGCCGCGCCGCCACGACGTCGAGATGCGCGAGCAGCATGATCGGCTTCACGGCCGCGCCGGCCCGGCCCCGGTAGCGAACGACGAGGTTGCCCTTGGTCGGCCGCCCCGGGGGAACGAGCACGTGGACGTCGGCGGCGGGGAACCCGGCGGCCCTGAATCGCGTCGCCATCGCCTCGGCCGCGCGCGTGTTGGATCCCGCCGAGTCATCCACGGTGTTGATCTCGACGAGCTGGCGGTAGACCTCCCGCGCCAGCCGCTGATGGGCCGTCAGGGGAGCCTGGGCACCGAGGGGCAGGGCGAGGACCGCGAGGACGACGGGAAGCCGGAGAGCGCGAGGCATGCGGGCATCGGGAAAATGGTGGCGTTCCCGCGGGATGGCGGCGGGCTGCTGATCGCTACAGTATGATGCCGCCACCCCATGGAAGGACAGTGATGACGATCCTGAAGCCGGCCGCCCTGCTCATCCTCGCTACCCTCGTATGCGGTCCGTCGCCCGCCCGGGCCCAGGTCCCGGGCTTTGCCGGCACCGACACGGCCGTCCTTCGGCGGTCGCTCGACGCCATCGCCGACGCGCATCACGGCGTCGTCGGCTATGCCATCCACAACATCGACACCGGCGAGAGGCTCTCGCGCCGCGGCGACGAAACCTTCCCGACGGCGTCGCTGATCAAGGTGCCGGTCATGGTGACGGTCTACGACCTCGTCGCGAAGGGCACGCTCTCCCTCGACGATCCACTGACGATGCTAGGCATCGACAAGGTGGGCGGGTCCGGCGTGCTGTTCCTGCTGCACAACGGATTGGTCCTCAGCGTGCGGGACGCGACGGCGCTCATGATCGCGACGTCGGACAACACGGCGACCAACCTGCTGCTCGACCGCATCCTCATCCGGCGGGTCTGGGACAAGATGGAGGCGCTCGGCCTCAAGCACACCAAGGTGCATCACAAGGTGTCGACGTTCGCCTCCTCCGTCGCTCCCGACTCGAGCGAGAAATACGGGCTCGGCGTCACGACGCCGAACGAGATGGCGCGCCTGTTCGAGCTGCTCGCGCGTGGCCAGGCCGTCGACGCGAAGTCCGACAGCGCCATGCTGGCGATGCTCGACGCCAACCAGGACAGCTACCAGATGCAGCGGTACATCAGCGGCGTGCGCGCGCCCCACAAGACGGGCTCGGTGAACGCCGCGCGCACCGAATGCGCGATCTTCTACCTCCAGTCCCGCGTCGTCGCCTGCGCGTTGACGAAGGAGAACACCGACCAGCGCTGGGTGGTGGACAACGAGGCGCAGGTGACGCTCGGCCGGATCGGCGAGGCGGTCGTGAAGGCCTGGCCGCGACGCCAGGCGGCGACGCCTCGCGGCGTGGACCAGGCTGATGCGCATCACGCTTCCGTGACGTCCTCTGGCGCCGTATCCTCTCCCCATGACTGAACTCGACCGCAGGTCCTTCTTCGTCACGCTCGGAGGCGCCGCCCTCGCCCTGGCCGGCTGCTCGAGCGTCGCTCCCGGCGCGCTGGTCGGCTCACCGCCGAGGAGAAAGCTCTCCCGGATCGGCATCCAGCTCTACACGGTGCGAACGCAGGCTCGGGCCGACCTCGCGGGGACGCTGGGGCAGCTCGCGAAGATGGGCTACAAGGAGATCGAGTTCTGGGGAAGCCACGCGCTCACGCCGCCGGAGATCCGGGCGGTGCTCGACCAGAACGGGCTGACGTCGCCCTCGGTGCACATCGGTATTCCGCGCGATCCCGCGGCCTGGACGGGGATCTTCGAATCCGCCCGGGCCCTCGGGAATCAGTGGATCGTGGCAGCTTCGCCGCCGTTCCAGGCGCGTACCGCCGATGACTGGAAGCGGCTCGCGGTCGCGTTCAACGAGGCGGGCAGGCGGGTGAAGGACGCCGGGTTCGGCTTCGCCTATCACAACCACACCGAAGGGATGAAGAAGGCCGAGGGCGCGGACACGACGCCATTCGAGTCGCTGCTGGCGGAGACGGATCCCTCGCTCGTCAGCTACGAGCTCGACGTGCACTGGGCGTACGCCGGTGGCGCCGACGCCATCAGTCTCCTCCGCCGGTATCCCAATCGGTTCCGCATGCTGCACGTGAAGGACTCGACCGGCGCGCCGGACTTCAAGCAGACCGACGTCGGCGCGGGCACCTATCCGTGGGCCCAGGTCTTCGCCGCCGCGACGCAGGCGGGTATCGGGCACTACTTCGTCGAGCACGACTCGCCCGCCGACGCGATGGTCTTCGCGAAGACGAGCATCGGCTACCTGTCGGCGCTCGAGTACTGAGCGGCACAGTCACGTCACCTTACGCGCCGGACCTCGTCGCGGCATTTTTCGGCGTCCTTCCGGCGCGGCGCGCCAATCCTTCTCTCCCGGGGAAGAACAACGCATGTCCCAGCAGCAGACCGTGTACGACGTCGCGATCATCGGATCGGGGGCCGGGGGCGGGATGGCCGCCTACGCCCTGACGAAAGCCGGCGCGAAAGTCGTGATGCTCGAGGCGGGCGGTCCGTGGTACGCCTCGAAGAATTCCCAGATGATCGTGCCCGCCTACGCCACGCAACGGCGCGGCGCGGCGACGAAGACACGGCCCTTCGGCGAGTTCGACGCCTGCGACGGCGGCTGGGACATCGAGGGCGAGCCGTTCACGACGGCGCAGGGCTCGCAGCCGTTCTCCTGGTGGCGCGCCCGCATGCTGGGCGGCCGCACGAACCACTGGGGCCGCATCTCGCTCCGGTTCGGTCCCGACGATTTTCGCGGGAAGTCGATCGACGGGCTCGGCTTCGACTGGCCGATCTCGTACGACGACGTGAAGCCGTACTACGACCGGGTGGACCAGTTCATCGGCATCTTCGGGACGAACGAGGGCCTGCGCAATCATCCCGACGGCTTCTTCCAGCCGCCGCCGAAGCCGCGCTGCTACGAGCTCCTCGTGAAGAAGGCGTCGGACAAGCTGAACATCACCTGCATTCCCGCCCGTCTCTCGATCACCACCAAGGCGCTCCCCGGCCGCGCCGCCTGCCACTACTGCGGGCAGTGCAACCGCGGCTGCTCGGTGAAGGCGAACTTCTCGAGCCCCGACGTGCTCATTGCGCCGGCCCTCGCGACCGGGAACCTGCGACTCATCACCAACGCCATGGCGCGCGAGGTGACGATCGGCCGTGACGGGCTCGCGACCGGTGTCTCGTACGTGGACAAGACGACGATGACCGACCGCCATGTCCGCGCCCGGATCGTCGTGCTCGCGGCCAGCGCGCTCGAGTCGGCACGCCTGCTTCTCAACTCGAAGTCGACGCTGTTCCCGAACGGTCTCGCCAACTCCTCCGGCCAGGTCGGCAAGTGGATCACCGACACGACCGGTTCCGACGTTTCCGGCTTCATCCCGGCGATGGTGGACCACGTTCCGCACAATGAGGACGGCGTCGGAGGCATGCACGTCTACATGCCGTGGTGGCTCGACAACAGGAAGCTCGACTTCCCGCGCGGCTACCATATAGAAGTGTACGGCGGCCTGGGCCAGCCGAGCGCCGGCTTTGGCGGCGGCATCCAGCGGCGCGAGGAGGGCGGCGGGTACGGCGCGGCGCTCAAGCAGCAGTACCGCAAGTACTACGGCGCCTCCATCGGCTTCTCGGGTCGTGGCGAGATGATCCCCAACGCCGACAGCTACGTGGAGATCGACCCGAACACCGTCGACAAGTTCGGGATCCCGGTGCTTCGAGTGCACTGGAAGTGGAGCGACTACGAGTACAAGCAGGCGAAGCACATGCAGGAGACCTTCCGGTCCCTGATCGTGGCCATGGGCGGCACTCCCAATGGCCAGATGCCCACCAGCCCGGGCTACGGCCTGTCGACGGGCGGCTCGATCATTCACGAGCTGGGCGGCGTGCGCATGGGGGCCGACAAGGGCGACTCGGTGCTCAACGCCAACTGCCAGGCGCACGACGTGAAGAACCTCTTCTGCGCCGACGGCGGTCCGTTCGTCACCCAGGCCGACAAGAATCCCACCTGGACGATCCTCGCGCTCGCCTGGCGCACGGCCGATTACATCACCGAGCAGCGCAAGGCAGGTGCCCTGTGAAGAAGAATTTGCCTGTCATCCCGAGCCAGCCTGCCGTCATCCTGAGCGAAGCGAGGGATCTGCTTGTCGCCGAACCAGACAAAGCAGATCCCTCGGGAGCTACGCTCCCTCAGGATGACATCTCCAGGCGTGATCTCTTCAAGCTCGCCGCTGTCACGCCGCTCGCCGGCGTCGCCGCGTCGCCGGAGATGGAAAGGGTCGAGCGCTTCATGGCCTCGCTCGCCGCGGCCGAGGAGCAGCAGCAGGGTTACGTGCCGAAGTTCTTCACGGCGAAGGAATTCCGGACCGTGCGCGTGCTCGCTGACTACGTGATTCCCCGCGACGATCGCTCCGGCAGTGCTACGGATGCGAAAGCCCCCGAGTACATGGACTTCGTCCTGAGCGACGCGCTCACCTCGGAGAACAACCGCATCGCGATGCGGGGCGGCCTCGCCTGGCTCGACAACGAATGCCGCAAGCGCTTCGATGGAAAGACCTTCATCCAGGCGACCGATGCCCAGCGCCGTGAGGTGCTCGACGACATCGCCTGGCCGCGCAAAGCGAAGCCCGAGCACTCCTACGGCGTCACCTTCTTCAACCGCTTCCGCGACATGACCGCCGCCGGGTTCTTCTCGTCGGCCATGGGCTGGCGCGACCTCCAGTACATGGGGAACGTGTTCAACCCGAACTGGAACGGCTGCGGCGATGCGGCGAACGCCAAGCTGGGCGTATCACACGACCTGATGGCCACCTTCGTACGTCCGGAGAAAGATTGAACCACGAAGGACGCGAGGAGACACCCCTCCTGGTCTTTCTTCGCGTCCTTCGTGTCCCTCGCGGTAAAACCCTCGCCAAGAAACCCCGAATTTGAAGCGCTCAAAAGACCGGCTGGGAATCGGCTTCATCGGCTCCGGCTTCAACGCGAAGTTCCACATGCTCGGCATGAAGGGCGTCCGCGATTGTGACGTCCTCGGTGTCTGGAGCCCGAACCGGAAGAACGCCGCCACCGCGGCAGCGTACGCCCGCCAGCTCGACGTCGGAGCGGCGAAGGCCTACTCGTCCATCGCCGACATGGTCGCCGATCCGGACATCGACGCCATCTGGGTGACCGGCCCGAACCAGGCGCGCATCGAGAACTTCGAGGAGATCGCCGACACCGTCGATCGCGGCCGCGGAGAGCTCCTCGGCATCGCCTGTGAGAAGCCGCTCGCACGCAACGTCGCCGAGGCAAAGGAGGTCGTCCGCATCGCGAAGAAGATCGGCGTGCCGACCGGCTATCTCGAGAACCAGGTCTTCGCGCCGCAGGTCGAGGCAGGCCACGCGCTCCTCTGGGCGCGCGGAGCCGCCACGACCGGACGGCCGTACCTGGCTCGCGCGGGCGAGGAGCACTCGGGCCCGCACATGCCGTGGTTCTGGCGCGGCGAGCTCCAGGGAGGCGGCGTCCTCAACGACATGATGTGCCACTCGGCGCTCCTCATCCAGCACCTGCTCACGAGGCCGGGCGAATCACTGTCCACGGTGAAGCCGAAGCGCGTCACCGCCCACATCGCGAGCCTCAAGTGGTCGCGGCCGGAATACGTGAAGCGCCTCCGGAAGGCGATGGGCAACGAGGTCGATTACGCGAAGCACCCGTCGGAGGACTACGCCAGCCTGCACGTCGAATTCGAGACGGCCGATGGCCACACCGTCCATGGCGAAGCGACGACCTCGTGGAGCTACATCGGCGCCGGCCTCCGCCTCTCGGCCGAGCTCCTCGGCCCGGAGTATTCGCTCCAGTGGAATTCGCTCGACGCCGGCTTGCGCCTGTTCTTCAGCCGCGAGGTGAAGGGACGCGCCGGCGAGGACCTGGTCGAGAAGCAGAACGCCGAGATGGGGCTGATGCCCGTCGTGGCGAACGAGGCGCAGGCCTACGGCTACGAGAATGAGGACCGTCACTTCGTCCGTGTGTTCCTCGGCAAGGAAAAAGCGCGGCTGACGTTCGATGATGGGCTCGACGTCGTGCGCATGCTGATGACCGCGTACCAGAGCGCGGAGCAGGGCAGGACGCTGGACTACCCCGGCAAGGGCGTTGACAAGTTCGTGCCGCAGGTGGCACAAGGAACCTGGAAGCCGTGAACAGCCTCTGACCACGAAGGACGCGAAGCACACGAAGGAAGTCGTTGCTGTCACCAGCAGGGCTTTCCTTCGCGTCCTTCGAGTCCTTTGTGGTGAAAACCCAACCGACGAGGACTCGAATGTCCAACAAGAAATCCCGCCGTGAATTCGTCGCCGACGCCGGCAAGCTGGCACTTGGCGCCGCGATCCTTCCCAACGGCTTCCCGACCATCATTCCCTCTGGCCTCCTGAGCGGCCGCGGGTATCGCGTCCCGAGCGCGGGGCTGAACATCGCGATCGTCGGCGTCGGCGGCATGGGTCGCGGCAACGCCCAGGCGCTGCTCAGCGAGAACCTCGTCGCCTTCTGCGACGTCGACATGGTCGCGGTGAGCAAGTCCATCGCCTCCGGCGCGCAGCCGAATGCCCAGGGCCGCCCGCCCTCGGAGAACGCCGTGAAGCTGAACGACGCGTTCCAGAAGGCGAACAGGTACGAGGACTTCCGGGAGATGCTCGCGAAGCAGCCGGACATCGACGCCGTGCTCATCGCGACCCCTGATCACAACCACGCCGTCGTCGCCGCGGCGGCGATGAAGGCCGGCAAGCACGTCTACTGCCAGAAGCCCCTCACCTACTCGGTGTACGAGGCGCGGACGCTCGCCCGGCTCGCCCGCGAGAACCCGAAGCTCGTCACCCAGATGGGCAACCAGGGCCACTCGCGCGAGGGTACGCGGCGCGTGGTCGAGTGGGTGCAGGCGGGCGTGATCGGCAACGTGAAGGAAGTGCACATCTACACCGATCGCCCGGCGCGCTTCTGGGCGCAGGGCCTCCCGCGCCCGGCGGCGACGCCGGGGACGGCGGTGATGCAGCAGGGCAACATCACCCAGATGATGCGGTCACTGGCGCAGTCGCTGGGCAACGCGCCGACGACGATGCCGGAAGGGCTGCGCTGGGATCTCTACCTCGGGCCGGTCGCCGAGGACATTCCGTATCACCCGGTCTACCACCCGTTCACGTGGCGCGGATGGGTGGATTTCGGCGTCGGCGCGCTGGGCGACATGGGCGCCCACCTCATCGACCAGGCGTACTGGGCGCTGAACCTTACCCAGCCGACGTCGATAGAGGGGACCTCGTCGCTCTGGGGCACGATGACGGTGCCGCCGCCGGCGGGGTCGCCGGCCGGCACGCGCGGGACCCAGAAGCAGGTCTCGTATCCGATGGCGACCACGGTGCACTACGAGTATCCCGCCGTCGGCAAGCGGGGTCCCGTGAAGCTCTTCTGGTATGACGGCGGGCTGTTTCCGCCCCGCCCGGACGGGCTGCCCGACTACGTGAAGCTCGACTCCGAGGGCGGCGCGATCTTCATCGGCGACAAGGGTATACTCATTCACAATACCTATGGAGACAATCCTCGCCTCTACTCGAGCCAGGTCGGCGACGCCGGCGCGGTGGTGCCGGTGACGATCCCGCGCATCTCCACGAGCCACGAGATGAACTGGGTCGAGGCCTGCAAGGGCAACGGGCAGGCGAGCTCGCCGTTCGAGTACGCCGCCGCGCTCACCGAAACGATGTGCCTGGGCATCGCCGCGCTGCGGGCGGGCCAGGGCCGGAAGGTCTACTACGACGCGGCGAAGATGGAATTCACCAACGCGCCGGACGCCAACCAGTTCCTCACGCGCGAGTGGCGCAAGGGGTGGGAGATCTGATGAGAGTATCTGTCATTCCGGGCGCAGCCCGTGTCATCCCGAGCGCGGCGAGGAATCTGCTTCTCTTCGCCGCGCTCGCGGCCTGCTCTCGAGCGGCCACCGTCGGATCGCCGGCCGCCGCCGCCCAGCCGTCCGGAGCCGGCCCCAACACGCTCACCGCGCAGGAAGTGCGGGACGGGTGGAAGCTGCTCTTCGACGGGCGGAGCCTGTCCCAGTGGCGGGCCTATCGCGCCGACACGATCGGGCCGCAGTGGACCATCGTCGACGGCATCCTGACCAAGACCCGTCCCGGCGACGACATCGTGACCCGCGAGAGCTTCGGCGACTTCGAGCTCTCCTTCGACTGGAAGGTCTCGCCCCGCGGCAACGCCGGCGTCTTCTACCGGGCCAACGAGTCGCAGGACAAGGTCTACTGGAGCGCGCCGGAGTTCCAGATCGCCGACGACTCGCTCACGCCCGACAGCCGCAACCCGCTCACCTCGGCCGGCGCGGCCTACGGGCTCTACGCCCCGCCGAAGGGCGTCGCGAAGGTCGGCGGCAACTGGAACACCTCGAGGATCGTGGCGCGCGGCGCGCACATCGAGCACTGGATGAACGGCCAGAAGACCATCGAGTACGAGGCGTGGAGCCCCGACTGGAAGGCCAAGGTCGCGGCCAGCAAGTTCAAGGTGTACCCCAACTGGGGTCTCGCCCACTCCGGGCTGATCGCCATCCAGGGTGACCATGGCGGCTCGCTCGAGCTGAAGAACATCAAGATCCGGGAGATCCGATGAGCGCCGCGCACGCGCCGGCCGGCGGCGCCATCAAGACGCGCCTCTCGGCCATGATGTTCATCCAGTACTTCGTGTACGGCTCGTGGCTCGTGACCATGGGCACGTTCATGGGGCAGACGCTGAAGTTCGACGGCGCCCAGATCGGCCAGATCTACGGCATTCCCGCGATCGCCGCGATCGTCGCGCCGTTCTTCGTCGGGATGATCGCCGACCGGTTCTTCTCCACCGAGCGGGTCCTGGCCGTGCTGAGCTTCCTCGGGGCCGGGCTGCTCTACTACGCCTCGCTCCAGACGAGCTTCACCGGGTTCTACATCGGCATGCTGGCGTACACGCTGTGCTTCATGCCGACGCTGGCCCTCAGCAACTCCCTCTCGTTCGACCACATCGCCGACCCGGCGAAGGACTTCCCGCGCATTCGCGTCCTCGGGACCATCGGCTGGATCGTCGCCGGCATCGTGATCGGCCGGATGAAGATCGAGGCGACGGCGACGCCCCTCCAGATCGGCGCCGTGGCCTCGGCGATCCTCGGCATCTACGCGCTGACGCTGCCGCACACCCCGCCGCACGCGGCGGGGAAGCCGCTGTCCGCGCGCGACGTCCTCGGCCTCGACGCGCTCGCGCTGATGAAGGACCGCTCGTTCCTCGTCTTCGTGCTCGGCTCGTTCCTCCTCTGCATCCCGCTCCAGTTCTACTACGCCTTCACCAATCTCTTCCTCAACGAGATCGGGATGGCCGAGCCGGCGACGAAGATGACGATGGGCCAGATGTCGGAGATCGGCTTCATGATCCTGATGCCCTGGTTCCTCGTGCGGCTCGGGGTGAAGCGGATGCTGCTGATCGGCATGGCCGCCTGGACGTTCCGCTACCTGATGTTCGCCTACGGCAATGCGGGGGCGGTCATCTGGATGCTCTATCTCGGCATCATCGTCCACGGCATCTGCTACGACTTCTTCTTCGTCACCGGCCAGATCTACGTCGACCAGCGGGCTGACATCCGCATCCGGGCGGCGGCGCAGGGATTCATTGCCTTCGTCACGCTGGGCGTCGGGCAGTTCGTCGGCTCGTGGCTCTCCGGCGTGATCGTGCAGAAGTACACGATCACCGGCGGCGCGGTCGCGCACGACTGGCGGTCGGTCTGGCTCGTGCCCGCGGCGGGTGCCGCGGTGGTCCTGGTGATGTTCGCGCTGCTCTTCAAGCCGCAACCGACGGAGAAGACCAGCGCCGACGAGCCGATTCCCGCGAGCGCGCCGGCGTGAGGATGCGGCCGGCCGGCACCGTCGGGATGCTGTGGTTGTTCGCGGGTGCGGCACTGGCCCAGGCTCCGCGAACGATCCGGTACCCCGCGGTGCCGGCGGGGGAAATCGTCCAGGTCACCGCGCCGTCGCTGGCGATCGCCTCGGCCGAGTGCGAGCTCAATCGCGTCAATGGGCTCGTCCTTCAGCAGAGTGGCGGCATCGTGGTCGCGAACGCCGGCGAGCTGCAGCTGTGCTACCACAGCCCGGCCGGCGCATTCATCAGGAAGGTGGGTCGCCAGGGCGCGGGCCCCGGCGAATTCGCGTCCATGTATGACGTGTCACTCTACCGTGGCGACTCGATCGTGGTGAGCGACCGCCTGCAGCGGCGCGTTTCCATCTTCGGGCCTGCCGGCGAGCCGGGGCGACAGTTTCCGGTCATCCGTCCCGACACCCTCGGATCACACAACACCACCATCGCGCTCGCGAGCGGCGACTTTCTCCTGTCCTTCTCCGAAGTGAAGACGATGACGCCGCGGAAGGAAGCGGTCGTCTTCCATCAGCAGTTCGTTCGGGCGACTCCCGGCGGCCAGACCGGCCCGCGCGTCGCGCGGCTGGTCCAGGGAGAGCACTTCGTGCAGGCCACGCCGCCCGAGATGGGCGGCACCGCATACTGGAATCTCCATTGGGGTCGATCGACCTCCATCAGCGCGAAATCAGCGGGCTTCGTCTACGGTGACGGCGAAGACAGCGCGATTCGTGAGGCGGACGGGAATGGACAGGTTCGTGTCATTCACGTCGCGCCACTGGCGCGGCGCCCCGTGACGCCGCAGCTCATCGCCGCCTATCGCACCAACACGATCGCGGCCGAGAAGCCCGAGCGCCGGGCGGTCACCGAGCGGATGGTGAACGAGATGCCCTTCCCGCGAGAGATGCCGGCATACGGGCGGATCATCGCCGATGACCGGGGTCCGGTCTGGGTCGAGAGTTATCCGGACAGCTCGGGCTCGTACTGGCTGCGACTCGATCCCGCGGCGGTCTCCACGAAGGCCTATCGATTCCCGGCGCGCTTCCGGCTGCTCGCCGTCCGCGGCGATCGTGCCTGCGGCGTGGGGCGGGACGCGGATGATCTCCAGACCGTCTACTGCTTCACGATCCCTCGCTGACACCTGGCCGGCGCGATTCACCGTACGTCCCCCACCCGGGAGCTGTGATACGCGATGAGCGACTCTGACGCGGAACGGCTGACACGCCTCGAACGGGAAATGGCGATCCTGCGCGCGGAGTTCGCGCGCCTGCGCGACCACGTAGGCGCACCGGCGGCTGCTCCGCGCGCGGAGTACAGGGCGCCAGCGCCGCCGCCGACGTCAGGGCCGCGAGCACCTTCGGCGGCGTCGTCGCCCCAGCCCGTCTTCCTGGACCCGCCGCGCCGCTCATTCGAGGAGATCATCGGACGCTACGGGACGATTGCCGTGGCCACGCTGCTCGCCCTCATCACCGTCGGGATCTTCCTGAACTGGGCCATCCGGAGTGGCCTGCTGGGCCCGATGGCGCGCGTGCTCGTCGGATACGCCGCGGCGGCCGCACTCGCGTTCGGTGGCATGCGTCTCCGGACGCGTGGCACGCGCGAATACGGCAACATCCTCATGGCGATCGCCCTCGGCGTCGTCCACCTCGTCTGCTGGAGCGCGGGGCCGCTGCTGCACGTCATCCCGTCCTGGGTGGCGCTCGGCATCGGGCTCCTCTCCTCGGTGATGCTGGCCGAGTTCGCGCTGCGGCACGACGAGGAGGCGCTGTGCGCCATCGGGTTCGGCGGAGCGGCGATCGCGCCGTTCGTGGCCGGCGACTCACACGGCAGCCGCATCGCGCTCGCCATCTACGGCGTGATCATCGTGGCCCTGGGGTCGGCGGCGCTCGGCGATCGGTCGTGGAAGGCGGCCCGCGGCGTCGTGATCTGGAGTGTCATCCTCTACACGATTGCGACGGCGACCGGCATCGCGTCGCAGTCGCCGCCGGAATGGATCTCGCGCCGCCTTGGCGTGATCACGCCGCTGCTGATGCTCGCGACGGTCATCCCGTTCACCCATGCCGCCCATCGCCGGTCGCTGATCCGGGTGTCGGCTGCCGCCCTGGCTCTTGGCGCGCTGCTGCGGGCCGACCGGCACCCCGCCGACATCTGGGCTGTGGCGCTGACGATGATCGGCACCGTCGTCGTCATCGCCGCGCTCGACCTCACGCGCGGTGGCATCCTCGAGCGCGAGCCGGAGATCCCGACGCTCGAGCAGCCGCTGGTGGATCGTGACAGCCTGATCGACGCGTTCATCTTGCCCGTCGCGCTGTTCCTGGCGACGATCGCGGCGACGCCGGATGTCGTATCGCTTCAAAGCGCGGCGATCGCGCTGGCCTTTGCCGGGCTGGCAGTGTGGATGACGCACCGGACGAGGGGAGCGCCGGAAGCGGGACGATATGCGGCGACGGCATCACTCATCGCGCTGTGGATCGTGCCGGCCGCCTTCTTCGACCGTCACCTCGCGCGCGTCGCGGGCACGGCGGCCATGGGCGTCGTGATGGTGATGACGGCGCTCCGCATGAACCGACTGCCGTTCATCGCCGGCGCCTTCCTGGCCTTCACGCTCGCGTCCTTCTGGGCGCTCCTCGATTCGGCGGCGCTCCCGCGATTCGCATACGTCCCGTTCGGGACCGTCGAAACCCTCGCCGTCGCGGCGTCACTCACCGGCTGGGTGCTCGGCGCGCGCATCATGGCAGGGCCAGGCTTCTTTCCCGAGCTCGACGTCAGGGTGCGCGGGTCCATTCGCGAGGCATTCCTCACCGGGGCAGGGGCGACGGCGTTCTTCTGGGGCGTGATGGAGCTCCAGGGCGCGTGGAGCCAGACGGCGGCGACGGCCCTGCTCGTCGTCTACTACGCCGCCACCGGCGCCCTGATGATTCACATCGGGCGCCTCCGCAACGTGCGGCACCTGCGCCTGATCGGCCTCGCTGTCGCCCTCTGGGCAGCGTGGAAGGCGATCATGGAGGCCTTCGGGATTCCGAGCCCGGGGGTGAAGATCGCCGTGTTCTTCGCGGTGAGCGCATTCCTGCTTGCCGTTGGCTACTGGTATCGTCGCGGAGCGGAAGTGCAGCAAAAGGCCGCGACTCCAGGCCCTGCCGCCTGATCCCCTGAGTGCCTGACAGCTGATGCCGAGTTACGGCGTATTCTCCGACTCGGCATCAGCTGTCAGGCACTCAGGGGATCAGGTACGAGGGCCTGGCGCTTCACCATCCCCATTCCGCCGGCCCGTTCGCGAACCTTGCGGGCAAGGGCGGTGAGCATTCGCCGGATTTCCCCCGCCTCGCGCCAGAGCCGGGCGGCCCGTCGCCGATCGATGATCCCGTGCCTGAGCGCCAGGGCGAGCTGGCCTTGAACTTCCGTCGCCGACCCGCACGCGATGTCCAGATATCGCGCGAACTCGCGCTCGGTGCGCTTTCCGCAGCCCTCCGAGATCGCCTCCGAGATCGCGCATGCCGCACGGATCACCTGCCGTCGCAATCCCGGAGCCTTTCTGGAGGCGCTCAGGGGAATCGCGGCGGACACGGCCACCGAGTAATCGAGTGCGCGGTGCCAGACGATCAGCTTCGACGGGTCACGCATACGACGACATTACCGCACCGCTCCGATCGACGCGTCATCGATCCATCGCACCCTCGATCGGAAGATGGCACTGTTCGAATGCAGGTCCCACCCCTGGGGTTGGCGTATCCAGGCCCTGTCACCTGAAACCCTGACTCCCTGACAGCTGACCCCGGGCCTCAGCTCGCCCTCACTTCGGCAATGCTTATCCCCGAATTCCAGACCGGGTCCGCGCGGGGATCCACCGCCCCGCAGCCGCACCACGCGATCCGGTGTCCAATTCCGCATGTACGACACCTGCACTTTCTGTTACGGCCCCCTTGGCCACAACGGCGTCCTGGAGACCTTCCCGTTCGCGCGGCGGGTCGCGTTCGATCCGGACAAGGCGCGCGTGTGGGCCGTCTGCCCGCACTGCGCGCGGTGGAACCTGGTTCCGATCGAGGAGCGCTTCGAGGTCGTCGACGAGTGCGAGCGCCGCTTCCGAAGGACGAGCCTCCGCTATTCCTCGGGCAACATCGGCCTGGCCTGGCTCGCCGATGATCTCGAGCTGGTGCGCGTCGGCCCGGCGCTGAGGCCCGAATTCGCCGCGTGGCGCTATGGCAGGGTGCTGGCACGTCCGCGCCCGATGGCGAGCCGCTTCATGGATCGCATCGCGTCGGGCTTCATCAACGCCAGCCGGACGCTGTTGTCGTCGAGCCGCACCGCCTCGCGGCGCGATCCGCGCGCGGCGACGGCGCAGCTTCTCATGTCCATGTACGGCAACCGCGTGCTGGACGTCATGCACCTGCCCGGCACCCGGCTGACCCACGCGGACGTGCCGGTCGGGATCGTTCGGTACCGCCACCTCGTCCACGCTGCCCTCGTCAGGCCCGAGGCGGGCCGGCCCTGGTCGCTCGCCATCCCGCACGATCACGGCGTGATGACCCTGCTTGGCGACGACGGCATCCGCGCGGCCGCGCGTGCGCTGGCGATCGTGAACGGGACCCAGCGCGGTGGCGGGTTCACGCAGGACGTTCTCGACACGGCCGTGCGGAAGGTGGACGAGAGCTCCCAGCTCAGCGGCTATTTCAACCGCGTGCTGACCATCGCCCTCCGCTCGCACTGGGGGCGCGGCGCCGACGACACCGTCGAGGCCCGCGCGAAGGCGGCGGAAACGCTGACGATCGGAA
>CAMLHT010000045.1 GCA_946479895.1 uncultured Gemmatimonadota bacterium | reverse complement strand
CGCTATCGTGTGACGACGAGGTCCGATCACCCCCACGCCCGTCCCGGAAACGTGCTCCAGCGCCGCTTCGCCCCGACGGCCTGGGACCGCGATCGCGCGTGGGCCGCCGATATCACGTACCTCGAGACGCGCGACGGCTGGCTCTACCTCGCCGTCATCCTCGATCTGTCCTCCCGTCGTGTTGTCGGGTGGTGTGCGGCGGATCGACTGGATCAGTCGCTGGCCCTCCGCGCCTTGGACATGGCGTTGCAGCAGCGCCGGCCACGCCCCGGTCTCCTTCACCATTCCGATCAGGGCTTCCACTACGCCACCACCGCCTATCAAGAGCGATTGGCGAGCCATGGCGCCATCAGCAGCATGAGCCGTCGCGGCAACTGCTGGGACAACGCCGTCGTGGAGAGCTTCTTTGCCACGCTGAAAACAGAACTCGCTCACGACGCGCGATGGCCTACTCGACCCGCCGCCCAACGGGCGCTTGTCGAATACATCGAGGACTGGTACAACGAGCGGCGGCGGCACGCCTCGCTCGGAAACAAAACTCCCGCCCAATTCGAGCGGGAGCTTGGCAACCGATCCCACGTTGCCTAAACCGCGTGTCCACTAAACCGGGGCAGATCCACATGTCGGATTGTCCCTCCCGCGCCCGGTTCGCCGTTTCCGCGTTCATCAGCGTAATCCGCGCACAAACCCTCTTTCACCGCGCATGACCCAGGGAAACATCCCGCCACCCGTTTCCGTAGTATCGGAGTCCGTCTCAAGCGAGCGCTCCTCATGATCGGCTCCATCACCGCCCTCGTCGTCCGCCTTGCCGCCATCCGGTGGGCGTTCAAGACCCTCGTCGGGCTCGGCGTGCTCGTCCCGGTGGCCTTCCTGCTCAAGATCGTCGGCCTGCCGATCCTCGCCGTGATGGGCGTGCTGGCCCTGCCGGTCCTGTTCGTCCTCTTCCTGTTCGGCCTGCCGGTGTTTCTCGTCCTGCTGGTCGGGGGATTCCTGCTGGCGGGCCTGGCGTTCCTGCTCACCCTTGGACTGTTCGCGTTCAAGATCTTCGTCTTCGTCGTGCTTCCGGTCTGGGTCGTCTGGAGGCTCGCCGGATTTCTCTGGAGGCTGATTCGTCCGAAGCGCGAGCCGATGGCGAGTCAGGTGTCGTAAATGGGTCTGGGTCGCTTCATCGGGCGGGCGATCGGGGGCATCGTCGCCCTCGGCGTCACCGCCGCCATCGTCCTTCCCCTCGCGCTCGTCGGCCTGCCGCTCATCCTTCTGGCGGTCGCCGGCGTCGTGGGAGCCGCGCTCCTGTTCACCGTCGGCCTGCCGGTCCTGATCGTCGGCATCCTCGTCGCGGTGGCGCTCGGCGCGCTCGTCTCGGTGACCGTCGGGCTGGTGGGCTTCGGCCTGTTCCTGCTCAAGGTCGCGTTCTTCGCGATCATCCTGTCGTGGATCTTCCGCAAGGTGATCGGCGCGACGAGGAAGCCCGAGCCGGCCCTCGTCGGCGCCCCGGTCGCCGACATCGCCGCGCCCCGTCGCGACAAGTACGACGTCGAGGCGGAGAAGGAGCTGGACAGGGAGCTCGGGATGTAGTTCCCGTGGGCCTACTCGATCAATCGCCTGGCCCGAGACCTTCGGTCCGCCTGATTGAGGAGCTCGACCAGCTCCCCGTTGGTCATGTCCTCCCAATCCTTCGGGATCGGGGCCAGGCGCCTCCGCTCCGATCCGGACTGAAACGCGAGCCAGCCCTTCTGGAGGGAGTCCGGCACCACGACTCGGGTCTCCTGGGCGCGCCGGCGCTCGAGGGCCGATGCCCGCGGGGCCGCCCTGGCCATGCGCCGCTCGACGGCCGTGGGGACGACTTCCCATACGTCCCACTCGCGTCCGAGTTCGTCTCGAAAAGTTCGATGAGCCATGATTTGTCCGGGCCGTGCGCCGGGCGTGCTTCAAAGGAAAGAAACGCGCCGCCTCAGCGGGTTGCCGGCCGACTCCGCTCCTCTCGCACCTCGCGCAGGCGCGCGGCGGCGAAGCTGTCCGTCATGGCCCGGTCGTACTTGAACTCGATCCACGCCGCCCGCGCCGTCACCTGCTCGAAGAGCTCCGCCGGCCAGTGCGCGCAGACCGCGGCCAGGCGATTACGGATGTTTTCGAGAAGCTCGGGCGGGGGGTTTTCAGCGGAATAACGAGATGCAGCCATGACCTTGTGCGTAGGTGCCTGCCCTCCAGTGTGCACGACAGATGCCCGCGCCCCGAAAACCGTCCGAAGCCCGGCCACTTCGTCGTTTTTTCGGCACGCGGTCTGCCATTCCCACGGATGAGCCGTACAAACCCATCACAACCGACGCCCGATCCGCCCGCCGTAGGCCGAACCTGACCTATGACACCGACAACGACCGCCCAGAAGTCCCAGGATCCGAAGACCGAGGCCGAGGGCGCCATTCCCAAGAGCCCGACCGGCATAGCCGGCTTCGACGAAATCACCGGCGGCGGCCTCCCGACCGGCCGAACCGCGCTCGTCCTGGGGGCCCCGGGGGCAGGGAAGACCGTCTTCGCCCTCGAATGCCTGGTGAACGGCGCCCGGAACAACCGCGAGCCCGGGATCTTCGTCGCGTTCGAGGAGAACAGCCGGCAGATCATGGCCAACGCCGCCACCTTCGGCTGGGACCTGCCGGCGCTCGAGCGGGACAAGCTCTTCTTCCTCGACGCCCGGCTGTCTCCGACGGTGGTCAAGTCCGGCGACTTCGACCTGACGGGCACGCTCGCCGGGCTCGAGGCCAAGGCGAAGGAGATGGGCGCGAAGCGCATCGTCTTCGACGGCATCGACATCCTCATCAGCCTCCTCGACGATCCGGCCAAGGAGCGCCAGGAGATGTACCGGATCCAGGAGTGGCTCCAGCGGACGGGGCTGACGGCGATCATCACCGCCAAGTCGTTCGAGGGCGACCGCCTCTCGACCGAGCGCTACGCGTTCATGCAGTTCATGGTCGACGCGGTCGTCATGCTCTATCACCGGCTGCTCGACCGCGTCTCGCTGCGCGGCCTCCGCGTGCTCAAGTACCGCGGCTCCTCGTTCTTCGAGAACGAGTTCCCGATCGTGATCTCGTCGACGGGCGTGGAGGTCTCGGTGTTCGGACAGTCCGAGCTGGCGTACGACGTCTCGACGGAGCGCATCTCCACCGGCGTTCCCCGGCTCGACACGATGCTCGACGGCGGGTACTACCGCGGCTCGGGGGTGCTGATCTCGGGCGCTCCCGGCACGGCGAAGACGACGCTCTCCGGCGCGTTCGTCGCCGCGTCCTGCGGACGTGGCGAGAATGCCCTCTACGTGAGCTTCGACGAAGCCGCGTCGCAGATCACCCGCAACCTCCGGTCGGTGGGGATCGACCTGCAGCCCTATTGCGAACGGGGTCTGCTCAACATCTACTCGATCCGGACCGAGGCGCGCAGCTCCGAGGAGCACTTCCTCGAGCTCAAGGCGCTCATCCGGAAGTGGAAGCCGCGGGCGGTGGTGCTCGACCCGATCTCGGCCCTCACCAAGACGGGCGGACACGTCTCGGCGGTGCATGCGTCGCTGCGCCTGCTCGACTTCGCGCGGGCGCAGGGGATCACGGTGTTGTGCACGAGCCTCGTCGCCAGCGAGGACGCGTTCCACGAGACGACGTCCATGCAGATCTCGACGATCGCCGACACCTGGATCCACCTCGCGTACATCGCGCGCAACGGCGAGCGGAACCGCACGCTGACGGTCGTCAAGTCGCGCGGCATGTCGCACTCGAACCAGGTGCGCGAGCTGATCCTCACCAACGACGGCATCACCCTGGCCGACGTCTACACCGCCGGCGGCGAAGTGCTGCTCGGCACTTCGCGGTGGGTGGCCGAGGCGCGGATGCGCGACGAGGCGATCCGGCTCGACTCCGAGCGCGCGCAGCGTCGCCGCGAGCTGGAGAACGAGCAGGCGGAGCTCGACGCGCAGATCGAGGCCCTGCTCCGCCAGCGGAACCTGAAGCGCTCCGAGCTCGAGTCGTTCGCCGGCGCCGGGACCGCCGCCGGCGCGCGCAAGCTGAGCGACGCCGAGGAGATGCGTCGCCTGCGTCACGCCGACAGCGATGGACGCTGGGATGGCCGCGATCGGCGGAATCGTGACTGAGCGGTCACCCGACGGCGTGAAGCCGCTGGTGCTCAGGCTCTACGTCGCGGGCGACGCGCCGAATTCGGCCCGTGCCCGCGCGAACCTGCGCCGGCTGCTGGTTGACGTCGATCCGGCGAGCTACGACCTCGAGGTCATCGACTGCCTCGACGAGCCGCTGCGCGCCCTGAGCGACGGCGTGCTGGTCACTCCCACGCTGGTGCGCATCAGCCCGCAGCCGCAGCGCACCGTGGTCGGGACGCTGCGCGAGCTCGAGCGAGTGGCCGATGCCCTGGAAATCGAGGCCATGACCCTGCCACAGGGCGATGGGGCGTCGCATGAGTGAGCGCTTTCGCAACCGGGACTATCGCCCGGAGGTGGAGAAGCTGGTCCGCCACCTCTCCGAAGCCGAGAACGTCCTCCAGGATCTCGCCGGGGGCGAGGTCGACGCGATCGTCGACCCGGCTTCCGCCGCGCCCATCCTGCTCAGCCGGGCGCAGAACGCGATCACGAAGTCGGAGGCGCGGTACCGCGACCTGATCAACCGCTGCCCGGCGCTCGTCTGCGAGATGACGCCGGACGGCCAGACGCTGTACGCCAACGACGCCGTCGCCAAGCTCCTTGACTACGACCCGGAGGAGCTCCTCGGAAAATCCTGGTGGGACGAGCTGGTGCCCCGCGAGCAGCGCCCGATCGCGCGCCAGCTCGCCGCGGCCGTGCGGCGCCGCGACGTGACCGACCAGGAGCTGCCGGTGCGCGCGCGCTCGGGGGAGACCAAGTATCTCCTGTGGACCACGGCGAACCGGTACTCGGACGACGGCCAGCTCCTGACCGTCGTCGCCTTCGGCATCGACGTCACGGCGCGCAAGAAGGCGGAGGAGGCGCAGCGGCAGCTCGACGAAGCGCAGGTCGCGCGGGCCGAGGCCGAGGCGGCGAACAAGGCGAAGACGGAGTTCCTCGCGGTGATGAGCCACGAGCTGCGCACGCCGCTCAACGCGATCGGCGGCTACGCCGAGCTGCTGGAGATGGGGCTCCGCGGCCCGGTGACGCCGGCGCAGCTCGAGGACCTGCGGAAGATCCGCCGCAGCCAGCGCCACCTGCTCGGCCTCATCAACGACATCATGAACTTCGCCCGGATCGAGACGGGCCACGTGTCACTGTCGTTCGACAACGTCTCGGTGAACGAGACGCTGGCCGTGCTCGACGCGCTGACGGAGCCGCAGGTGGCGTCCAAGGGGATCCACTACGAGCACGGCCGCTGCGATCCGGGCCTCACGGTCTGGGCGGACAAGGAGAAGACGCGCCAGATCCTGATCAACCTGGTGTCGAACGCGATCAAGTTCACGCCGGCCGGTGGTTCGATCCGCATCGAGTGCGACCAGGTGGACGGCACGGTGAAGTTCCTCGTGCGCGACACGGGGCGGGGGATCCCCAAGGACAAGCTCGAAGCGATCTTCGAGCCGTTCATCCAGGTGAATCGCCAGTTCACGCGCGAGCAGGAAGGCGTGGGGCTCGGGCTCTCGATCAGCCGCGACCTGGCGCGCATGATGAACGGCGAGCTGACGGCCGAGAGCGAAGAGGGGGTAGGCTCGACGTTCACGCTCACGCTGCCTCGGGACGCGTAGTTCGAGTTTCGGTGGCGGGTGTGGCTTTATGGTCTGGCAGGTGAGGCCGAGTGTGGCCTCGGGGTCTGGCAGGTGAGGCCGAGCGCGGCGCCCGGGTGCGGGTTATCCTTGCCTTGATATTCGCCCCGCTGCGCCCGGGGGGTGGCGTTTGCTTGGGACGTTTATCCATTATGTGATCCCCGCTCCGCGGGCCCCACACTCGGCCTCACCGACGCGCTCATGCGGGCTGACCTCACCGACGCGCGCATGCGGGCTGAGGTCACCGACGCGCGCATGCGGGCTGAGGTCACCGACACGCGCATGCGGGCTGACGTCACCGCCACGCGCATCAGCCCCGCCTCGCCACCGCTGCGGCCGCGAGAATCGGTGGCATCACTTGCGGTCAACTCTGGCGTGCGGGTGGACACTGAGGCCCTCGGCGCGCGTCGTCCTGATCTCGATCCGGCGGTCGAGGCGGGACAGACAGCGTATAAGCCGCTCGACGGACAGGTGGTCCAGTTTGCCGCGGCGTAGTTCAGAGACACGCGACTGCGGTATGTCCATGAACGCCGCAGCCCACGTCTGGCTCCACCCGTCCGTCAGTGCCAGAACCTCGTCGGCGAGGCGGCGCTTGAGGTCCGGTACGGGATCCGTCCACCGGGTCATGCCGAAGTCTGTGGAGGACGGGTCGATAGCCTCGCATTCTTTCAGCGCAGCTCGGGTCGAAAATGCTGCCGCGGGTGCCGGTGAGGTCGAGTGTGGCGCCCGGGAAGCGGGTATCCATTACTGGATAATCGTCCCCTCCACTCGAGATCTCGCGCTGCGAAGCGCGACGATTATCCAGTTATGGATACCGCGCACCCGGGCGCTACACTCGACCTCACCGGCGAGCACACTCAGCCCGGCAACACTCGACCGCACCGGCGAGCACCGCACAACGTCAGCGCCTCGAGATGGCAAAGAATCCAGCGGGCACGCTGGCCGGATCCGCTGGATCGAAGCAGACATCGCACACCCGGTTCATCGCCCGGATTCCGAGGAGCTTCACGTGCGGCGTCCGGTGGTCGGGCTTCACCGGCTCCTGCCGCAGGAGGTCCGTGCTCAGGTATTTCTTGTTCGAGTCGGCAAAGACCGTCACGACGTTCGCGCTGGGGCCGAGCGCGTCCTGCGCGGCGATGGCGGCGAGAAAGTTGGCGCCACTCGAGATCCCGACCGCGAGTCCCAGATCGCTGGCGAGCTTCCTCGCCATGTGGATCGCGTCGCCATCGTCCACGGCGAGAACTTCGTCCAGCTCGTCGAGGCGCACGATCGACGGGATGAACTCGTCGCTGATGCCCTGGATCCGGTGCTTGCCGACCTTGTGCCCCGTCGAGAGCGTCGGCGAGTTCGCCGGCTCGACGGGATGCAGACGGATCGACGGCTGAACGCCGCGCAGGAATCGGCCGGTTCCCATGATCGTCCCGCCGGTGCCGACGCCGGCGACGAAGGCGTCCGGGATGAGCCCCTCGTTGCGGAGCTGCGCCCAGATCTCGGGACCGGTGGTCTGGAAGTGCGCGGCGCAGTTCTCCTCGTTGTCGAACTGGCGCGGGAGGAACGCGCCGGGTGTGGCCGCCGCCAGTGCTTCGGCGAGGGCGATGGAGCCGAGGAAGCCGCCTTCCTCCTTCGACACGAGCCGAATGGTCGCGCCGAACGACCGCACCAGCGCGATGCGCTCGGCGCTCATCCAGTCGGGCATGAAGATCGTGACGGGATGCCCGAGGGCACGGCCGACGGCGCAGAACGAGATGCCGGTGTTGCCGCTGGTCGCCTCGACGATGAGCGCGCCGGGCCGCAGCTCGCCGGTCTCGTACGCGCGCCGGATGATGTGCAGCGCCATCCGGTCCTTGATGCTGCCGGTCATGTTGAGGCTCTCGGCCTTGGCGTGGATGCGACGCGGGCCGCCCCCGTCGACGGAGAAGTCGATGGCGAGGAGGGGGGTATTGCCGACGAGCACCCGCAGGCCCCGCAGGCGATCGGCGGTCGAGAGGGTTTGCATGACTGAAATGCTACGGGACGCCGGGCGTCCACGCGATGGTACCATTTCCGGACGGGGCAGGGAGAAAACCGCACCTCGAATCGGGCCATCACCGATGCCCTGGCGGGCCCGGGCCGGCGACGTTGGAGAATCTCCACCTGGAGGAAGCATGTCGTACCGTCGCTGCATCGCGACCGCCGCCCTCGTAGCCGTCGCCGCGACGTTGCCCGGGCTCGCCGCCGCGCAGGGCCGGGGCATGGGCGCGATGATGGGCATGGGCCGGGACTCGGTCACCCGCGCGCTGATGACCGGGAGTCACGACCTCGTGATGAATCATGACCGCATCACGCGGACGGTGACGAACCTGCCGGACGGCGTACGGACCGTCACGGAGTCCGACGATCCGCGGCTGGCCGCGGTGATCAAGTCGCACGTCGAGATATCGATCGGCATGGTGGAGGCGGGGAAGGACCCCGGCCTGCCGATGGAGACGAAGGCGGTGCGGACGATCTTCGCGAACAAGGACAAGGTGCGGACGACCACCGAGCCCACGGCGAAAGGCGTGGTGGTCACGCAGACGTCGTCCGATCCTGTAGTCGTCGCCGCGCTCCAGAAGCATGCAGCCGACGTCAGTGAGCTCGTGCGCGACGGGATGGCGGCGATGCATCGCGCGATGATGCGGCCGGACACGGCGCTGTCGCCTCGCGTGCGCTGATCGCTCCGGTGATGCCTGGTGTCCCGCCCCTCACCCGGGCGCGGTGTGCCACGATACCGCAGGCAATCGTCGAAGAAGTCCTGCAGTGGCAAGATGATCGTCGATGAGCTCGAAGCGCTCGCTGGAGTCCGGCCCTGCCGGATCGGGCGCTACCTCCCCACCCGCACGAAATTCACCACGCCCCGGACGCCGTCGAAGTAGGCCTTCACCGTATCGGGAGGCTCGTAATACCGCGCCTCTGGCGGGAGCACGGGGTAGGCCACGAAAGCTCCGGCATTCTGCGTCGTGGTCCCCGGCTTGAACATCTGGATGTCGAACGACCCGCCGAGCAGGATGGTGACGAGGAACGGGCCGCGCACCGGGGCGGCGGCCGGGCCGCTGATGTAGTAGCCGGAAAGGCGATCCTGGCTGTCGGGCGTCTCCGCCGCGGATTCGCGATAGAAGTGGAGGGCGCGCGGCACATCGTCGGGGGCGGGATCGCGCCGCGTGAACGTGGCTTCGAGCGGATGCCCGCTGCTGTCCTGCGTCACGTCGAGCACGCGGCGCTCGATCACCACGATCGATCCGAATACCCCGAGGCCGCCCTGCACGTGGGTGATGAGGCCGACGCCGGAGAACGGGTCGTTGCCCGACCGGTAGTAGTCGTACAGGTTCGTGTCGGCGGCCGCGACGGTGAGCGTCTGCTCGAAGCCGGGGAAGAACACGCGCAGGAGATTCTCCGTGAGGAGGTTCCGCGTGTCGCCGGTGATCGAGATGTCGCGATCGGTCGTCACGACGGAGAAGGCGGCAACGGGCGCATCGATACGAAGGAAATAGCCGCGCGCACTCTCCACCTCGGGTATCGAGACCCTGGCCGTGTCGCGGTCCCGGTTGAACGGCACGACGGGCGCGGTCCCCGCCGGCGTCGCGCGCGGGACGACGGTCGACGCGGTCACGGTCATGCCGAGCGCCTCCACCGTCAGCCGGTATCGCATGCCCGGCTGGGCGGTGAGGGGGACGACGTAGATGCCGGTCGGCGCGCTGCCGAACCTGCGCTCGGCGCCCGTGAAGACGGCGCCGGTCTCGTCCTCGAGCCGCACCGTCGCGCCGGCGATGGCGATGCCGCCGCCGGTCGCGATCGGGTTGTTCGGGTTGAAGAAGCTCGCAGTCGGCGCCGGCTTGCCGGTGAGCGATTCCTCGAGGAGGACGACCTGCTCGTTCAGCGCGGGGTTGAGCACGGCGTGGACCACGATCTGCGGATCGGGGCGCGGGATCGTCGTCGAGCCGAGGTCACAGGCCGCGAGGACAGCCAGTGTCATCCCGAGCCTCGCCGAATGACACAGGGTGCGCCTCACCATGTGATCGTCACCCCGATGGAGGGGAAAAACGGGATCTGGGAATACGCCGTGCGCTTCGGCGGGCTCGCCTCGTAGTTGAAGTCGTACATGAACACGTTGTGCGCGTTGTACAGGTTCATGATGCTGAGGAAGGGCGTGAAGGTGACGCCCTTCCGCATCTCGCGCGTGACGGTGACGTCGAGCCGCTGCGTGGGCGGCAGCCGCATCGCGTTCCGTGGCCCCCCGACAACCTGGGCAACGTCGGGCGGTCCCTCGGTGTCCCAGCGTCCGGTGTTGATGTCGTAGGTCCGCTGCCGGAGCTGCCCGACGATGTACGTGTAGGGCGTCCCGCTTGCGAATCCGAGCCGGGCCGAAAGGAGGGTCTTCGGCGACTTCCGGTACGACAGGACGACGTTGGCGTTGTGGCGGCGGTCCTGGCCCGGATAGAACCGCGCCGTGTCGCTCGCGCGCGTGCTGAACGTGTAGGTGTACGCCAGCCATCCGCTCCAGCGGCCGCGGTCGAGCTGCCGCAGCAGCAGGTCCGCGCCGTAGGAGCGTCCCGTGAGCGGGGTGTACTCGTCGCCATGGCGCTCAGGCTCCTCGAACGGATTCGGCTCGAGCAGCCGGTCGTACTGCTTCACGTAGGTCTCGAGGCGCGCGAACCGCGCCGTGCCGAACCAGCGCTCGCCGCCCAGCACGTAGTGCGAGGCGCGGGCGACGTCGATCTCGCTGTCGCTCGCGGTCCAGAAATCGAACAGCCGCACGGGGATGTCCTCGCGGGCCAGGGAGTGCAGCCACTGGGTGTAGCGGCCGACCGCGGCGGTCACGGCGGCATCGTCGTTGAGGAAGTACTTCGCGGCGAGCCGCGGTGAGACGGCGTGCCAATGGGAATCCTCGAGCCACTCGTAGCGAAGCCCACCCTCGAGCATCAGCCTGCGCGAAGGTCGCCACACGTCGTTCACGTAGCCCGACGCCGAGGTGGGACGCTGTCGCTCGTTCACGAACTCGAGCCCCGCGGTCTCGGAGCCGGCAACGTAGGCCAGGTGGTCGCGCGACAGCGAATACCCGATCGAGGGGACGTGCGCGCCCCGGCGCAGCTCGAGCGAGCCGGCGACCGTCACCTCGGTGACCGAGTCGTCGAGGCGGATCGTGCTCGCGCCGCTCGCGGGATCGCCGATGTCGAGCGCCGTATGGAACTGCGTGCGCGACAGGCGCTGCTGGAAGGTGAGGCTGTCGGTGAGCCGCTGCTCGAGCGTGACGCCGGCGACGCGATTGCCCCAGAAGAAGTGGAAGTTGCCGCCGCCCGCGGCGTCGTTGGCCGTCGCGAGGTCGCCCGTCATGTTGTCGAGGCCGTCGTACAGCGTGGCGCTCAGGCGCGTCCGGGAGAACGGGCGCCAGGCGACGTGGGCCGAGCGGTCCTTGAAGTAGTAGGGCAGGTAGTTCATCGCGAACGCCCTGAGCACGCGGTCCACGTAGGTGCGGCGGCCGGCGATCATCCAGCTGAGCTTCCCGTCATCGAGCGAGCCGCCGAGCGCGCCGCTCGTGGCGAGCATCGAGACGGTGCCGGAGCCATGGACGCCGGGGCGCCCCTCCTCCGCCGACTTCACGTCGAGGACGCTCGAGAGCCGTCCGCCGAACGGGGCGGGGAAGCCGCCGGTGCGGAGCTCGAGTCCGGAGACCGATCCCTCGATGAATGTCCCGAACAGGCCGCCGAGGTGGAACGGGTTGAAGATCGGGTAGCCGTCGAGGAGGATGAGGTTCTGGTCGGCCTCGCCGCCGCGGACGTTGAGCCCCGCGGTGAAGTCGTTGCGGGCGAGCACGCCGGGCATGAGCTGCGCGGCGCGCAGGACGTCCGACTCGCCGAGGAGCCTCGGCACGCTCGACATGGCCTTCGCCGACAGCATGGTGACGCCGAGGTTCGGCCGCGCCTCGAAGACGTCGCGCTCGGCGGACTTGGCTTCGGTGAGCATGGCGCCGAGCGTGGTGATCGATTCCTCGAGGCGGAAGTCGAGCATGCGCGTCTCGCCGGCGACGAGGGTGATGACTTCGTCGCGGTCCTCGAAGCCGGCGAATCTCGCGCGCAGGCGCACCTGGCCGGCGGCGATGCCGCTGATGTCGTAGCGGCCGCTGTCGTCGGCGACGGCGCCGTTGCGCGTCCCGACAACGAGCACCGTCGCGCCGGGCACGGGCTCGTTCGTGCGAGCGTTGCGCACCCGGCCCTGCACGCTCGCCTGGCCGGCCGCCGCGTCAAGCGCCGCGCACAGGAGCGCCGTCACGACGGCGAGGCGTCTCATGCGTTCACTTGGGTCTTTTCGCAGGCCGACGACCGTCAGGCCGTGGCATCGGGCGGATGCAACGGCTGGTCGTCCTTCTTCCGGGGGCGGCCGAGCTTGCGCGGGATGCGCTTCGCCCTGCTCCAGCGATGCAGGGCCGCATGGTTGCCGGCGAATTCGAGGCGGATGGCGCGGTCGAGCGCGCGAACGACGTCGCGGGCGTCACGGAGCGCGTCGGGGATCGAGGCGGTGGCGCGCGAGCGACGCGCGATGGCGGTGTCGGGGTCGGCGTGCTTCGCCTCCAGCTGCCTGGCGAGGCGCTCGACCTCCCTGATGGCGTCCTTCCGCAGGCCGGTCCTGTACAGGGTGCGGAGATGCGGCTTGAGGTTGCCGCAGATGCGGGCGGCGGCCTCGACGAGGTCGGCGGTCTTCCTGCTCGCGTGCGGCACGCGGAGGTCCTCCTCGATGCCGGGCAGGCCGCGGAGCGTCACGGCGGCGTGGCTCGAGATGCGGAGCAGGCGGGCGCGGAGGTCCTTCCGGAGCATGGCCACCTGGCCTCCGTCCACTCGTCGCGCCGAATGGTTCTGGAGCTGCGACTGCGCGAGCTCCTCGAGCTCGCGGGCATGCTTGCGGAGCTGGGCGCGCAGTCCGGCGATCTCGGGCCGGTCGAATTCCGGGTGGTCGAGGACGATGACCGAATTCCTGATGGATTGGTGAACGAGGGCCTGGCGGGTCTCCATTCGCGCTCTCCGTCCGGGAACGCCGCCAGTATGTGGGCCTCGCGGGCAAACCGATAGGGCGAATCGTGGACGGCCGCGCCGTGTCGGCGCTGTTTGGAGATGCGTTGGGGGTATCCGGGGATGCGTCGGGAGAATCCGGCAGGAGCGAGGAGGCGCCCGCGGAGGCTGGCGGGGCAGGCGAAGGCTCGTCGGCGGCCCGGGGCTGGCAGGCGGAAGTCTCTCCCCGCGGGGCGGCGGTTTCCCCAAGTCCGTGGGAGCAATCCCCCCGGAGGTTGCGGGCACCCGGAGGCGTGTCCGGCGCGCCTGGCGGTGCGCGAGCGCTTTCCCCAAGTGCGTCGGGACGAGCAGGATGCGCGTGGGGGAGCGGAGGGAATGCGTCGGGACGAGGGGGAGGTGCGTCGGCGGCAGGCGGATTTCATATGAAGGAGTCCGGCGGGGCGGTGGCGGCGCCCTGCAGCGCGTCGATCGACTCCCTCGCGAGGGAAAGTCCGGCCGCGGTCGTGGAATGTCAGGCGAACACTCAGAAAAGTGGATTGGCGACGAGAAGATCTGGCCTCGAACCGGCGCGAAATGGTCCCTCGGCGCGTGAAACACGGCGCGCGCTCCGTCGAAGCGAAGCCAAAGCTCCCGAATGACGGGGCGAGGCGAGGCGAAGCGGGCGCCCGGTCGACGAATCCGCGTCGGCGGGCGACCGAAGCGTTGTGGGGGATGGAGATTGCCGAATCGGAAATGGGGAATGCACTGTCCATGTGACGCAAACGGAGCGCGGGGCGGCTCGATCGCGGGCAATGGCGACCCGATCCAGGTGCGCGGTCGCTGAATCGACGGCGGTGGTGAAGAGCAGTCGATCGAAGGCGCGCCGATGTCGGCCGGGAGCTCGAGAGCGTCGTCCGGCGGATGAATTGCGTCGTCTCGCGCCGGGAAGGCGTTACCCGGAAGCTGGAAGGCGGAGGGTGGAATCGAACGAGTGTCTCCCGAATGTGTCTGGGTGGCGCCTCACACCGGCTTCGCTCAACCTGCCTGTCGCAGGCGATGACCCGGCGGTGCGTTCGAGCGGGACGCGGGCATCATTCGCAGGGACGCCCGGCTCTGCCGTCGGCCTGCCGGCCGCTTTTCGCGGGTCGCAGTCCCCAGGCGGTCGGAGGCGAGCGTCGGGCCCAGGGTGGTCGATCGAAAGGCTGAGTCAACTCCGACAAGGCTCGAGCATGCAAGGCGCGTCGCATGGCTGAATGCTGGGAAGCGTGAGTTCGCGGCGGCGAAGCGGCATCCGTGCGCGGGTTCCCGACGCATGGCCAGAGCGCGGAGCCCGCCTCCGTGGCGCGGGATCGGCTGGCGGTGGGTGGGCGGACGACGGAAAGGCACAGCGGTCGCCCAGAGAGATGTCAAGCAGCTCCAGCCGGCACGATCGTCATCGCGTCGGGTCGCATGGGTGTCACGCCTGCGTTTGGGGGGGGCAGACAGGGATCGCATGACGAGCCACGGGAGGGTGATTGCAGTCGCGATCGGCAACAGGCAGCCGCTCAGAGATGGCGTCGCGAGAGGCCGACGTGAACGATGAGACGTTCGAGCAGCACAACAACCAGAGCCAAGGGGAGGGTGCCGGGTAAGAGTATCAGCGTTACGAGGCTGGCGAACTCTTGATCGCAGAGTAGGGCGACGAAAAGCAGAGGCCCGCTAGCGGCTAACCTCTTGCGGGCCCTACGACTTACATGAGGGATGGCGGGATTTGAACCCGCGACCCCCTGAACCCCATTGGAACTCAGCCGGTAATCTTCTTTCCCTCGGAAAGCACGCGCTCCCGGCCGAGAAATATCGGGATTTTGGGGTCGAGTAGGGGTCGGTCGGACGAGATATCGAGGGATTCATGCCGAAACTATTGAGATCAATCGTCCTCCTCTGAACGCAGGCGACACGATGCGGGCTCACAGCGCAGAGTCCAGCAGTTTTAGAAAGACGTAGGCTAGTCCAATGAGCGCGTAGAAGACCGCGATCCACGCTCGCACGAGACGAACTCTTTCGAATGGTCCTGTGTATTTCGAGGGAGTTTTTCCGCTCCCGATCTGTCGCCAGCTCATGTCAGCTCACTTCGAAGCCGACTCGTAACTAATGGCGAAGGGGCACACCGGCATACCCGAACAGGGCACGAAAATCGGGTGGATCTTTCGGCGTGTCTTCGGAAGCACTTGGTAGAGGTCACGGTCAGGCTCGTTAAAGGCTGACCCGTAAGTAATGGCGAATTTTCCGAAGCGAATACCGAATCGTGGCCCTTTTCCGGTAGGCTTAGGTCCGCCAGAAGACCTAAGTCGTTCTCCGGCCTGGGCTTGTGGGCCCAAGCGGCTCAACTCACGGAGACTAGAAGCGCCACGTTTGGAGAAAGACCGTGGCCCCGGCTCTCGCATTCCAGCCGAAGCGCCTTCACATGTAGAATCTGTACGTGCTCTTTGGCTGCATGCCGTCCTTCACCTCAGCCAGGATCTGCCCCACATCCTCGCTGAACGCAGTAGTTATCGGCTCCTTCTGCGCGAAGACCGCACTGTTCCAGTCCATTTTCGTAAGGGCCAGGATTTCCTCGCACAGTCGCTTCAGTGCGGCCGAGCCGAAGTGCTCGACGATCTCGATAGGACGCGGTACGCGCATTCCGGCATACTCGCCGGTGTAGGGGACGTAGCCTCGAGTGTAGAGCAGCACGTTCTCCGGTGTTAAGGTTACCTGGGTGCCTCGGATCACCGGTTCCGTTCCGGCGCGGAAGAAGCGAAGCTTGCGGTCGCCGAAGGCGATGAGATCGTAGGAGCCGATTTTCGCTTCACGTATGGCCTCGATCAGTCCTTCCCGCTCATCCTCGTAGTACCGCTGCCATTTGTGCACCACAATGCGTGTCGGCGGCTGATGATGGACGTCCGAATAGGCTTTGATCACGTTCGCCATGAGCCCCTTCGCGATAGCCCTCGGTAGGTGTGGTGTCCGCGATCGCTGAGTGTCGTCCCACTCGAAAGGCTCACTTCTCAGGACGATTCCTTCGGCTCGATCTGAAAACGCCTGAGCCATACTGGTTCGGAGCAAGCCATCCTTCCGATCGCGATAGAAATCAATGCCGACGTAACAGGTATTTCGATCCAGCCCCGAAACGCGCCAGGGGATTCCGCCGGCCTTGTAGTAGACACCTGTCCAGAAATTCCATGCGCGCGTTGCGTCGTCCTCCACGGTCGGCGCACCCTCAAGCGTTGCCTCCCATGCGAGCTGAATCGGCAGTCCATGCTGCATGACCGCCGCCTTGAGCCCATGATGAAACACCGCGTGCTCGGTCAGCGCTTCCTTCTCGTCGGCCTCTAGGCTCGCAATCTGTGCAGCCTCCTCTCCCGTAAGGCCAAAGAGCGACTGCTGGCCGCTGGCTTTGTCTTTTTCTACGGTGGCTTTCAGCGCTTGGGCCAGGCTCCAGTTCTGCGAAGCCCGCGTCCGATTGTGCTTTGGTATGGTCACCTTCTTACGAAGAGAAGTCGGAAGTGCCACGATGACGATGTCAGGAACCTCCATTCCTTCCGCCAGCACCTTGGTCTTCGTGGCAACCAACTCCACCAAGCTCGTAACTCGCTGTTCATAAAACGGCCGCCCAAGAACCGATTCGATTTCTAAATCGGTCAGCTCAATCGACATGTTATCGCCGACGACAAACTGCGCTTCAAAAACACTAGCAAGCCCAGGAAAGGCCGGATTTGCGAGCGCGTCCATTGCTTTTTCAACGACGTCCTTGCCCTCCTTCTTCTGACGAACCGGCAGAACCTGTCGCGTGCATCGGTCCAGCCAGCGGTAGAACAGATCAGTCATCCGCCCGGTTCCGATCACCCCGAGGCGGATCGTGTTCTTTCTGCCTTGAGAGTCGAGGTCGTAGGGTTTGTGAAGAGCCAATCCCGTCTTCGGGTCTGCTTCCTTATGACCATCGCCGAACACCAGCATGGGTTCGGGCAGGTGAATCGCATCGAACTGCGGCGCGTGTATCGCTTCGAGAACGGCGGCGGCTGAAGGCTTTGCCGCGGCGCTGTCGCCGGCGTTAGAAGGGAAGCGCTTCTTCATCGCCTTCGGGATCGTCGTTGGTCGGCTCGCGCTCTGATGACTCGGCGGCCGGCGGTGGGCTATCGAGCAGCGCCATGTTCGCAACGGTGTCCAGCTCTGAGCTATCTACATCTGCATCTGATGCGCCAACCTCACCTGCGCCCTCGCCGCTGAGAATGCGGTCTAGTCGAATGCTGTCGCCGAATAGCCCCACATTGATTCGCGTATGGGCTGGGACTGCCTGAAGTGTGACTCTTGAGCCGCCCTTCTTTCCGTCGAGCGTAATCTCGATCGAACGTCCACCGCGGCTAAGTAAGAGCCCCCACATCAGCACATTGCGGAGCAGGGCTGCGTTTCGCTCACGACCGCCCCACTTGGTCGAGAACACGCCCATGTCGCGACCCTCTACAGCCTTAATCCCATCGACGGTGAACATCCAGGCCGGGTCAACGAGGAGATAGACCTTACCTCCAAGCGTCAAGAAGCGCATTCTCGCGGCCATGTGAACCCCGAAAGATTCAAGCGACTGAGTCGCGACCCGCGTTGCCGCAGGGTCGGCGGAGCTACCCCCTGCTTCGTCGGCTGGGACGCGAAGGCTCTTCTTCATTGCCGCGATTGTTCTGGGCTTGCCTTTTCCCCATGAGAATGTCCGTGGCGGCGCCTCACCGAAAATCGGAGGGTAAAAAAGCTCTCTGTCGCCCTTCGCTGTCCAGATGTCCAAGGCCCGGCAGTGATTCCGCAGACCTTCGTTGAAGAGCCCGACGATCTTGCGGGAGAGATCTGGATCGCGCATGAAGGTCGAGGTTGGCTCCGGCCGACTGGTTGCCGGGTTCACGAAGCCATAAAACGGACTCTTCTTGTCTCCGGGAGCGTCGAAGCTGAACAACTTCTTCGAGTGGAGAAAGAACGGCGCAATTGTGCCCTTCGCCTTATCCCAGATCTCGCGCTTTCGCTCGACGGCGGTGTCGGCGGAATAGAGGAATTCGGGAAAGTCGGTGACAGGGAGCAGATTGCTGGTGAGCGATTCCTCGATGGCATCTGGGGCTTCCTGTCCCGCTTCTGGATTGGCGTCCACCCGGTGGCCAAGCGATCGCGCCGAAGCCCGCTTCGTTCCGCGCAAGGGTGGTAAGTTCGAGATCTTCCTTACGAGGCGCTCAAACTCCTGACCGAATCGCGATGGCGCCGTGAAGTCAAACCGCTTTATTGGCTTGAGAACGAAAGGCAGTTCGATCGGAGCCCCCATTTCATCGAAGCGGTGCAACAGAAGGGGCAGAATTCGACCACGTTTGCCGATCGGATCGTCCATGATCTGCGACTGCCACTCGGCCGTTGGCCAGTCCGCTCGGACCATGGCGGGAGACAATACAAGCCCGACGTAACTCGATTCACGGAGGCCGGCGTCGATTTCGGTGATGATGCTCCGGCCGTAATCAATATCCCACTCGTCGAACCAAACCTTGATCTGACGAGTGCCTATCAACCGTTGTTCGAGCTGCTCGCCGAGCGATCGTGTCCAGTCCTTGTCAGCCCCGGTGTGACACAGGAAAATGTCATGCCTTACCGTCGCCATTGGTTGCCGCTACCTGAGCGCCTGAAAGCGACCGTCAGAATTCTTGCGTACCTC
>CAMLHT010000044.1 GCA_946479895.1 uncultured Gemmatimonadota bacterium | reverse complement strand
CGGCGGGCATCGTGTCCTTGATGCGCCGGTAGAGATACTTGTGCTCGAAGAAGAGGACGCAGTCGTCGTCGCGGATGGCCGCCTTCATCAGGCCTTTCGCGTCGGCGGCGGTGGCCGGGTACACGACCTTGAGGCCCGGCGTGTGGATGAAGCCCGCCTCCGGATTCTGGGAGTGGAACGGCCCGCCGCGCACGTAGCCGCCGCTCGGGCCGCGCACCACCATCGGACAGGGCAGGAACGCGCGGTACCGGGCCGTCGCCACGTAGTTGGTGAGCATGTCGTACGCGTTGGCGATGAAGTCGATGAACTGCATCTCGACCACCGGCCGCATGCCCATGTGCGCCGCGCCGGCCGCCGCGCCGACGATCCCGATCTCGGAGATCGGCGAGTCGATCACGCGTGCCTCGCCGAACTTCTTCATCAGCCCTTCGGTGACCTTGAAGGCTCCGCCGAACGCGCCGATGTCCTCGCCGATCATGAAGACGTTCTCGTCGCGCTCCATCTCCTCGAAGAGCGCCTCGCGGATGGCCTCGAGGTAGGTGATCTCGGCCATCAGTCGTTTTCCTTTGCGACCTTGTCGGCCGTCGAGGCCTGGTACACGCCCCACCCCTCGGGCCGCTCGTACTGATCCTTCGCGCCGCTGCCCTCCCGGTACCACAGCTTGTCGGCCACCGGCGGGTCGGCGTACACGCCGTTCAGGGCGTCGAGCGGCTCCGGGAACGCGGAGGCCTCGGCTTCATCCGTGGCCGCGTCCACTTCCTTCACCACCCGCTCGTCCACGGCGGTGATCTCCGCCGGCGTGAACCCGAGCTCCGTCGTGAGCCGCTCGATGTAGCGCGTGATCGGGTCGTTCTCCTCGGCCCACTTCTCGATTTCACCGGCGGGCACGTAGGACTGGTTGTCGTGCTCGGCGTGGCCCTTCCGGCGGTAGGTCATCAGCTCGATGAGGGTGACGCCGTCGCCGGCCCGCGCGCGATCGACGGCGCGCTTCGTCACGCCGTAGACGGCGAGGACGTCGTTGCCGTCGGCCTGCTCGCCCAGGCAGCCGTAGCCGATGGCCTTGTCGACGAACTGCGCCGCCGCCGTCTGCTTCGAGGTCGGTGTGGAGTAGGCGTACCGGTTGTTCTCGACGATCACCACCAGCGGGCATTTCTGCACCGCGGCGAAGTTGATGCCCTCGTGGAAGGCGCCGGTGGAGGTCGCGCCGTCTCCGACGTACACGAGGCCCACGCGATCCTCGCCGCGCATGCGGAACGACAGGGTCACGCCGGCCATCACCGGGACCATGTCACCCAGCGGCGAGATCTGGCCGATGAAGCCGCGATCGAGGTCGCCGAAATGGATGTTGAGCTCGCGGCCGCGCGTCGGGGAGTCACCCTTCGCCATGTACTGCTTGAGCACCTCGACCGGCTTCGCGCCCTTCACGAGCATCGAGCCGAGGTTCCGGATGAGCGGCGACATGATGTCGCGCCGCTCGAGGGCGAACGTGCTGCCGACCGCGTCGGCCTCCTGGCCGAGGGACCGGAAGAGGCCCCCGACGACCTTGGTCTGCCGATAGAGGGCGACGAGCCGCTCCTCGAGCGTCCTGGTGAGGCGCATCCAGTAGTACAGCTCGAGCAGCTGCTCGCGGGACAGGCCGGCGCCGGCGCGCCCCTTCGTCTTCATCAGTACGCGGCTTGGATCTGGTGCCGCGGATTCTCGCTGCGGTGGATGCGAACGAAGAAGCGCTTCACGTTCCGGTCGAGACGGCTCTCCCCCATCTGGTCGGTCTCGACCTCGATGAAGGTGTAGTGGCCGCCTTCGGGGCGCGCCGAGAGGCGCATGGTCCCGAGCGGGCCGGAGAAGGTGCGCGAGCGCGGCGCCGTCATCTGCTGCGCGACGCCGATGGACGGAAAGAATTCATCGGCGGCCTCGAGGACCTGGGCCGGCGACACATGACAGCGGTGGAAATGTCTCATGGAGTCTTCGTGTCTCGTTCGGGCCTGACCTGCTGCTGCCAGTTGGTGATTTCAAGCGGCGAGAGCGAATCACGGCGGAACCGCAGCCCCATCTGCCAGGCCTGGTCGGGGTCCGCCGTCTCCGTCGCGATCGCGAAACGTAGCTTCGCGTGATAGGTGCCGACTTCCGGCCCGTAGACGAAGCCGTCGTAGGTCCGTGGCCGGCTGTCGGGACCGGGGTTGAGCTGGCCGTAGATCTGACCTTCCCCGTTCTGCACCGGCTGCTGCGTCTTCCGGTCGACGACGGTCACCGTGTAGTGCACGTCCTCGTTCGCGTACGGCGGCATCGGGTCGGCCCGGATGGTGAAGGCGTAGCTGCTCGTGGCCTGGCGCAACGCCAGGTCGCGCGACCCGGGTTCGCCGCCGCACGCGGCGAGCGCGATGGCGCCCGCCGCGACCCACATTGCCCTGCGCATGGCAAGCCTCCTACGACTGGTAGTACTCCAGTCCCAGATGCGTGATCTGCTCTTCACCCATCAGGTGACGGAGCGTGTTCTTGAGCTTCGTCTGCTGGATGAAAAGATCATGCTCCGGCTCGAGGCCGGCAGCGGCCATGGGCGACTTGTAATAGAAGCTTAACCATTCCTGAATGCCCTTCATCCCGGCCCGGTGGGCGAAGTCCGAGAACAGCGCCAGGTCGAGCACGATCGGGGCGGCGAGGATGGAGTCGCGGCAGAGGAAGTTCACCTTGATCTGCATCGGATAGCCCATCCAGCCGACGATGTCGATGTTGTCCCAGCCTTCCTTGTTGTCGCCGCGCGGCGGGTAGTAGTTGATGCGCACGACGTGCGAGAAGTCCTTGTACAGGTCCGGATACTTCTCCGGCTGCAGGATGGTGTGCAGCACGCTGAGCTTCGACTCCTCCTTCGTCTTGAACGACGCCGGATCGTCGAGCACCTCGCCGTCGCGGTTGCCGAGGATGTTCGTCGAGTACCAGCCGGCGAGGCCGAGCATGCGCGCCTTGAGGCCCGGGGCGATGACGGTCTTCATCCAGGTCTGGCCCGTCTTGAAGTCCTTGCCCGAGATCGGGACGCCCTTCTGGTTCGCGAGCTCCTGGAGCGCCAGCGTATCCACGGCGAGGTTCGGCGCGCCGTTGCAGTACGGGACGCCCTCCATGATCGCCGCCCAGGCGTAGAGCATCGAGGGCGCGATCGACTCGTCGTTGTTCTCCATCGCCTTCTCGAACTGGGCGATCGTCGCGTGCTGCGGGCCCGGCTTGATGAAGATCTCGGTGGAGGCGCACCAGACGATCACGATGCGATCGCACTTGTTCTTCGCCTTGAAGTCGCGGATGTCCTGGCGGATCTGCTCGGCCAGGTCGCGCTTCGTCTTGCCCTTCTTGACGTTCGTCCCGTTGATGCGCGTGACGTACTTGTTCTCGAAGACGGCGGGCATCGGCTTGATGGCCGACAGGAAGTCCTTGATCGGATCGAGGTCGCGATCCTCGAGCACGCCGGCCTTCTTCGCGGCCGTGTAGGCGTCATCCGGGATCGGATCCCAGGCGCCGAAGACGATGTCGTCGAGCTTCGTGAGCGGGACGAAGTCCTTGATCAGCGGCGAGCGATTCTCGGTGCGCTTGCCGAGCCGGATCGTCGCCATCTGGGTCAGCGACCCGATCGGCTTCGACTTGCCGCGCCGGACGCTCTCGACGCCTGCCATGAACGTGGTCGCGACCGCGCCCAGTCCGGGCGTCAGGATGCCAAGCTTGCCAGTCGCGGGTGCAACACTGCCGGTCCTTGAGTCCTTCAAGACGATTCTCCTTAGCTGCGAGCGGAACGCTGGGGCGTGCCCGTCACCGACGCCGGTCGGTCGGCAGGCAGGTTCAGCGGCTCGGCGTCAGCGCGGTTTCGGGTTTGGTGATAGACGAACGCGATGCGCTGGATCACCGTGATCCACGCGCCGATGGTGATGATGAAAACGACGGCCCTGAGTACCCACCCACCGAGCGCCAGGCCGAAGAACGCTTGCGGGGCCGACAACAACACGACGCGCTCGGGTCGCTGCACCATGCCCACCTTCGCATCGATGCCGAGCGGCTCGGCGCGGGCGCGGGTGTAGGACGTCATCAGTGCGCCGATGAGGCCCGACATGCACACCAGCATCATCAACGTGCTGCCGTGCTCCACGCTGAGCGCATAAAAGGTAGCGAGACCGACGAACACGGCGCCGTCCGCCAGGCGATCCAGGGTGGAGTCGAGAAAGGCGCCGAACGTGGACGCCTTCCCGGAACGGCGGGCCACCGTGCCGTCGAGCACGTCGAAGAGCGCCGTCAGGCCGAGGAACCAGCCTGCCGTCCGGATGTGCCCCATCCCGAAGATCACCGACGCGGCCACCGTGCAGGCAGTCCCGAAGGCCGTGATCGTGTTGGGATGGACGCCAGCGCGGACGAAGAGGTCTGCGACCGGGTCGATCAGTCGCAGGTAACCGTTCTTCAGCCAGTCCGGCAGAATCTTCATGCGGGGGGCAAAAATGGTCTCGAATGGACGCGGAAAAGCGTCCGACCAGGGGGCAAAAGCAAGAAAGCCGGAGCGAGGCCCCGGCGCGTAAAAGTATCCCCCTCATTGAGTTGGGGCAATCAGCATCGCGGCGCGGTGACACGTCCGGCCAGCCGCCCCCCGCTCAGGGAACCGAGAAGTTGTACGTCCCGTTGAGGATGACGTTCGGCACGCTGTACGTGCGCGTCCCGTCGATGGTGACCGCCTTGACGGTCACCGTGGCCCCCGCCGGAACGCCGGTCACGGGAAGACGCAGGGCCGTGTTGGCGCGGACCTGCTGGATGAACTGGTCGTTCCCGTTGTAGGTGACGTAGACGTTGATGGCCTGGCCCAGCCCGTTCGTCACCTGGAGGGCGTTCTGGGCGGGCGCCGGAGCCGCGGTCCGCACCTCGACCTGGCGCGGTCCGCAGCCGGCGGCAACGGCGATGAGTGTTGCGAGGAGAACGCGTTTCATGATGATCGGTCCCGGTGACGGCCCCGTCCATGAGGGCAAGGTTCGTGCGACCCGCTCCTCATTGATAGAGCCAGTACCGCCGGACAGCGTTGGCGAAGTCCCGCGCCACCTGCCGCTGCCGCGCCATGATCGGCATGGGATCCTCGCCGCGCATGATCGCCTCGCGAATGGCCGTGCTGCCGAAGCGGTGATCGAAGCCCGGGATCGCGATGCGCAATGAGTCCGGACTCGTCGCGTGCAGCACCGAGAGGATCGCCGCCGCCGTCGTGCCGCCCTCGAACGCGTCGCGATCGGCCAGCACCACGCGCACCCCCGGGATCGTCCGGTCGTTGTACTTGTTGTCGCCCGCGGCCCGCGGCGTGAAGCTCTCCGCGACGAAGCGCACGCCCGGGAGCCGCATCGCCTCGAGCCGCCGCGCCACCTCGTCCGCGTTCATCCACGGCGCGCCGAAGCGCTGGAAGGCCGTCGTCGTGCCCCGCCCCACCGAGACGTTCGAGCTCTCGAACGGCACCAGTGACGGATAGATCGTCGCGCTCGTGAGGTCGGGGAGGTTCGGCGACGGACGGACCCACGGCAGGCCGGTCTGGTCGAACCACATCGAGCGCTTCCAGCCCGCCGCGGGAACGACCCGGAGGTTCGCGCCCAGCTTCATCGCGTCATTGATGAAGAGCGCCATCTCGCCCATCGTCATTCCGTGGCGCAGGGGCACGGGGTATAATGCGTACGCCCGGCCCGGGCTTCCCGGCCGCGGCGGATACGGATTGGCATGCGCGGTATCCAGGTAGGGCGCGTCGGTGTGGTTCCCAGTGACCGGATTGGGTCGGTCGAGCACGATCACCCGCAAATTGAGCCGAGCCGCGGATTGCAACGTGTAGAACATCACGCCGACGTAGGTCCACGTCCGCGTCCCGATATCCTGGAGATCGACGATGATCGCGTCGAGATCGCGCAGGGTGCTGTCGGGCGGCGGCTGCGTGCCGGCGGTGTACAGCGAAACGATCGACAGCCCGGTCTTGCTGTCGACTTCGCCGGCAAGGTTCTCGCGATCCTCCGTGCCCCGGATGCCGTGCTCCGGCGAGTACAGCCGCACGAGCTTCACGCCGGCGCCGGTGGCGACCGGACCGCTGAGCAGGTCGATATCCGACACGCCTCGCTCGTCGACTCCGGTCTGATTCGTGATCAGGCCGATCCGCTTGTTCCGGATGAGATCCAGGCTGTCGGTCATCAGGACCGAGATGCCCGGGCGCACGAGCACGGGCGGCGAACCGACCTCCACCTGACGACCGCAGGCAGCGAGGAATACCAGGGAGACAATCAGATGGCGAAGCGGCATGGATCGGGAATCTGGTGGATGGCTGTCACGGGAATCTGCGTCATCGGCTGCTCCGGCGCACCGGAGCCGGCGGCGACCTCGGTGCCGAGCAGCGCGCCCACGGCCCTCGTGCGCGCGCTGTACGATACCCTGGCGGTCGTGATGCCCCGCGCGCTGGCCGATTCCGCCTTTCCGGGCGCCATCGCGATCGTCGGCAACCGCAACGGTGAGCTCGCCGAGCTCGCCGTCGGCCGGCTGACCTGGGGCGAGCCGCGCTCGGTGGATCGCCACACTCTGTGGGACCTCGCCTCCCTCACCAAGGTGATGGGGACGACGGTGTCGATCATGCGGCTGGTGGACGAGGGCAAGGTCGACGTGGATGCTCCCGTGCAGCGCTACCTCCCCGACTGGACTGGGCCCGGGAAGTCCGCGATCACGGTGCGCCACCTGCTCACCCACTCCTCCGGGCTCCCCTCGTTCAAGCCCTACGACCGCATCACCACCGATCGCGACTCGATCGACAAGCTCATGTTCGGAACGCCGCTCGACAGCGCTCCGGGCCGGGCGATGATCTACAGCGACATCGGCGGTTATCTCCTGGGCCGGATCGTCGCGCGAGTCTCGGGCATGCCGTTCGACGAATACGTGCGGACCACGTACCAGCGGCTGGGCATGAACGAGACGATGTTCAACCCGCCGGATTCGCTCCTGCCGCGCATCGCGCCGACGGAGATCGACACGCTCCGCGGAGGACTCGTGCGCGGCAAGGTGCACGACGAGCGCGCGTACTACCTCGGCGGCGTGTCGGGACACGCGGGGCTGTTCAGCTCCGGGAACGACCTCTCCCGCTTCGCCCGGATGCTGCTGAACGGCGGGGCGATCGGCAATGACCGGCTCGTGTCGTCGCGAACCCTCGCCCTGTTCAGCGGCTACGCCGACTCGGCGTTCTCGAACCGCGGACTTGGCTGGCAGAAGCCGTCCTACCCCGGGATGAAGTTCACGACGGCGGGCCCGTGGGGATCGAGCCGCGCGATCTCCAGCTCGGCCTTCGGGCACACGGGCTTCACGGGGACGTCGATCATCGTCGATCCCGCCCGGGACGTCTACGTCATCCTGCTGTCGAACCGCGTGAACCCCACCCGCAACAACCAGAAGATCGGCGGCGTCCGCACGAGACTCACCGACGCGGTGTACGCCGTCCTCGCCAATCACCCCTCTCACTGAGCTGACATGACACTCACCTGGATCGATTGGGCCATCGTCGTCGGATACTTCGCGCTGTCCACGGTCATCGGCCTGATCTTCACCAAGAAGGGTGGCGAGAGCCTCGACGAGTACTTCCTCTCCGGCCGGCAGGTCCCGTGGTGGCTGGCCGGCGCGGCCATGGTCGCGACGACGTTCGCGGCCGACACCCCGCTCGTCGTCACGGGCCTCGTGGCCACCAAGGGCGTGGCCGGCAACTGGCTGTGGTGGAACATGGTGATGAGCGGGATGCTGACCGTGTTCTTCTTCGCCCGCCTCTGGCGCCGCGCCCGCGTGATGACCGACGTCGAGTTCGCGGAGATCCGCTACGGCGGCAAGCCGGCGGCCTTCCTGCGCGGATTCCGCTCGCTCTACCTGGGGATCGCGATCAACCTGATCATCATGGGCTGGGTGACGCGCGCGATGATCAAGATCCTCACGATCTCGCTCGGCATCTCGCCGATCCTGGCCGTGGGCATCTGCTTCGTCATCACGGTCACCTATGCCGTGGCCGCGGGGCTCTGGGCGGTGCTGTGGACGGACCTCGTCCAGTTCGTGATCAAGATGTCCGCCGTGATCGTGCTGGCGGTCTACGCGGTGAAGGCGGTCGGTGGCATGGACCAGCTGAAGGCCGGCGTCACCCAGCACTTCGGCAGCGAGGCCGCCGCGATGTCGGTCCTCCCGGTGAGCGTCGTCGACGGGCACCTCCAGGCCTACGCCTGGATGCCGCTGCTCGCGCTCGGCGTGTTCCTCTCCATGCAGTGGTGGGCGGCCTATTACCCGGGCGCGGAGCCCGGCGGCGGTGGCTACGTCGCGCAGCGCATCTTCTCGGCGAAGACGGAGCGCGACGGCGTGCTGGCGACGCTGTTCTTCCAGGTAGCCCACTACGCCCTGCGCCCCTGGCCCTGGATCATCACCGGCCTCTGCACCGTGCTGCTCTACCCCGGAGGCAAGCTGCCCAGCGGCGTGGTGGACGCCGAGGGCGCGTACGTGCAGGCGTTCGTCGACCTGCTGCCCACGCCGTGGCGCGGATTCATGATGGCCGGCTTCGCCGCCGCGTACATGTCGACGATCGGCACGCACCTCAACTGGGGCGCGTCGTACCTGATCAACGACTTCTACAAGCGCTTCATGAAGCCGAACGAGTCGGAGAAGCACTACGTGAAGATGGGCCGCATCGCGACGGTCGCGCTGTTCCTCATGTCGATCGTGGTGACCTACTTCCTCTCCTCGATCGAGCAGGCGTGGAAGTTCCTGCTGGCCATGGGCGCCGGGACCGGGCTCGTGCTCATCCTGCGCTGGTACTGGTGGCGCATCAACGCCTGGAGCGAGCTGAGCGCCATGATCTGCTCGTTCATCGCGGCGATCGTCGTCATGCCGATGGTGCACGCCCGCTTCCCCGCCGGTGATCCGAGCGCGGACGCCTGGATCATGATCATCGTGGTGGCCATCACGACGGTCGTCTGGCTGTCGGTGACCTTCATGACGAAGCCGGAGCCCGCGCCGGTGCTCGAGGCCTTCTACCGCCGCGTCCGGCCGGGCGGCCCGGGCTGGGCCGCCGTCTCGAGCCGGCTGGGCTACGGCCGCGAGCGCATCCCCGGCGGCGGGCTGGCGTGGACGAACTGGATCGCCGGCATCGTGGCCGTCTACGGGACGCTGTTCGGCATCGGCAAGCTGATCTTCGGGGAGCTGGCGGTCGGCTTCGGCCTGCTCCTGATCGCGGTGGTCGCCTTCGCGTGGATCGCGCGGTCGTTCAGGATGGAGGAGCTGCCGCCGTCCGAGCCCGGCGCCGGGGCGGCTGTGCCGATCGCGGCTGACTGATCCGCGTACAAACCCCAGAGAGCGACAGGTCATGCGAGCGCCCGGTGCGGAGCCCGGTACGACCTCCCGTAATTCTCAGCAATTGAAGCAGATACCCGCACCCGCTATATTTCCGTAAGTCAAAATCGATCCCGCCAGGGAGGCAGAATGAGCACGATGAATCAGCCTGAGGTGATGGTGCAGATCACTGCTGCCGCCGCCGCCGAAGTGATGAAGTTTATTGACCAGGAAGGCGTCGATCCGGCCAAGGGTGGCTTGCGCGTCAGCGTGCAGCCCGGCGGATGCAGCGGCTTCAAGTACGGCCTGCTGATCGAGGACGCGGCCGCCGAAGACGACATCATCGTCGACCAGTCGGGCTGGCGCGTGTTCGTCGATCCCTTCTCGGCCCAGTACCTCAACGGCGTCACGATCGACTACGTGACGTCCATGCAGGGCTCGGGATTCACGTTCAAGAACCCCAATTCCACGGGCGGCTGCGGCTGCGGTAGCTCCTTCTCCGCGTAATCAGGACACATGACAGGAGCGACTGGCACACGCCGGGGCGCGTCCGACGCACAGGCCCGCGATCACTCCCGTGTTCGCGGGCCTTCGCGCGTCGCGACGGTCGCCAATGACGACGAGCGCATCCGCACCGTCGTCGTCGAGGAACACTCGGACATCGCCCGCCTGGTGGCGACGCGCATCGCGACGCTCATCAACGAGCGGAACGCCACCGGCGAGCAGACCGTGCTCGGACTGGCCACGGGATCGACGCCCATCGGCGTCTACCGGGAGCTCATCCGCATGCACCGCGAGGAGGAGCTGAGCTTCGCGAACGTCGTGACGTTCAATCTCGACGAGTACTACCCGATGCCGAAGGAGAGCATCCACTCCTACCATCGGTTCATGTGGGAGAACCTCTTCTCCCACGTCGACATCGATCCGAAGAACGTCCACATCCCGCCCGGCGACGTGCCGCGCGAGCGGGTCGAGGAGCTGGCGGACCGTTACGAGTCCGAGATCCGGAAGGCGGGAGGCATCGACTTCCAGATCCTCGGCATCGGCAAGACAGGCCACATCGGCTTCAACGAGCCGGGATCGGGCGCCGAGAGCCGCACGCGGCTCGTGCACCTCGACGCGATCACCCGCGCCGACGCGGCGGCGGATTTCTTCGGCGAGGACTACGTGCCCCGCGAAGCGATCACGATGGGCATCGCGACGATCATGGAAGCGCGCGAGATCGCGATCCTCGCCACCGGCGAGCACAAGGCCGGCATCGTGAAGCGCGCGGTGGAGGGCGAGATCGACGTCGAGGTCGCGGCGACGTTCCTCCAGCGGCACCCGAACACCACGTTCTACCTCGACATGCCGGCGGGCGCGGAGCTGACGCGCTTCAAGACGCCGTGGATGCTCGATGAAGTGGAGTGGGATGAGGCGCTGATGCTCCGCGCCGTCATCTGGCTTTCCGAGCAGACCAAGAAGGCGATCCTCAAGCTCACGCAGCGCGACTACGCCGACCACAGGATGTCGTCCCTGGTCGCCAAGTTCGGATCCCCGGGCGAGGTGAACGGGAAGGTGTTCAACCTCCTTGGCGCGAAGATCCGCGGCAAGTCGAAGCTGCCGTCGAAGAGCCGGATCATCTGCTTCTCGCCGCACCCGGACGACGACGTGATCTCGATGGGCGGCATCCTCCGCAAGCTCGTCGAGAACGAGAACGAGATCATCGTCGCCTACATGACGAGCGGCAACATCGCCGTCTTCGACCACGACGTCCGCCGCTACATCGATTTCATGGAGCGGATGGGCGCCGAGGGCCGCGTGGGAGCCGACGCCGTCAATGCCCTCGCCGGCAAGGTCCACGCGTCGCTCGACCGCAAGCACGCCGGCGAAGTGGACATCCCGGAAGTGCAGGACATCAAGCGGATCATCCGCGAGTCCGAGGCGGTGAGCGGCATCGAGACCCTCGGCCTGCCGCGAACCGCGGCGCGATTCCTCAACCTGCCCTTCTACCAGACGGGCAAGGTCCGCAAGGATCCGATCGGGCCGGCGGACGTGAAGATCGTGCGCGACCTGCTCGTGGAGTTCGACCCCGACCACATCTTCGTCGCCGGTGACCTCTCCGACCCGCATGGCACGCATCGCATGTGCAAGGAGGCCATCGACGGCGCGCTGGCGGAGATCGGGCGCAAGCCGGTCGACGTCGTGAAGGCCGCCGCGGAGCCGCTCCACCGGCGCTCGACGGACCCGGCGCCCGGGAGCCGGCCGAGCGTATGGCTCTATCGCGGCGCCTGGCAGGAGTGGGCGATCCACGAGGCGACCTGGCTGGTGCCGCTCTCGCAGGAGGAGCTGCGCCTCAAGATCCAGGCGATCTTCAAGCACCAGTCGCAGAAGGACTCGGCGCCCTTCCCCGGAGGGTACGACGACCGGGAGTTCTGGCAGCGCGTCGAAGCCCGCAACAAGGGCACGGCCGCGACGCTCGATCGCCTGGGCCTGGCCGAGTACTTCGCGATGGAAGCGTACGTCGTCGAGTAGCTCACTGAGCTCCGTGCGCGCCCTTCGGGGCGCGCCGAGCCTCAGGAGCAGACGGGGCCGAAGCCGCTGGTCACGTAGAGGATGGGCGGGAGGTCCGGCCTGGCCATCAACGACATGACGTAGCGCTTGCTGTAGACCCGGATCATGCCGCCGTTCCGGTAGACCTCGATCCGCTCGACCAGCTCCGGAGCCAGGGCGTCGAGCATGCCGGGCGGGACCCGGACGTCGTCCTTGAACACGCAGGCCTCGTCGGGTCCCTGGGCGGCGCGCCGCCTGGGATCGTACGACTGCAGCAGCATACGGTCCACCACCTCCCCGACCGTCGTGCGGCGCTCGCGCTCGATCAGGTCACGGTCGTAGGCGCGGATGGTGAACGGGATCGCCTGGGAGCGCCGGCTGACGCGGTCCACCTGCTGCTTCATGATGCGCGCCGCCACCGAGTCCACTCGCATGCGCACCCGGATCGTCGTGTCGCGCCGGGCCGAGAACTGCACCACCTCCGGGAGGTGCTCCATCGCCTCGACGACGATCGTCACCGGGCCGGCATAGACGTCGTCGAACCGGAACGCGCCGTTCGACGCCTCGACGAACTGTCCGGCCGGATAGAGCGCGGCGCGGGCGAACCACAGCGCCTCGCCCGCCGAATCCACTGCCATGCCTTTGATGCGCACGGTGCCGCGGACGATCATCGTGTCCAGCGTGACCACCATGGGCCGCATGACGATGGTCAGGACGGTGTCCGCGCTCAGATCCAGCGATATCGAGCGGAACTGACGCCCTGGCGCCGAGACGGTCAGAACCGTCGCGCCCGGGATGACGTCCTTGAAGAGAAAGGTCCCGCTCGGCCCAGTCGTCAGCGTGGTGTCACGGCCCGTCAGCGTCACGGTCGCGCCCGGGAGTGGCCGGCCCGTTTCCTCGACGATGCGGCCGGCGACGCTGAGCGCCTGGCCGGGAGACCATCCCGGCACCAACGACAGCATCACGAGCGCGGACAGCGAAACCGGGAGCAACCGGCCGAGCCGATGCACGCACGAGCGGAGAAGACGTCCTCGACCGTTCATGAGCGTTCCTGAAGATCCGGCCGCGAGTATATAGTCCCGGCGGCCCGGCCGCGACACATTTATCTGCCCGATTGGCCGACAATTCGCGAAGCAGGCGGTTCGGGACGAACGTCCGGCAGGCTCACCTCCAAACACAATCCGATGCGCGGTCTGAACTGGCTGGACTTCCTGGTGATCGGCGCCTACCTCGTCGGCATCACTGCCCTCGGCATCTTCGTCGGCCGCAAGCAGAAGGACTCGAAGGACTACTTCGTGGCCGACCGGGCGATACCGTGGTGGGCCGTCATGATCTCGGTGGTGGCCAGCGAGACGAGCGCACTGACCTTCATCAGCATCCCCGGCCTCGCCTACGTCGGCAACCTGGGCTTCCTCCAGGTCGCCATCGGATACCTCCTCGGCCGCGTGGTCGTGGCGACGGTGCTCCTGCCCCGGTACTACCAGGGCGAGCTCGTGACGGCCTACACGCTGCTCGAGAAGCGGTTCGGGCTCGCGACCCGCCGCTTCACCTCGATCGTCTTCATGGTCACCCGCGGCATGGCCGACTCGGTCCGCGTGTTCGCCACGGCGGTGCCCATCGCCCTCATCATCGGACCGCTGCTCCCGCGCCAGTACGTCATGCCGGTCGCCGTGCTGGTGCTCGGGACGCTGACAGTCTTCTACACGATCAAGGGCGGCATGCGCGCCGTGGTCTGGACCGAGATCGTCCAGGCCTCGGTGTACATCTTCGGCGGGCTCTCCGCCATCGTGCTGATCGGCCAGGCGGTGAATGGCGGATGGGGCGAGATCATCTCCACCGCCGGGGCGGCCGGAAAGCTCGACACGTTCGACTTCTACACCGGCTTCGACCGGCCGCATACGGTGTTCGCCGGCCTGATCGGCGGCGCCTTCCTCTCGATGGCATCCCACGGCGCCGATCAGCTCATCGTGCAGCGGCTGCTCTCCTCGAAGACCCTGCGCGATGGCCAGGTGGCCATCATCGGCTCGGGCGCCGTGATCATCGCCCAGTTCACGCTCTTCCTGATGATCGGCATCGGCCTCTGGGTGCTGAATGGCGGCCAGACCTTCCCGAGCGCCGACGCGATCTTCCCGTCGTTCATCATCGACCACATGCCGCACGGCCTGGTCGGCCTGCTGCTCGCGGCAATCCTCGCCGCCACGATGAGCACCCACGCGGGCGCGATCAACTCCCTGGCGGCCGCCTCGGTGCACGACATCTACCTGCCGCTGACGAAGAAGGACGCGAAGGACCCCTCGGTGCTGCGGACGAGCAAGCTGTTCGCCCTGGCCTGGGGCATCGTCCTGACCGGCGGCGCCCTGCTCTTTCCCGAGAACCCGAAGCTGCCCATCGTGGTCGTGGCGCTCTCGATCGCCTCCTTCACCCAGGGCGGCCTGCTCGGCGGATTCTTCCTTGGTATCTTCTGGCGGCGGGCGATCCAGCGGGACGCGATCCTCGGGATGGCGGTGGCCATCTCGGTGATGGCGTTCATCGTGTTCGCCAAGCAGCTGATCGCCGCCTACCCGTCCCTCCAGGGCCCCCTGGGTGGCGTCGCGACGATCGCCTGGCCCTGGTACGTCCTCATCGGAACGGCGATCACCATGATCGTCGGAATCCTTTCCTCCTACACCCATGCGGCGCCGGCACCGGAGCCGCTGACAACCACTACATGACGCAGATCGTGATCGGCATCGACGGGGGCGGCTCGAAGACCCACGCCATCGTCGCGGATGAGACGGGAGCCTCCATCGGGGAGGCGACGGGACCGGGCAGCGCGGTGAAGCCGGGGGACGAGGAGGCGTCGGCCGAGGTGATCGCGGCGGTGGTTCGCGACGCGCTGGAGGCGGCGGGCATGAGCCACGTGACGCCGCGGGTGATCTGCATCGGCGTGGCCGGCGCGGGCCGTGAGGCCGCGCGGCAGGCGCTCTGGCAGGCCCTCGTCGCCCGGGACCTGGCCGCCGACGTCGTCGTCCACTCCGATTTCGGCATTGCCCTCGACGATGCCTTTGGCGACGGACCCGGCGTGCTGCTCATCTCCGGGACTGGCTCGGCGGCGTTCGGCCGCTCACCCGCCGGCACGACGGCGCGGTGCGGGGGCTGGGGTCCGGTCATCGGTGACGAGGGCAGCGGTACCTGGATCGGCCGGCGGGCGCTGTCGGTGGTGAGCGCGGCGGCCGACGGGCGTGAATCGCAGACCGCCCTGACCGGCGCGATCCTGACCGCGGCCGAGGTTAACGAGGTGTCGGACCTGATCCCCTGGGCCGCGAACGCGAGCCGGGAGCAGATCGCCTCCCTGGCGCCGGTGGTGTTCAGCGTGGCCGACGCCGGCGACCTGCGCGCCAACGCGATCATCAGCCTCGCGGTTGAGGAGCTCATGCTGCACATCCGAGCGCTGGCCCAGCAGCTCTTCGGGGACGAGCGGGCGGCGGTCCCGGTGGCCTTCACCGGCGGCCTGCTGAAGAAGGGATCGACCCTGAGAAAGCGGCTCGAGCACCGGCTCCGGTCGGCGGTTCCGGGCGCCCAGGTGAAGGCGGGGGAAATCAGCCCGGCGCGAGGAGCGGTCCGTGGAGCCCTGCGGTTTGTCGGAGCTGAGGTGGCGTGAGGCGAGGCCGGAGGGCGGAGGATGGAGGGCGGAGGGCGGAGGGCGGAGACTCTAAATCATCTCATGTGTGAAGTCGCAAATTGTTTGGATTATGCGACTTACGGCTAGCAAAAAAGCGCCGGCCGATCCGCGAAGGATCGGCCGGCGCTCTTCCGTTTCGGAGCTCCTGGACGTCAGTCCGGCGTGTGAATCGCCGGCACCCGGAGAGGCTCGCCTTCCATTGCTTCCATGACTGGAGCGTCCGGACCCGGGGTGTCGAACTCCCCTTCCCAGCGCGCCATGACGACCGTCGCCAGGCCGTTGCCGAGCAGGTTCGTTCCGGTCCGCGCCATGTCCATCAGGGCGTCGACCCCGAGAATCACGCCCACCGCCTGGAGGGGCAGTCCGAACTGGACGAGGGTGCCGGAGAGGATCACCAGCGAGGCCCGGGGAACCGCCGCCACGCCTTTGCTGGTCAGCATCAGGGTCAGCATCATGGCGATCTGGGTCGAGATCGGCATGTCCACGCCGGCGGCCTGGGCCACGAAGACCGAGGCCAGGGCGAGATACAGCGTCGTCCCGTCGAGGTTGAAGGAGTACCCCGTCGGCAGCACGAAGGCGACGATGCGCCTCGGCACGCCCAGCTGCTCCATCCGCTCCATGGCCAGCGGCAGGGCCGCCTCCGATGACGCCGAGGAGAACGCGATCAGGAAGGGCTCCTTGATGGCCTTGGCGAACCGCCGGATCGGCACCTTGGCCAGGAACGCCACCGGGACCAGCACGAAGACGATGAAGACGATGAGCGCCCCGTACAGCGTTCCGACGAGCAGGCCGAGGCTCTTGAGGACCCCGATGCCGCTCTTGGAGACCGTGACGGCGATGGCGGCGCCGATGCCGATCGGTGCGTACCCCATCACGATCGCCACGAACTTGAACATCACCTCGGACAGGCTCTCGCAAAGGGAGAGCATGAACTTCTTGGCCGGCGCGTTCGTGACTTTGGCGACCGCCACCGCGAAGAGGATCGTGAAGAACACGACCTGGAGCACCTCGTTCTTGTAGGCGGCCTCGAAGAAGCTCTGGGGGACGAGGTGCTCGATCATCCCGCCGAAGGTCACCTTGTTCGCGGCCAGGGTCGTCCCGACTTCCGCCGAGGCGCTGGTGACGTCGATGCCCCGCCCCGGCTTCACGATGTTCACCGCCAGGAGGCCAACGACGAGCGCCAGCGTGGTCACGATCTCGAAGTAGATGATCGACCGCAGGGCCAGCCGGCCAACCTTCTTCATGTCGTCACCATGGCCGGCGATGCCGACCACCAGGGTCGAGAACAGCAGCGGGACGATCAGCAGCTTGATCATCCGCAGGAACACGGTCGCCAGGATATTCAGGTCGGTGGCGGCCCAGCCTTTCGTGGCGCGGTCGGCTTCGGGATAGAGCCAGCCGACGATGATGCCGATGACCATGGACACGAGGATCCACTGGCTCATCGAGAGGCCGAGCAGGCCTTTCCTGGTGGGTGCGGCGGGCGTACTCGGGGTGGACGAGTGCGTCATTCGGTGTCTCCGGTCAGGGCAGCTGGGACGGCGGCGCCGCAACGCCACGTCGCAGCGTCGAGTTACGGAAGCCGTAGGCGAAATAGATGATCAGGCCGAGCAGGAGCCACCACCCGAAGCGCTCCCAGGCCGTGACGGGAAGCCCCCACATCGTGTAGATGCAGGCTCCGGCGCCGACGAGGGTCACGGGCCACACGAACGGCACGCGGAACGGCCGCGGGCGATCGGGCTCCTTGATCCGTAATACGAGGACCCCGATGCAAACGATGGCGAAGGCCGACAGGGTGCCGATGTTCGTGAGGTCGTAGATCTCGTTCTCGTCCGCGAACATGGCGCCGAGGGCCACCACGACGCCCGTCACGATGGTCGTGATGTGGGGGACGCGGCGCTTCTCGCTCAGCTTCGACGCCCAGCGCGGGAGCAGGCCGTCCCGGGCCATGGCGTAGAAGATCCGGGGCTGTCCGTACTGGAAGACCAGCAGCACCGCGGTCAGCGAGACGACGGCCCCGGCGGAGATGATCCAGCTCGCGGTCTTCAGGCCGGCCACGTCGAGCGCCTTCGCCAGCGGATCCGATGCCTTCAGCTCCTGGTACGGCACGAGGCCGGTCGCCACGAGCCCGACGACCACGTAGATGAGAGTGCAGATCGCCAGGCCGCCGAGGATGCCGATCGGCATGTTCCGCTGCGGATTCTTGGTCTCCTCGGCCGCCGTGGAGATGGCGTCGAAGCCGATGTAGGCGAAGAAGACGATCGCCGCGCCCTGGTGGATGCCGCGCCACCCGTTCGGGGCGAAGGGGGTGTAGTTGTCGGTGTTGATGTGCATCGAGCCGACGGCCACGAACAGCACGAGGACGAGGAGCTTCACCACGACCATGATGTTGTTCGCCCGCGCGCTTTCCTTCACCCCCAGGAGCAGGAGCCAGGTGATCAGCGCGACGATGACGAACGCCGGCACGTTGATCAGGATCGGGAAGCCGAAGATGTGCGGGGCGGTATCGGCGATCGCCTTGACCGCGGGATCGGCGCTGAGATGCACCGCGCGCGCGCCATGGGTGAGCCATGGCGGGATCGTGATGCCGAACCCGCTCAGCAGCGATACGAAGTACCCTCCCCACGCCACGGCCACGGCGATGTTGCCGACCGCGTACTCGAGGATGAGGTCCCAGCCGATGATCCAGGCGACCAGCTCACCGAGGGTCGCGTACGAGTAGGCGTACGCGCTGCCGGCCTGCGGAATCATCGACGCCAGCTCGGCGTAGCAGAGCGCCGCGAGCCCGCAGACGAGGCCGAGCAGGATGAAGGAGACGACGAGCGCCGGGCCGGCACCGTAGCGAATGACCTCGCCCGAGGCCCGGATCTCGCCCGCCGCCGCGGTGCCGATCGAGGAGAAAATGCCGGCACCGATCACGGCGCCGATCGCGAGCATGATCAGGTCGCCCGCGCCGAGCACCCGCTTGAGGCCCGTGCCCTGGCCTT
>CAMLHT010000043.1 GCA_946479895.1 uncultured Gemmatimonadota bacterium | reverse complement strand
CGGTCCTCGCCCAGGCGATCTTCCGCGAAGGCCTCAAGAACGTCACGGCCGGCGCGAACCCGATGGCCATCAAGCGTGGCATCGACAAGGCCGTCTCGGCGATCGTCGACGAGCTCAAGAAGATGAGCATCCCGACGGCCGGCAAGAAGGAAATCGCCCAGGTCGGCTCCATCTCCGCGAACAACGACAAGGAGATCGGCGACCTGATCGCCGACGCGATGGAGAAGGTCGGCAAGGACGGCGTCATCACCGTCGAGGAGGCCAAGGGCCTCGAGACGACGCTCGAGACCGTGGACGGCATGCAGTTCGACCGCGGCTACGTCTCGCCGTACTTCGTCACCGACCCGGAGAAGATGGAAGCCGTCCTCGAGGACGCCTTCATCCTCATCCACGACAAGAAGATCAGCAACATGAAGGACCTGCTCCCGGTCCTCGAGAAGGTCGCGCAGACGGGCAAGCCGCTGCTCATCATCGCCGAGGACGTCGAGGGCGAGGCGATGGCGACGCTGGTCGTGAACAAGCTGCGTGGCACGCTCAAGGTCGCCGCCGTCAAGGCGCCGGGCTTCGGCGATCGCCGCAAGGCGATGCTGCAGGACATCGCCGTCCTGACCAACGGCCAGGTCGTCAGCGAGGAAGTCGGCTTCAAGCTCGAGAACGCGGTGATCACGGACCTCGGCCGCGCCAAGCGCGTCGTCGTGGACAAGGACAACACCACGATCATCGACGGCGCCGGTGACGAGTCGAAGATCCAGGGCCGCGTGAAGGAGATCAAGGTCGCGATCGACTCCAGCACCTCGGACTACGACAAGGAGAAGCTCCAGGAGCGTCTCGCGAAGCTCGCCGGTGGTGTCGCCGTGATCAACGTCGGCGCCGCGACGGAAGCCGAGATGAAGGAGAAGAAGGCCCGCGTCGAGGACGCGCTGCACGCCACGCGCGCCGCGGTCGAGGAAGGCATCGTCCCCGGTGGTGGTGTCGCCCTCCTGCGCGCCCAGCGCGCGCTCAAGGGCATCAAGCTCACCGAGACCGACGAGCAGATCGGCGTCGAGATCATCAAGCGCGCCGTCGAAGAGCCGGTCCGCATGATCGTCCAGAACGCCGGCGGCGAGCCCTCGCTCGTCGTCGAGAAGGTCCGCGGCTCGAAGGAGGATTCGTTCGGCTACAACGCGCTGACGGACACCTACGAGAACCTGGTCCAGGCCGGCGTCATCGACCCGACCAAGGTCACGCGCACCGCGCTCCAGAACGCCGCGTCGATCGCGAGCCTGCTGCTCACGACCGAGGCGCTGATCGTGGAGAAGAAGGAAGACAAGCCTGCTGCTCCGGCTGGCCCGGGCGGCGGCATGGGCGGGATGTACTAAATCCGGCTGTCGGCCATCGGCTGTCGGCTATCGGCCCGTTCTGATGCGGCCCGTCGCGAACCACCGCGGCGGGCCGCAAGTCGTTCCGAGGTACGACGTCTTTCGACCTGATCCGGCGCCGGCAACCGATGTACGACTCGTGACTCGACGTGACGATGCCGCCTGATCCAGGGTTCTCCGAGTGAAGTGAAAACGACTTGGGGTGCCGAATGCCTGCACGGGTTGTCGCTGGACTGCTGTTTCTCGCTGCGGCCGGGGGGTGCGTGAGTCCGATCGCGCCATCAGGCTTGCTTCGCGCCGACGCCCTTGTCGCCCAGGGCGTCGACGGATGCAGGGTGACCCTCCAGGTCGGCGATCGGCGCTACGAGCCGATTGGCTTGCCAGACTCGCTGGCGGTCGTGGGGCTCCAATTGCGAGTCGAAGGCGTTGTCGTGAATCGGCCCTCGATCTGCATGATCGGGCCCGGCCTGGAGCTGCGCTCCGTGACGCGAAAGCCGTAGCCGTTCAGCGTGATGGGAATGAGAAAGGCCGGCCGCTTTTCGCGGCCGGCCTTTCTCGCTTACTGGGCCCGCGTCAGCTACCAGGCCCGCGCCAGCGCGATGAGGATCGCGGCGTCTGACGAGGACACACGTTTGCCCGTCTGTGCCTCGATCTCGCTGATGAAGGCGCCCAGCGATCCTTCCCCGGTGTTGTTGCCACCGCGGTCACGGGCGGCCTGGGCAGCCGCAAGCTTGACGCACAGCGAATTCTGCGTCCCCGGATGGCTCACGAAGCGCTTGACCAGCTCGCACAGGCTGCCGCTCGTTACGGAGACCGTGAAGCTGGTGGCTCCGTCGCCGCGGTTGCCGGCCCGGTCGTACGCCGTGGCCGAGTAGCTGTTCACTCCCAGCGCAAACGTGTAGGCCGGGCCGGAAATCGGGGCGCACGTCGTCGACGCAACGCCGGACATCGCATCCGTCGCGGTGCACGCGATCGACACCTGCTGGTCGACGGTGTAGCTGCCCGCGTTGCCGGTGTAGAGCACCGACGGGTTCGTCGCATCACGCTTCACCGTGACGGATCGGGTGGTGCTGAGCCCGGCTCCGTTCGTGAAGGTGCAGATGAACGTCACGCCCGGCGTGTCAGCCGCCACGATGTTCTCGTGGCACTGACTTTCGACACCGGCATGATGATCGTCCGGGATGCCCGAGGTGGCGTCCTCGCCCGAGAACGACACGCTGACGTCGGACGTGTACCAGCCGTTCGCGCCCAGCGTGCCCGTCACGCTCGGCGTCACCACCGGCGGGGACGCGTCACGCTTGATCGTCACCGTCTGGGTGGCCGTTCCACCGGTCGAGGTGGCGGTGCAGGTGAAGCTGAAGGCCGAGCCGTCGGTCGTCACGTCCACCGGGCCGCAGCCCGAGGTCGACGTCACCGGCGTGTCGTTGTCCGTCACGATCCAGGTGATGTGCACGTCGCTGGTGTACCAGTCCGCGGCGCCCAGGGTGCCGGTGATGTCCGCCGTGATGCTCGGCGGCGTCACGTCGGCCGGGATTTCCCACGTGACCGCGGCGCGACCCGACGTCTGGACCCGGCCGAGCGCATCCGTGAACCGGGCGCGGACACCGCTCGTTCCCGGGCCGGCGGACGTGACGTCGAACGTCGCGATGCCGTTCTCGTCGGTCATGGCCGTGCCCGTGGCGCCGGCGTTCAGGCCGTCCTCGATCGTGAACGTCACCGTGGTGTTCGGCACCGGCAGCTCATTCGAGAGCACCGTGGCCGTCAGCCTCTGCGTGGTCCCGACCGGGACGGTCGTTGCCGCGGGCGTCAGCTGGATGTCGCTGACGACGGTCAGGCCTTCGCCGCGCGCCAGGATGTATGGCGTGCCCACGGTGCCGTCGGGGGCCGTGTAGATGTTTCCGCTTCGCGCGATCGCGAGCACCTCGAAGTCGCTCGGCCAGTGGTCGAACGCATTGTGGACCGAGCAGCCCCAGTTCGAGAGGTAGGCGCTCGTGAGGCCGTCCAGCGCGGGGTGGTTGGCGACCTTGTAGGCGTCGTTGTAGCAGCCGGGCACGCCGGTGGCGGTGAAGCTGCCCAGTGTGCTCAGGCCGTCGAGGAATCCGACCGCCGTATTCGGGGCGGTGCCATGGTAGTAGCAGCTCGTCGTGATGTACGCTCCGGTCTTGCCGGCGGCCGCGGTCGCGAACGCCACGCCCTTTTCGGTGACGAGGCTGCGCGAGTGCAGGACGGGGTCGCTGCCGATGATGAAGACGTTGCCGTTGACGACGCGGCCCCACACCAGCCGGTTGCCGGCGGCCGCCGCGACTCGCGACGTGCCCACCTGGCAGTTGGGGTCACCGAGGATGATCGCGCGATAGCTCGAGAAGTCCGACGCCGTCATGGTAGCCCACTGCGCATCGCTGACGACCGTTACCGGAAAGCCCAGCGCCGCCGCCGTCGTCGCCTCCTTGCTCGCCGTCCCGCCGGATACCGTCGATGCGAGAATCAGCACGCCCGCGCTTGCGGGCGCGACTGCTGCCGTTGCCGCCGATCCAGCGAGACTCGGTGCCGTGAGGGATGGCCGGTCGGCGCACGCGCCGACGATCAGGGCCATGAGGGCGGCCAGCACCGGCCGTCCTGCTGACGATACGAACCTCATAGAGGTCCTCCTGTGGGATGTGGGATCGCCGGGTGGGCGGCGATTGCGGTGAGATCACAGTGGCGGAGTGATCCGTATCACCGGCGGCCCAAACATACGGGAGGTACCGGGGCCCGCAACTGCGAATCGGGATGGTTGGGCAGTTCTGCCCAGGCCGTAACCGTCAACCATGCGCGCATGGTCGCCCACGAGTCTCATCGGCGCCGAATCGACGCCGAGCCGTTCTCTGCCCGCTATCCCGCTCTCGGGCTAGAACAGGTCGAACTGCACCGCCGCTCCGCCCGTCGGCACGAACGGCCCGACCACGCGATCCTGGGGTGCCGCGGTGACGCGCCCCTTGAAGCGCGTCTTTCGCAGGATGGGGGCAGCCGTATCGATCGCCCGGCGTGGCGTGTTGCACTGCTCACTCAGGTGCGCGAGCACGACGTGCTGAAGCCCGGGATTCACCGACTCGCCGATGAGCTCCGCCGCGTGCGGATTGCTCAGGTGGCCCACCCGGCTTCGGATCCGGTTCTGGAGAAAGAGCGGGTACGGGCCGTACCGCAGCATCTCGTCGTCGTGATTGCTCTCGATGACCAGCACGTTCACGTCGGCGCAGGCCTTTCGCACCGCCGTCGTCACGTGCCCGATGTCGGTGAACACCGCCGCCCGCGCCCCGGTCGACCGCGACGTGATCACGAACCCCACCGACTCCTCGGCGTCATGCGGCGTCGGGACGACGTCGATCGTCATCCGCACGAGCTGGATCTGCTCGTGCGGCGAGATGGTCGTCACCGGAGCCTCGAGCAGCTCGGTCGCCGTGGCCGTGCCGGCTGTGGCGAAGATCGGCCAGCTCCACTTCTTCGCCGCCTTCGCCACGCCAGAGACGTGATCCGAGTGCTCGTGCGTCACCAGGCAGGCGCTCACCGTCCGCGGGTCGACTCCGGCCACCGCCATACGCTGCTTGATCGTCCGCGTGCCGAAACCGCAGTCGATGAGGATACGCTCATCGTCGCACTCCACCAGCACGGCGTTGCCGCTGGACCCCGAGCCCAGCATCCAGAGCCTCACTTCACGCTCCAGCGCTGCTCGAACGATCGCGTGAGCTGGCGCGCCATGCGCTCGGTCAGCTCCATCTTCCGCCGGGCCATCACGGTCTTCGCGCTCGACAGGAACTTGTCGATCCGGTACAGATCATACGGCTCGCCCTCGCCCCACGAGAACGGCGCGACGGCCTTCGGCGGCATCTTCGACCCGTAGACGTTGGCGCCGGCGCCGAGCACCGTGCCCGTCGTCAGCTTCGTCCCGATGCCGGTCTTCACGTGATCGCCGAAGAGCGTGCCGAGGAACTGCATGCCGGTGGGACGGATGCCCGTCGGCGTCCACAGCGACACGGCGCCGTAGGTGTTCTTCAGGTTGCTCGTGACGCTGCCGGCGCCGAGGTTCACCCAGCGGCCGAGGTACGAATTGCCGACGAAGCCGTCGTGGCCCTTGTTCGAGTAGCCCAGCACGATCGTCCCTGATATCTCGCCGCGGATCTTCGAGACGGGGCCGATCGAGCAGCCCGAGATGTCGCCGCCCATGATGGTCGCGTCGCGTCCGATGTAGCACGGGCCGTTGATGCGCGTGAACGCGTGGACGTGCGCCCCCGCGTCGACGTAGATCGGGCCGCCGCTGGTGTCGAACACCACGTGCGGCTCGACCTGCGCGTCGGCATGGACCATCAGCGCCCCCGTGCCGAGGACGGTCGAATGCGCGGGCGGCTTGAAGCGCGCCCGCAGCGCCGGGTTCTCGTGCTTCAGCGGGGCGGTGATGTCCGCCGCCAGGATCGCCGGCAGGTGCCGCAGGAAGTCCCAGACCTCGTCATGCCACCACCCTTCGACGTCCACCTGCTTGCCTTTTGCGAGCGAGTCCAGCGAGAACGACTCGTCCGCGAGGGCCTTCGCGTCGAGCGGCGAGGTGAGTCGCACCGCGGCGGTCCGTCCGTCGGCCCGCCACGCCGTGACGTCGGCGGCCAGGGGAGCGGCGAAGCCCATCGCCGGCGCGAATCGCGAATTCACGAGAAAGGTGCCGGCGGGCAGCGCGGAATCCGCGGCGCGCGGATGCTCGTCGAAGTCGGCGAGATGCGGCGCCGCGATCGACCGTGTCTCCGCGTCTCCCGCCAGCATCCCCCAGCGCTCGAAGATCGGCAGCGTGCCCGTCACCAGCGACGAGATCGGGCGCGTCAGGGCGAACGGCTCGAACGCGCGCGCGACGGCGTCATCGTAGAAGACGATCATGAGCGCTCCACCAGCCCTCGCGGCAGCGCGTCGATCAGCTTCTTCAGGTCGGACGACTTGTCGACGCTCGTCACGAGCACGAGGCCGTCCTTCGCCACGACCACGAGGTCCTCGACGCCGTACAGCACCACCGTCATGCCCTCCGCGTGCACGACGTTGCTCGACGCGTCGACGGCATGGGCCTTCCCGGTCATCGCGTTGCCCGTCGCATCGCGCTTCCGCACCCGCTGCAGCGCGCCCCAGGTGCCCACGTCGTCCCAGCCGAAGTCGCCCGGCATCACCATCACCCGCGAGCTCCGCTCGAGCACGCCGTGGTCGACCGAGATCGGCGTCACGTCACGGAAGAACGCGTCGATGTCGTCGGCATGCTGGTGCAGGGCGGTCGAGACCTCGGGCGTCAGCGCCCGCACGTCGTCGAGGAAGTCACCGGCACGCCAGACGAAGATGCCCGAGTTCCAGAGCGCCCCCTTGCCGATCATCAGCGCCGCGCGGGCGCGATCCGGCTTCTCCACGAACTTCGCGACGCGCTTCACTCCCGGCGCCACCTCGGCGCCCGGCTCGATGTATCCGAAGCCGGGATCGGGGCGGGTCGGGATGACGCCCACCGTGACGAGCGCGTGATGCTGCGCCGCGACCTGCGCCGCCTCGCGAAGCGTTGCCACGAACCGATCGGCCTGGCCCACCGCCCAGTCGGCGTGAACCGAGATCATGACCGCCTCCGGTCCGGCGCGGCGCGTGATCTCCTGCGCTCCCCACGCGAGCGCCGCCGCCGTCCCGCCGGCACGCGGCTCGGCGATGACGTTCGTGGCGGGGACGTCGGGAAGGAGCTCGCGTACGGAGGCCTGGAGGCTCGCGTTCGTGAGGATCAGGACGCGCGACGGGTCCACGAGCGGCGTCAGCCGCCGCACCGACTCCTCGAGAAGGGGACGGTCACCGACCAGCGGCAGCATCTGCTTCGGCCGGTCCGGGGTGCTCAGGGGCCAGAAGCGGGATCCGACGCCACCCGCCAGAACCACGACCCAGGTGCTCATGCCGACGCTTCGACCTGGTCCTCGGGCGGCAGCCCGACGAGCTCGGCCGCCCGGGCGTACAGCCGCTTCGGGCTGAAGGGCTTCGTGAGGAAATCCGTCGCGCCGAGCGCCATGGCCTTCGTGTGCTGCTGCTCCTGGCCCGCCGCCGTCAGGATGATGCAGGGCAGGGCGGCATGCTTCGGGTTGGCGCGGACCGCGGCGAGAACATCCAGGCCGCTGAGGTGTGGCATCATGAGGTCCAGCAGCACCAGCGAGATGTCCTCATGCCGCTCGATGGCCTCCAGGGCCTCGCGCCCGTCGTACACGAGCGTGACCCGGAAGGGGCCCTGCTCGAGTTTCATCTTGATGATGCGGCCGATGTGCGGCTCGTCGTCGGCGACGAGGACGTGTCGCGACGTTTGCGTCGTTGTCACCGGTCAGACGAGGGCGGCGATGGATTCGCGGTTGCGACGCAGCTCGCCAAGCAGTTGCGCGACGTTCGCGTCGAACCGCAGCACCACGAGGAGGAACGCTTCGGCGCTGATGACATTGACGATCAGGAAGCCGTCCGAGGTCTGGGCGACGATGGAATCGACGTCGCCCACCCGGGCGGCGCGCGAAAGGTCGCTCAGCATCGAGACGATGCCGGGCACGGTGGCCGACAGCGTCTCGAGGTCGAAACCGGGCTGGCCGCTGCCGTGGATGAGCAGTCCGTCATTGCCCAGCACCACGGCGGCTTCGACCCCTTCGCGCTGCCGGACGGCGGCGACCAGATCACGGATGCCAGGCAAGTGCGCGCTCCCCAGAAGGTGATGCGGAAGCCTAGGCGCCGAGAGAATCGAAGTCAATTCACCACAATCGCTTGAACAACCCCACGCCGCTCCCTATCCTTCGCTCCGAATGACCACCTTTCCGCCCGCCCAACGTCTCGGCCGCGTCATCGCCGCCTTCGCCCTCGCGCTGTCCCTCGGCGCCTGCAAGGAGCTCACGCAGATCGACGCGTCGTACGCGAACGTGACCATCGAAGACACGGTGTTCACCCTGAACCAGTCGCCGCCCAACGCCCCGAATAGCATCAAGTTCTTCGACGGCGTCATCAGCCGGGCCGACCAGGGCTTCGGCTACGACATCGTGTTCGACATCGATGCCGGCGGCAACGTGGTGCTGATCCCGGCGCGGGCGATCGCCTCCGGCTTCGCCGGGCCGTACAGTGTCGCCCTCCTGAAGGGCACCGGCACCTTCGAGTCCATCCTCGAGGCGCCGAAGGAAGGCTACCGGCCCGACACGGCGATGGTGGTGTCGGTGGGTCAGCCCGTCGTGATCGAGAGCCGGGACGACCTGACTTGCCGGTTCAGCCTCAAGGGCCAGTCGTACTTCTCCAAGATCGTCATCACCGCGGTGGATCCCGACAAGCGAACGATCGCCTTCATGGCGACGATCAATCGCAATTGCGGATTCCGGTCGTTCGCGGCCGGCATTCCCCGCGACTGAGCTCCGCGCATGCATGACCTGCGGATGCTGCGCGACCAGATCGACGTGCTCCGCGAGGGGCTGCGTCGCCGCGGCGCGCTCGAGGGCCTGGCGCCGGTGCTCGCGCGGGCCGAGGGGCTCGACCAGCAGCGCCGCGCGCTGATCGTCGCCGCCGATGAGCGGAAGGCCGCCCGCAACTCGAACGCGCAGGAAGTCGCCCGGCGCAAGAAGGCCGGCGAGAACGCCGACGAGCTGATCGCCAACGGCCGCGCCCTTGGCGACGAGATCGCCAGGCTGGAAGTCGACCTGCGCGAGGTCGAGTCGGGTCTCCAGGGCATCCTCCTCGAGATCCCGAACGTCACCCTTCCCGACGTCCCCGAGGGTGGAGAGGAGCGGAACGTCATCGTGAAGACGTGGGGCGAGCCGCGGAAGACCGGCGCGCTCGCTCCCCACTGGGACATCGGCGCGCGGCTTGGCCTCATCGACCTCGAGCGTTCGTCGAAGATCAGCGGGTCCGGCTTCATCGTGTATCGCGGCATGGGCGCGCGACTCGTCCGGGGCCTGCTGAACTTCTTCATGGACCTGCACGCGCGGGAGCATGGCTACGAGGAAGTCTGGCCGCCGCAGCTCGTCACCCGTCAGACCATGACGGGCACGGGCCAGTTGCCGAAGTTCGAGGACGATGCGTACTCGACCAGCAGCGACGACATGTTCCTCATCCCGACCGCCGAGGTCCCGGTGACCAATCTGTACCGGGACGAGATCCTCGACGGCGAGAAGCTGCCGGCGGCGTTCGTGGCCTACAGCAAGTGCTTCCGGCGCGAGGCGGGGTCCGCCGGCAAGGACACGCGCGGCGTGCTCCGCACCCACGAGTTCGACAAGGTGGAGCTGGTGCGGTACGCGACGCCGGAGACGTCGGCCGGTGAGCTCGAGAAGCTCACCCGGCATGCCGAGACCTGTCTCGAGCGGCTGGAGCTCCCGTACCGCCGCAAGCTGCTCGCCGCCGGCGACACCGGATTCTCCTCGGCCATGACGTACGATCTCGAGTGCTGGGCCGCCGGCGTCGGCGCCTGGCTCGAGGTCTCGTCCTGCAGCAACTTCGTCGACTTCCAGGCGCGGCGAGCCAACATCCGCTATCGCGCCGCGAAGGGGGAGAAGCCGCGGTTCGTCCACACACTCAACGGATCGGGCCTCGCATTTCCGCGCACGCTCGCGTGCCTGCTGGAGCACAACCTCCAGGACGACGGCTCGGTCCGCATTCCGTCGGCGCTCCAGCCCTACGTGGGGATCGACCGACTCGGCTGAGCTCGAGCCCACGGGCTCACGGGTTCATTGCCACAGGTGGGGACGCATGCTCGGAATCGGTCATCATGCTCCTGATAGGGCCTGAGGGTAGTCGCTCGCGAGTGCCAAGTCCCAAAGGAATTCCGAGCATGCAACCCCATTCCGGGCATGCGTCCCCACCTGTGGCAATGAACGGGTGATGGGAGCCATGGCCCGCGCGTTTAAGTTGCGTTCATGCCTGCCGATGCATTGCTGAACACTCTCAATCCCGCACAGAAGGAAGCCGTCCTGAAGACCGAAGGACCGCTGCTGGTCCTTGCCGGAGCGGGATCCGGAAAGACGAGGGTGCTGACGACGCGCCTCGCGCGCCTCGTCGAGGTGCACGGCGTGGAGCCGCGGAACATCCTCGCCGTCACCTTCACCAACAAGGCCGCCGGCGAGATGCGCGATCGCGTCGGCCGCATGCTCGGCGGTGACCCGAAGGGACTCTGGATCGGCACCTTCCACGCGATCGGCGCGCGCATGCTGCGCTTCGCGCCCGAGATCGCCGGCCGCACGAAGCAGTTCACCATCTACGACCAGGACGACGCGCAGAGCGTCATCAAGCGCGTGATGGAGCGGCTGAAGATCTCCCCGAAGGAGTTCACCCCCCGCGCCATCCATTCGACGATCTCCGACGCGAAGAACCAGCTCGTCGCGCCGGCGGATTTCGACAAGCTGGCGTTCGACCCGTTCGCGAAGGCCGTGTCGCAGGTCTACCATGGCTACGAGGAGGCGCTGCGGCTCGCGAACGCCACCGACTTCGACGACCTCCTCGTGCTGCCGGTCCGGCTCCTCCAGCAGAATCCGCAGGAGCTCGCGCGGTACCAGGCGAAGTTCCACTACATCATGGTGGACGAGTACCAGGACACGAACCGCGCCCAGTACCAGCTCATCCGCCTCCTCGGCGCCGGCCACCAGAACGTCTGCGTGGTGGGTGACGACGATCAGTCCATCTACGGCTGGCGGGGCGCCGACATCCGCAACATCCTGGACTTCAACAAGGATTTCCCGGACGCCGCCGTCGTGCGCCTCGAGGAGAACTACCGCTCCGATCCGCCGATCCTGGAGCTGGCCAACGTCGTGATCAGCGCCAACACCGAGCGGATGGGAAAGACGCTGCGGCCCACGCGCTCCGGTGGCGACCGCGTCACCGCGGTCCGCACCCTCGACGAGCGGGACGAGGCGGACTGGGTCGTCGCCGAGATGGCCTCGGTGCGCCGCCGGCTCGGGCTTCAGCTTCGCGACCTCGCCGTCCTCTATCGCACGAATTCGCAGAGCCGCGCGATGGAAGAGGCGCTCCGCCGGCAGGGCACGCCGTATCGCCTCATCGGGTCCGTGCGCTTCTACGACCGCCGCGAGATCCGCGACCTGATGGCGTACCTCAAGCTCATCGGGAATCCCGCCGACGACGAGTCGTTCCGCCGGGCCATCGCCGTTCCACGCCGCGGCCTGGGGGAGACGACCATTGAGCTCATCGCCGAGCACGCGCGCAGGGCGGGGCAGTCCATGTATGCGGCCGCGGCGGTACCCGATTTCATCGAGGGGCTCAGGCCCGCCGCGCGCACCGCGCTCACCGGCTTCGTGTCGCTCATCGAGCGCTTCCGCGCGCTCGCTCTCGAGTCTGGCGTCGACGAGCTGTTGAGTGAAGTGGTCTCGTCCATCGACTACGCGCGCTACCTGGCGGCCGAGGGGCCGGAAGGCATCGAGCGGCTGGAGAACGTGCAGGAGCTCATCACCAGCGCCGCGGAAACGGTCGCCGACGAGCTGGGTGAAGTCGGCCTGACTCCGCTCGATCACTTCCTCCAGCGGGCGTCGCTCGTGGCCGACATCGACAGCCTCGATCCAACGGCCGACGCCGTGCTGCTCATGACGCTGCACAACGCGAAGGGCCTGGAGTTTCCGGTGGTGTTCGTCACCGGCCTCGAGGACGGCCTCTTCCCGCTGTCGCGCGCCTACGACGAGCCGAAGCTCCTCGAGGAGGAGCGCCGCCTGTTCTACGTCGGCATCACGCGCGCCGAGCGGAAGCTCTACCTCACGCACGCGGAAGAGCGCCGCCGCAACGGCGAGCTGCTCCCGGCGCGCCAGTCCAGCTTCCTCGACGACATCCCGCCGGCGATGCTCGATCAGCAGAGCTCCGTGAAGGTGCGGAGCTCCGGCCGCGGCGTCATGCGCGGCGCGTGGGGCGGCGGCTCCCGCGGTCCGTCGCGGTACTACAGCCCCGCGCCCGCCTCGTACGAGTCGTCCATCTCTCCCAAGCCGTCCGAGCGGCGGCCTGGGCGGGCGCTCGACGTCGGCACGTTCTCTGATGAAGACGCGTCGCAGGACGCCCCGGCCTACTTCGTCGGTGGACGCGTGAAGCACCGGAAGTTCGGCAGCGGGACGATCGCCGAGCTGGCGGGCAGTGGGCGCGATGCCAAGGTCAAGGTGGATTTCGACGACGAGTCGGTCGGCCGGAAGACCCTGGTCATCGCGCAGGCGAACCTCGAGCGTGGAGACGAATAGGTGGCGGTCACCCCGGAGGATGTGAAGCACGTCGCGGCGCTCGCGCGCCTCGGCATGACCGACGAGCGAGCGGCCGCGTTCACCGTGCAGCTCAACACGATCCTCGGCCACATGGACGTGCTGGCGAAGGTGGATACGGAGAAACTCGAGCCGGTGATCGGGGTCGGTGCCGCGGGCATGCCGTTGCGCGTCGACGAGGGTCCCTCGGTTCCGATGGACCGCCCCCTCGAGGAGATCGGCCCCGCAGTGCGGGACGGTTTCTTCCTCGTTCCCCGGCTGGATACGCACGAAACCGCTGATGAAGCCTGAGCTCGTCGCCTCGGCCCTCGATCGTGCCGATGAGGTGCGGGCCGGCGCGGACGGCCTGAACATCCTGGTCTGGCGGGACGACAAGGCGGCGCTACGCGCCGCCCGCGACGTTCCGGCGGGGCGACTGGGCGGTGTGCCGGTCGTGGTGAAGGACAACATCGCGACGCTCGGCCTGCCCACGACGTGCGGGTCGAAGATCCTCGGCGAATACCGCTCACCATACGAGGCGACCGCGGTTCGACGACTGCGCGAAGCCGGCGCGGTGGTCATCGGCAAGTCGAACATGGACGAATTCGCGATGGGTTCGTCTACCGAGAACAGCGCCTATGGCCCGACGCTGAATCCCGTCGATCCGACACGCGTGCCCGGCGGGTCGTCCGGCGGCTCCGCGGCTGCCGTTGCCGCCGGAATCGCGCGCATCGCGCTGGGGTCGGAGACCGGCGGATCCGTTCGTCAGCCCGCCGCGTTCTGTGGCGTCGTCGGCGTGAAGCCGACCTACGGCCGCGTGAGCCGCTTCGGTCTCGTCGCATTTGCGTCGTCCCTCGATCAGGTCGGCGTGTTCGGCGCCAATGTCGCCGACGCGGCGCTCGGGCTCGAGGTGATCGCCGGCGAGGACGGAAACGACTCGACGTGCTCGACGCTGCCGGTGCCCGCGTTTGCCGCGCGGTCCGACGATTCGCTGAAGGGCATAGTCGTCGGGCTCCCGAAGGAATACTTCCCGGACAACCTCGATCCCGCCGTTCGCCATCTCTGCGATCGCGCGATCGCCCGACTGCGGGCGCTCGGCGCCGAGGTGCGCGAGGTGTCGTTGCCGCACACCGAGCTTGCGATCCCGGTCTACTACATCATCGCGCCCGCCGAGGCGTCCTCGAACCTGGCGCGCTTCGACGGCGTGCGGTACGGCAGGCGCGTGGAGGCGAAGGGGCTGCGGGGGATGTACGAGGCGACACGGTCGGAGGGCTTCGGTGCGGAAGTCACGCGCCGCATCCTTCTGGGCACGTACGTCCTCTCCGCCGGCTACTACGACGCCTACTATAGAAAGGCCCAGCAGGTGCGCGGGCTGATCACGGCGGACTTCGCGTCGGTGTTCGCCGACAAGGTGGACGTCCTGTTCACGCCGACGACGCCGACCCCGGCGTTCAGGCTGGGCGCCATCTCGGACCCGTACGAGATGTACCTGAGCGACATCTTCACGGCGACCGCCAACCTCGCGGGTGTGCCGGCGATGTCCTTGCCGATCGGGCGCGCCGGCGGGCTGCCCGTGGGCGGCCAGCTCATCGCGGCCCATTTCGACGAGCCGAAGATGTTCGAGGTGGCGTTCGCCCTCGAGCGCGCGCTCGGGCAGGAGGCGCACGCGTGACCGCCGCCGTCACCGACCGCTTCGAGATGGTCATCGGCCTCGAGGTGCACGTGCAGCTCCGGACGGCGACGAAGATCTTCTGCCGGTGCTCGACCAACTTCGGCGCGCCGCCGAACACCAACGTCTGCCCGGTTTGCCTCGGGCTGCCCGGCGCGCTTCCGGTGATGAACGAGCACGCCGTGGAGCTCGCGGTGCGCGCTGCCCACGCCCTCGGATGCACGGTCAATCCGGTGTCCGTCTTCGCGCGGAAGAACTACTTCTATCCGGACCTGCCGAAGGGCTACCAGATCTCCCAGTTCGACCAGCCGCTCGCCACGGGGGGGACGGTGCAGATCGGCGAAACGGCCTCCGGCGGTCCGATCAGCGTCGGCGTGACGCGGCTGCACATGGAGGAGGACGCCGGCAAGTCGATTCACGATCGGTACCCGGGGGCGACCGCCATCGACCTGAACCGCGCCGGCCTGCCGCTCGCCGAGATCGTGAGCGAGCCCGACATGCGGTCGGTGACGGAGGCGTCGGCGTACCTCCGGGTCCTCCGCCAGATCCTCGAGTTCGTGGACGTCAGTGACGTCAGCATGGAGGAGGGCAGCCTCCGCGTCGACGCCAACATCAGTATCCGCGAGCGCGGCGAGACCGCGCTCGGCACGAAGACCGAGATCAAGAACATGAACTCCTTCTCCGGCGTCGAGCGCGCGCTGGAGGCGGAGTTCCGGCGCCAGTGCGAGATCGTCGCGGCGGGCGGGCGCATCGAGCAGCAGACGATGCTGTGGGACGGTCATGCCGGCGTCGTTCGACCTGCCCGCAGCAAGGAAGGCAGCCACGACTATCGCTACTTCCCGGAGCCGGACCTGCCGCCGCTCATGCTCGCGGCCGACTATGTCGAACGCGTGAAGAAGGACATGCCGGAGCTGCCGGCGGCCAGGCGGACGCGGATGGAGCGCGAGTATGCCGGCCTGACGGCGTACGACCTGGACGTCCTCACGGCCTCCCCGGCGACCGCGGATTACTTCGAGCACGTCGCCCGCGCGCACGACGATCCCAAGGGCGCGGCCAACTGGGTGATGGGCGAGGTGATGGCGACGCTGCGCGCCACCGGAGGGGACATCACCCACTTCCCGGTGCGCCCGCGCGACCTCGCCGGCCTGCTCGACATGGTGAAGGCGGGCACCGTGAGCCACACCGCGGCCAAGCAGGTCTTCGCCGCCATGGTCGCCACGGGCGATCCGCCGGCGAAGATCGCCGAGCGTGACGGCCTGCTGAAGGTCAGCGACGACTCCCAGCTGCGGTCCTGGGTCGAGGCCGTGCTGGCCGAGCATCCCGCCGAGGCGGCCCGCTACGCCGCGGGCGAGAGGAAGCTCCTCGGCGTCCTGGTCGGGATGGTGATGAAGAAATCGGGCGGCCGCGCCGACCCGAAGAAGGTCAATCAGCTGCTGGCGGACCGCGCCGGAACGTAGAGCGGGCGGCCCAGCTCGCGGGCGAAGCGCAACGCGGACGTCGGCATGCCGAACCTCTCCTCGGCGCGCGCGCGCAGGTCCGCCTTCTCGCCGGCGCGGATCACGCTGCGGCGCACGCGCTTGGCGAGTCGAAGGGGCTCGTCACCCGACGGATCGAGGAGGTAGGGCTCCGACCGGTCGACGCGGTTCAGGAAATCGACGATGAAGTCGAAGGAGCGGTCGATGTAGCGCCCGACCGCCTCGTCCTCGAGATCCCAGCGGCTGTTCTCGGTCATCAGCTGGAAGATCCGCTGCCAGGACTCCGAGTCCGCCACGACCACCATCCCACGGAAGATCCGCCGGTTGGTCGGCGTGCTGAAGATCGTCGGGCTGAGCACCCGGTCGAGCAACGCGTCGGAGGTCGAGTGATCGATCAGGATGAGCTCCCGCGCCTTGCGGCTCGGATCGGGACCCAGGTGCGTGTCGAAGCGGCTCTCCCAGTAGCTGTGGCCGAGGGACGAGGTGCTCGACGTGACCGCGAGCTGCATCGGCACGAAGTAGTTGTGCGCGACCGAATCGGCGGCGAGGTGCGAGAGGTAGCCGAGCGCGAACGCCCGCGACGGCTCGTCCTTCGCGGCGTCGAGGACGTCGAGGCCGACCGCCCAGGAATGACAATGCCTGCCGGCGGCCGCGTACTTCTTGGCGATGCTGGTGTCGGCCGCGATGGACCCGTACAGGAAGTCGTACGGGAACGCGGTGAGCAGGTCGGCGATGCCGGCGGGCAGCAGCGACAGCGACCGCATCACGGCTTCGCCCAGGAAGACGTGCGTGCCTGGCGTCCACGCCCAGGCGTCACTGGGCAGGATGGCGATGGCGACGATTGCCGCCATCACCGCTCCCACCATCCGCATCAGAGGCCGAGCTGTTTCCGCCGGCGGCGGATCGCCTTGCGGAGCGAGCGGAGCTCCGACTCCACCACGTCGTCGATCGAGTCCCTCGCCGACTCGTAGCCGTGGCGCACGCTGCGGCGGATCTCGTCGCGCGGCACCTTCTCCCACAGGTCCTCGCCCGTCTCTTCCGCCCACTTCGCGCCGCGGCGGCCGGCCTTCCATGCGCCCTTGCCGGCCCATTTCAGGCCGCGACCGGCGCCTTCCAGCGCCGGCATGATCGGACGCCGTCCCGAGGGACCCCGCCGCAGCATGAAGGTGATGCCGGCGCCCAGCGCGGCGCCCATGAGGGCCGCGGTGAGCAGGTCGTACTGCTGATCACGTTCACCGGCGCGTTCGATCGCGGCGGATGATGCGCGGGGCGCGCGTCGCGTCCGGGTTGTCGTCGGACTCGGGCGGGTCATCGTAGCCATATTCGAGTATCTCCTCATCGTCCACGACGATCTCGAGATCGTCGCCATCGGCCTCAACTGATGCAAGCTCCGGCCCAGTGTCCCCGACGAGGTGCGAAGCCCCTGTCCGGACTCCCCGTACGGTCGCGGCCGTCGAGACGAACAGGCCTTCCGCCTCACCCTGGACCACGTCGAGGAGGGCATTGAACTCGTTGATCCGCTCCTCCGTGACCCCCACCGCCTGCTTCAGCCGCTGGTTGGCCGACCGCAGCGTCCCCTGGATCATCCCGACGTCGGCCCGAACGGCCGTGGAGATGTAATCCAGGTTGTCGGCGATCGAGTGCGCGTGCTTCAGCAGGGGATAGACGTCCGCCTGCACGCGCTCGAGGAGCTTGTTGGTCTTCTTGTAGGTCTTGCGGAAGTTCCAGGCGGCCGGCACCAGCGCAATGGCCATCGCCAGCAGCGTCAGCGTCATGATGCCGCCGGCGATGCTCGTGGCCTTCGCGAACCAGCCCTGCGGCGAAGGCGCCGACTGCACGTAGATCGTGTCGACGGCCCGTGCCGCGGCCTGCATGTACGACATCACTGCCGCCGACACGATGGGTGTCATTGAGCGAGGTGGGGCAGAGGTGGAAATCGTTGTCCTGCCGGGAGTACCGCGCCTCGACCGGGTGCAAGGCCGGGGCCAGCCTCGACCGCAATCTCAGGCCTTTGTCACCGGCGTCAAGCCGCGAGGGGTCGCGGCGCGGCCTGTGCTTATATGGTTAATGTTCGGCGCGTCGGAGGTCGACCGGCTCCGGTCAACGGCCGCTTCTCACTCCCAGGACTCATGAACGCATTGCAGTTCGTCGTGCAGGGCGGCCACAAGCTGTCGGGCACCATTCAGCCATCCGGCAACAAGAACGCCGCGTTGCCGATCATCGCCGCCGCGCTCCTCACCGAGCACCCGGTCACCCTGGAGAACGTCCCCCGCATCCGCGACGTCGAGACGCTCGTCGAGCTGGTGAAATCCCTCGGGGTGGATGTCGTCTGGGCCGACCGCAACACCCTGCGGATCCACGCGAAGGACCTCGAGTCGGCGCACCTCGATCCCAACCTGTGCCGCCGCATCCGCGCCTCCATCCTGCTCGCCGCGCCGATGCTCATTCGCACCGGCTCGGTGGAGCTCGCGCCGCCGGGCGGGGACGTCATCGGCCGCCGCCGCCTCGACACCCACTTCCTCGCGCTCGAGCGCATGGGCGTCGACCTCGAGTTCGGCGACACGATCAAGATGACGGCGAAGGGCCTCACCGGCTCCGACATCTTCCTCGACGAGCCGAGCGTCACGGGCACCGAGAACGCGATCACGGCCGCCGTCGGCGCGAAGGGCACGACGGTCCTCCGGAATGCCGCCTGCGAGCCGCACGTCCAGGACCTCTGCCATTTCCTCGTCGCCCTCGGCGCGAACATCGACGGCATCGGGACCAACAAGCTGACCATCGAGGGCGGAAAGGTCCTCCGCGGGGCCACCCATCGCATCGGCCCGGATCATATCGAAGTGGGCTCGTTCATCGGCCTTGCCGCCGTGACCCGCTCCGAGATCCGGATCGCCGACGCCGGCGTCGAGCACCTGCGCTCCACGCTGATGGGCTTCTCCCGCCTTGGCGTCACCTGCCGCATCGACGGCGCGGACCTCGTCGTCCCGAAGGATCAGGAGATGGTCGTCCGGAGTGACCTCGGCGGGCACGTCCCGAAGCTGGAGGACCAGCCCTGGCCGGCGTTCCCCGCGGATACGATGTCCATCGCCGTCGTCAC
>CAMLHT010000042.1 GCA_946479895.1 uncultured Gemmatimonadota bacterium | reverse complement strand
CCCTTCTACATGCTGCCCGAGACACCCGCGCAGCGATGCGTGGCGGTGCTTCCCGTCGGTCGGCGCTGGAGCGAATCGCGAGTCCGCGAGCTCACGACCGACGCCGTTGTCGAGCGCATTCTCGGTCCCTGCGCCTTCCATGCGGCATTCGGGGTTCCCGGTCCCGCGGTTCAGCGCTGGCTGCGCGCGCGGGCCACCACGCTCGCATTTGGTGGATCGTGGGTGAGACCGCCTGAGCGGATGCATCCTCCCTCGCGTTCGGACAACGCCTTCCACCGCCGGAGTGTCGCGCTCGAGCTGTTCAGCTACTCCGGCCTTCGCTGCGCCCTTGGCGAAACCGCCGAATGCGAGCGGTCGCTCATGACCGTCGACGAGGACCCATCGCCCTGGGCGAGACCGCGGCCGATCATCGTCGGGAGCTCGGTGTTGCCGAACTACTCGCTGACGCAGAGCTGGCGGCGCCGGGGAGCGGACTTCGGCGATCGAGAGACCGGAATCCTCGCCGGCATGGTCCGCTCACTGGGCCGCGAGAAGTTCGCCGCCTTCTGGACGTCAGCCGACCCCGTCCCGCTCGCCTTCGAGAAGGCCAGCGGACAGTCTCTCGGGGCCTGGGTCTCGATCTGGGCGAACGAGCAGATCGAGCCGCTCGAGCGGGGGCCGACCATCCCTCCCGTGGTGCTCCTCGAGACGATCCTGCTGGTGACGCTGTGCCTCGCCATGATCCTCATGATCGGGCGCCGCCGCGAATTCGCCTGAGCGCTCCGCACCAGGCTATTGTAGTGCGACATGGCCATTCGCATCGTGCGCCTCGGCTCCCCTCGAGCGAAGGACGAAGGCCCGCGCCTGGGCACCGTTCGCCGGCCGCCGCGCGGCGTCCCGAAGAGTGAATTCGCGAAACGCGATTACTACGACGCGCGGCTGCCCGAGCTCTCGCCCAGCGCCGAGGTGGTGAGCGCGGCGATGGCCGGCGAGTGGACCGAAGCGAAGTGGAAGAAGTTCGTCGCCCGGTACACGCGCGAGATGAACGCTCCGGGACCGAGCCACCTGCTCGAGACGCTCGCCGCGCTGTCGCATCAGGCGAACTTCGCGGTCGGGTGCTACTGCGAGGACGAGTCGCGCTGCCATCGCTCGCTGCTGCGCGAGCTGCTGCTGGCCAGGGGCGCGAAGATCATCTGAGACGCTACTGGTCAAGGGCGGCGAGGATCACGCTGGCTTCGCCGTCCGCGCCGTAGCTCACCGACACGCGCCAAGGCTGGCAGCAGACCTCGCAGTCCTCGACGTATTCCTGCGTCGCTCCGCTGCCGGGATCGAGCGCGATCTCCACGGCCTCGCCGCAGTATGGACAGTGCACGAGGGCTTCGGTGTCGGCGGTGCCGTCACCCAGCGGGAAGTCGCGATCGAGCTCCTCCTGTTCGATGGGATCGGGAGCGTCGTCGTCGAACGCATCGGGCAGGTCTCTCGAGAACTTCACGTCTTCGGGGGTGCGGCGTCGGCTTTCCGGGGTCGTCCCAACATAGGGAAAGGGCCCCATGTGGTGTGGCAACCTCGCCGAGCGACGCTTGGGTGCCCAATGGATTTGCCTGTCGCGGAAATTCCGACGCCGCGGACATCAGCCGGGTCCGTCAGCGTCGTCAGGCATCCGGGTATCCGGGGAACTGTGACTTCAACGGTGCATGATGGGTACTCGTTAACACACTGGGTCCCTGACCGTCCCACAACGCGTCTCGCGATCCAGGTGTGTCCCTTCCTTTTCGTCTTCGAAGACGATGTCCCCGACGGCGGGTAGCCGTTCCCCTTTCGACATGGAGTCAGCTCGATGCGTCGTTCAACTGCTCTGATGAGCCTCGCCGCCGTGGCCGTGATGGCCTCGAACGCGTTCGCTCAGGCGAAGACCAGCTTCGCCGGTACGTGGAACATGGTTGTGGATCCGGCCGCGCAGCAGGCTGCTGCCCCGGGCGGTGGTCGTGGTCGCGGTGGCATGGGCGGCCTTGGCCCGACGTTCTCGGTCACTCAGGACGACAAGACCCTGACGATCACCCGCACGATGGGTGAGAACACGATGACGACGACGTACAACCTCGACGGCTCGGACAGCAAGAACATGGTCATGGGTCGCGGCGGCCAGCAGGAGCAGATCTCGCATGCGAAGTGGGACGGCGCCAACCTCGTCGTGACCCGCACGCAGCAGATGGGTGAGAACTCGGTCGAGATCAAGCAGACGTTCTCCATCGGCGCCGACGGCGTGCTGACGATCGAGACCTCGCGGCCCGGCCCGGATGGCAACCCGGTGAGCACCAAGGTCCAGTACAAGAAGGGCTGATCCCTCCGGATCGGCACGCGGGCCCGGTGGCATCTGCCGCCGGGCCCGCGTTCGTTTCCAGTCCGATGACAGGACCGGACGCGACACCTACCTTTGCCGGCATGAGCGAGCACGACCTCTTCCCCGACTCATGGCCGGCGGATTCAGAATCGTCTGAATGGGTCGTGCGCTCATCCCGCGTGCTCCTGCCGGACGGGATGCGCCCAGCCTCGGTGCACGTCTCCGGAACGCGGATAGTCGCGGTGGCGGACTGGGAAGAGACGGGCAGTGACCTGCCGGTCATCGAGGCGAACGACCTGGTCGTCATGCCCGGCGTGATCGACACTCACGTCCGTTGCGCGGACCCGGGTCGGGATGACTGGGAGGGCTTCGAAGCGGCGACGGCCGCGGCGGCGGCGGGCGGAGTCACCACGATCCTCGACCTGCCGTTCTCGTCACTGCCACCGACCACCTCGCGCTACGGACTCGAGGAGAAGCGGCGCGCTTCCGAGGGCAGGTGCCACGTCCACGTCGGCTTCGTCGGCGGCGTCGTGCCCGGAAACGTCGACGAGCTCGCCCGCATGGCCGACGGCGGCGTCCGGGCCTTCAAGTGCTTCCTGTCGTCCCAGGAGACGCCGGACGTTGCCACGATGTCCGAGCGCGACATCCGGAAGGCATTCCCGATCCTCGCGGACCTCGGCCTCCCGCTCATGGTGCACGCCGAGCATCCGAGGCTCCTGTACGAGCCGCCGGAGGGCGGTTCGTCGCGGTATTACGACTACCTCGTGACCCGTCCACCCGAGGCGGAGTCGGCGGCGATCGAGTGGCTGACGAAGCTGATGGGTGACTATCCGGTGCCGGTTCACATCGTCAACCTCGCGTCGGCGTCATCCCTCGCCATCGTGCGCAACGCGCGCGCGCGCGGCCTGCCCATCACCCTCGGCACCTGCCCGCACAATCTCTATTTCTGCGCGGAGGAGATTCCGGACGGCGCCACGGAGTTCAAGACGGCGCCGCCGATCCGCTGGTCGACGGAGCGCGAAGCGTTGTGGCAGGCGCTCGTGGACGGTGACATCGACGTGATCGCGTCGGATCACTCACCGTGTCCGCCGGAGCTGAAGGCGACCGGCGGCGATTTCTTCGCGGCGTTGCCGGGACTGTCCTCGCTGCAGCTCTCATTGTCGGCGACCTGGACGGCGATGGCGCAGCGCGAGCTCCCCCTCGAATGGATCGCGCGCTGGATGTGCGAGGCGCCGGCCGTGCTGTCGGGCTACGACTCGCACAAGGGTCGGATCGCCGCCGGCCACGACGCCGATCTCGTGATCTGGGAGCCGGAGGCGAGCTTCACGGTCGAGGGAGAGCAGCTGTATCACCGGCACAAGCTCACGCCATACGAGGGCCGTGAGCTGTACGGCGTCGTGCACCAGACCTACGTCTGCGGACGCCTGGCCTTCGATTCTTCCGCGACGGACGAAAGCAACTGACCGGCGCGCGCCGCTGTCCAACCCGCGCACCCACCCACGGCATCCTTCCCATCATGCGCCTCGCCACTCTCCTCGCAGTGCTCGCCGCCACCAGCGTCGCCGCCCAGGCTCCCACCACGGGGCGGATCCTCGTCGCCAACCAGCAGGCCGCGAGCGCCTCCGTCGTCGACCTCGCGACCGGCACGGTCACGCACATCCCGGTCGGCCCGGGTCCACATGAAGCGGCGATCTCGCCCGATGGGAAATGGGGCTTCATCAGCGTCTACGGCATCGCCGGCCAGCCGGGCAACCAGATCGCCGTGATCGACATGGCCGAGAAAAAGGTCGCGCGGATGATCGACCTCGGGACGTACACGCGTCCCCATGGCATGGTCCCCGTCGCCGGCTCGCCGCTGAAGCTGATCGTCACGTCGGAGACGACGCAGAATGTCGTCACCGTGGACGCCGACAAGGGCGTGGTGCTGAGCGCGGTGCCGACCGCGGCGCAGGGCTCGCACATGGTCGCGGTGCAGGGGGACGGCAGGCGCGCCTACACCGCGAACGTCGGGTCGGGAACGATGACGGCGATCGACCTCGCCTCGGGCAAGGCGACGGGCAGCGTGACGATCGGACCGCGATCCGAAGGGCTCGCGACGACGCCCGACGGCAACGAGGTCTGGGTCGGCAGCAACACTGACGGAACGGTCAGCGTGGTGAACGTCGCCGCGATGCGCGTGGACACGGTGCTGGGCGGCTTCAGGATGCCGTACCGGATGGGCATTTCTCCGGATCGCCGCCTGGCCGTCATCGTCGAGGCGGAAGGCACGCAGGTCCGCGTGATCGACCTCTCGCGGCGCGCGGTGCTCGGAGGGGCGGACGTCGGCGGCGGGCCGCGCGGAGTCGCGATCAGTCCGGACTCCAAGTGGGCGTTCGTGACGCTCCAGCCGCAGAACGAGGTCGTGATCGTCGATCTCGCCCGGCGCGTCGCCGTCGGAAGGTTCCCGGTGGGAACGGCCCCCGACGGCGTCGCCTATTCGGATAAATAGTCTGGTTGACAGGAACGGGCCCCGTCACATTAGAAGGCAATGCGGTCCGTCACTCTGCTGCTCGCCCTCGTTGCATCGCTGGCGGACGCCCAGGCGCCGGCGGCCCTCGGCACTCGCGTCCGGACGATTCCCGGTGGGGTTTTCGAGTCGCGACGCGACGGCACACTCCTGTCGGTCTCCGGCGACAGCGCGCTCGTGCAGTTCGAGCCACGATCCATGCTCGAGCCTCGTCCCCACATCCTCAATGTCGAACTGTCGAGGCTCGAGGTCCGTGTGGGAACTCGCCGGCATCGGGCAGTGGGGGCGCTGGTCGGCGGTACCGCCTTGGGGTTGACGGGGTTTTACGTCGGCTCCCACGCGCTGGGCGACCTTTGCGAAGGGTCACCGACCGCCGGCTGGCAGTGCACGAAGGACCAGTCCGGTGCCCTGCCATTGCTCGGCATCGGCTCCTTCGCCGGGGCGCTGGTCGGTGCGTCGGTGGGACACTTCATCAAGACCGACACCTGGAAACCATTCGTCCGGGGACGCTGAGCTGGTCCGATGGATGGTCAGGCGGTGACGTTCGCCGGTTGTCGGCGCTCCGAAACGAGACGCAGGATATCGGCAAAGACACCAGCCGCCGTGACAGGCGCGCCGGCGCCCGGCCCCGTGATCACCAGCGGCTGACGATAGCGTCGCGTGGTGATCGCGAACTGGTTGTCGGTGCCGGTGAGTGACGCGAGCGGATCGGTGGCGCTGACACCGACCAGCCCCACGGTGATCGACGTGGGCGTCACCCGCGCGCGATAGCGCAGGATCTCGCCGCGCGCCGTCGCCGCGGCGACGCGCCCCGACCACTCGGCGTCGAGCTCGCCGACGCGATCGAGGAACTCGGGGAGCGAGACGTTCGCGAGCGCCGGAGGAACGAGCGAATCGACGCTGACGTCGGACAGGCTCCCGCGATACCCGATGAGCCGGGCGAGGATCAGCGCCTTTCGCGCGACGTCCAGCCCGGAGAGGTCGACCCGGGGATCGGGTTCCGTATACCCGCTCTCGATGGCCGCGCCCAGCGCCTCCGAGAAGCTCGCGCCGCGCCCGACCTCGCCGAGCAGGAAACCGAGAGTGCCCGACGGGCAGCCCTCGATCGAGAGGATCTCGTCGCCGGATTCGGTCAGCTTCCTGATCGTGTCGAGCACCGGGAGTCCCGCGCCCACCGTCGCTTCACTCAGCACCCGGCGACCACCGAGTGCCGCGGCGACGAAGAGGTTGTCGATCGATTGCTGGTCACCGGCCAGGGGGACCTTGTTCGCGAGCACGAGGTCGAAGCCACGGTTGAGCGCCGTCTCGAGCAGCGGCGAAGTCTCCGACGCGGTGAGATCCACGAGGATCGGATTCACCAGGCCCTGCCGCGACGTCACCGACTCGACCGATCGCTCGGGCGTCGACTCCACTCCGAACGCATGCTCGGCCAGCGAGCGGCCGTTCTTCTTGTGCGCGGCCAGCTCCGCCAGCGTGCCGGCGGCGATGCCGTCGCCGTCGAAGACGTGACCCGAGCGGTCGACGACGCCGCAGATCCTCAGCGTCCTGCCCGACGCGCAGTCGGAGACCTGGTCCATCAGCTCACGGGCGATGGCGCCCGCGCCGAGCAGGATGACATCGGCGCGGTCCGACGCCGGCGCCGCCGCCGCGACGGCCGCCGGGACCGCGACGACCGGTCGCGTACGCGTGGCGGCTCCGAGTGCCTGATGGAGGTCGGCGATCAGGTCATCGGCCGACTCGATGCCGATGGACAGGCGCACGAGCGATTCGCTGATGCCCGCGGCAGCGCGCGCCTCGCCGGTCATGGACGCGTGGGTCATCGTCGCCGGGTGCGCGATGAGGCTTTCGACGCCGCCGAGTGATTCGGCGAGCGTGAAGTGGCGCAGGCGTTCGGTGAATCGCTCGACGGCGGCGGTTCCGCCCTCGATCTCGAAGCTGGCCATCGCCCCGAAGCCCGACTGCTGGCGTCGCGCGACGTCGTGGCCGATGTGCGTCGCGAGCCCGGGGTAGTACAGCCGCGCGACGGCGGGGTGCTCGCGCAGCGCGGCCACCACGGCCTCGGCGTTCTCGACGTGCTGGCGGATGCGGACGTGCAGGGTGCGCAGGCCACGGAGGGTCAGGTAGCTGTCGAACGGCGCGCCGGTGACGCCCAGCGCGTTGCCCCACCAGCGCAGCTCGTCGCCGAGGCCCGCGTCGGCGGCGACCACGCATCCGCCGACCACGTCGCTGTGGCCGTTGAGGTACTTCGTCGTCGAATGCACCACGAGGTCCGCGCCGAGCGCGAGCGGCCGCTGGAGCACCGGAGAGAGGAAGGTGTTGTCGACGACGACGACGGACCCGACGGCGTGGGCCACCGACGTCACCGCGGCGATGTCGGTGATCCGGAGAAGGGGATTGCTGGGCGTCTCCACCCAGACCAGGCGCGCCCGACATCGCGCGATCTCGTCGAGCCCCGTGGACGTCGTGAGGTCGGCGAAGACGACGTTGAAATGACCGCGCGCGGCGAGGCCGCGGAGCAGGCGCTGCGTCCCGCCGTAACAGTCATGCGCGGCGAGCACGGTGTCGCCCGGCTTCACGAGCTGGAGCACGAGCGTCACGGCCGACATCCCGGTGCTCGTGACCACGGCGCTCGCGCCTCCCTCGAGGTCGGTGATCGCCTCGGCGAGGTGTGACCGCGTCGGATTCCCGCTGCGCGTATAGTCGAACTCGCGCGGCTTGTTGAATCCGGCGAAGGCGAAGTTGGCCGAGAGATGGAGCGGTGGGACGACGGCGCCGTGATGGCGGTCGGAGGCGATGCCGGCGCGGACGGCGGCGGTGGCGGTGGCGGTCGAGGAGGCGATGGTCATCGGTCAGCTCAGGGCAGCGGTGAGGATGGAGGAGACCCGTGCGGTCTCGACGAGGAAGGCGTCATGGCCGACGCGGGTCGGCAATTCGACGAGGGAGCTGGTGCCGCCGAGCTGCGCGGACAGCGCCGCGAGCTGCTCGGCCGGGACGATGGTGTCGCCTTCGGCGGCGACCACCGTGGTCGGTGTGGTGATGCGCGCCGGATCCACCCGGTGGAGATCGCTCGACAGCGACAGGGCGAGGAACCGCTCCGGGCGCATCGCGGCGGCGAAGCGATCGCCTCGGTCGCGCAGGTATGCGTCGACGGGAAAGCGGGCGTCGTTGCGCCCGCGGGAGAGCGGGGTGCTGGCGAAGCGCCCGGCGAACTCCCCGGCGGTGCGATACGTCGTCATGGCGATGCCCCGGGCGATGGACATCGCGTCGTCGATGCGGCCCGTCTCGAGGCCGAGCTCCACGGTTCGCCGCTGCAGCGTGCGCAGCGCGGTGCTCATCGGATGGGACTCGTGCGGGGCGCTGATCACCACGAGCTGCTCCAGCAGCGCCGGAAAGCGGTCGGCGAAGGCGAGCGCCACCATGCCGCCGTACGACGCGCCGATCACGGCCCTGGCGCGCGATACGCCGAGCGTGCGGAGGACGCGGGCGAGCCAGAGCGCCTGGTCGTGCGTCGTGATGGTGCGACGAGGACGCCCCGACGCGTCGCGGCCGCCGTCCATGAAGTCGAGGCCGAGCACGCGGTATCGCCCGATGTCGATGGCTCGGCCTTCGCCGGCGACCTTCGACCACCAGCCTGTCTCGCCCGGCGCTTCGCCGAAGACGACGTGGCGCGTCGCCGAGATGCCGCCGAGGATCACGACGACCGGCGCGTCGGTGCGGCCGACGAGCGTGTAGCGGGGCAGCAGGCTGCCACGAGTGGCGCCCGCCGGTGGCGAGCGCAGTTCCAGCGCGGTCATTCAATTCCTCCGATCCAACGTCCAGCCGCTGACTTCTCGTGACGTTCGATCCGGAGGCCCGCGCGAGCGCGAACCGCTGGAAACGAAAAATGCCCGGGCGAATAACTGCCGCCGGGCACGTCGCGTTTTAGCTCCTTGTTTTACGTGGCGGCAATAGGCGGCAAATCACCACGAACCTTCGATTGTGCCAACAGGATATCCCGGGCCGCGGTTCTCGTCAAGCCGGGGTCGAGCGCCTAACATCCCCGCATGACTCTGCCCTTCACCGATCTCATCGACCTCGCCTCGGAGCGCCTCGGCGGCGCGGTGCTCGCCGCCAACGACGAGTTCTTCGCGCCGAAGGAGGCGCTCATCAAGCCTGGAGCGCCCGAGCTCCGCGAAGGCGTCTTCACCGAGCGCGGCATGTGGATGGATGGCTGGGAAACGCGGCGGCGGCGGACGCCGGGGCACGACTGGGCGATCGTGCGCCTTGGCGCGCCGGGCATCGTCCGCGGAATCGTGATCGACACGAGCCACTTCACCGGCAACTACCCCGAGCGGGCGAGCGTCGATGCGTGCGCGCTCGGCGACAACGCGTCGATCGAGGGCATCCTGAGCGGCGCGGTGCACTGGGATTCGCTGCTCGCGCCGTCGCTGCTGGAGGGCGACCGGCCCAATCACTTCGACATCGCGGGGCAGCGCCGGCGCGTCACGCACGTGCGGCTGAACATCTTTCCCGACGGCGGCGTCGCCCGGCTGCGCGTGCACGGTGAAGTCGTGCCGGATGCCGACGTGTTCTCGCGCGAGGCGGACCTGGCGGCGATGGAGAACGGCGGATACGTCGTGGCGTGCAGCGACATGCACTACGGCGACCGGCAGAACCTGATCCTGCCCGGCCGCGCGGTGAACATGGGCGATGGCTGGCAGACGAAACGGCGGCGGGGGCCGGGCCACGACTGGACGATCGTTCGGCTCGCGCGGCGCGGGCGCATCAGCCGGATCGAGCTCGACACCGATCACTTCAAGGGCAACGCCCCGGGAAGGTGCATGCTGGAATACGCGGACGTTCCCGACGGTGACTTCCTGGACCCGGGCGCCTTCGCGGCCGCGCCCTGGAAGGAGCTGTTGCCCGAAACGCCGCTCGAGCCGCACACGCGGCACAAGTGGTACGAGTTCGACTCGCATCCCGCCACGCACGTCCGGCTCAATATCTACCCCGACGGCGGCGTCGCGCGACTGCGGCTGTTCGGGAACGCCGGGGACTAGATCGGCGGGATTTCGGGAGGCACCTCCGCCGCGGGCGTCTCGATCACGCCCGTGCGCTGGTGGAGCGTGTCGCGGATGATCGACGCGCGCTGCTGGATGCCCTGGCTCAGGGCTTCCGGATGCACCCGGTAGACGGCGCGCGCGACCTTGTTGCCGATGGTGTCGGACTCACGGAACGCGTCGGTGTAGCCGAGCGCGTATCCGCCGATGAGCCCGAAGAGGAGAAAGAGGGAGGGGCGGACCAGAAACGTGATGACCGCCAGCGCCGTCGCCTTGAGTTCTTTCGCGTTCGCCATGGGAGCGAGGGGAGATTGGGCCGCTAATCTGTGGCGTCGATCTTCCCGGCGCGAGGGCAATTTCTGGCCAGATCCTCGTTCGATCAGGACCGGAAATACCGCGTTTGAACGCCAATGCAGAAGGCTCGACACGGAAAAGTCCGATGCCACGGATCAGATCTGATCCGACCCCTCGCCGCCCGGCAACAGAAGGAAGATCAGCGATGAATCGGAACCAGATCGGCCTCAGCTCGCGCGCCCGTCCGGCCGCTTCGGCGGCTTCGAGGGATGGTCGGGATGCGTGCCCGGCGCGCCCGGATGAATCGGCTGGTTCGCGGGGGGATCGGAGGCGGGGAAGCTCTCGTCCGAAGCCTCGTCCACTTCGTCGGCGTTCGGGATCGGCGGCTTCCTGGACGGCTTCTCTGGCTGCGGCATTGCTAGACCGGGGTGGATGCGGCGAGACGCGGGAAATGTAGCAGTCGATCGACGTCACGGTTGGCGGCGATGAGGCGGCCGATCTCGGCCGACACGTCCTTCGCGATGCCGAGGTGCGTCGTGACCGACTGGACCGTCGTCGAGCCGGCGTGCAGGCGGAGGAGGTCGAGACGGATCGTCTCGAGCGCGCCGACGGCTTCGCCGAGCTTCGCGTGCACGGAGTCGCGGAGCGCGATCAGCTGCGCATCGCTCGCACCGGCACCGATGGCGTCCTGGAGCTCGTCGTGGTGACGCCGCAAAGCCTGCGCGTCTGACTGGAGGCGCGTGAGGAGCTCGGGCACCGCGGCGAGCGTCCTTCTCGCTTCCTTCGGCAGGCTGTCGAACAGCTGCTCGGCCGCCATTCCCAGCGAGAGCTCGGTCGCGCGATGCGTCATGGCCGCCGACGAGGCGCGGTTGCCGACGATGCGCGAGGCGAGCCGGAATGCGCTCCGGCCCATGGGACCGAGCCAGAGCCTCGACCAGAACCTTGTTTCGACGTCCTGCGTGCGCTGGGCGAGGCCGAGGTTGGTGAGCCCGAACATCAGGGCACCCGCCCAGGACACTCCGAGCGTTACCATGAACAGTCCACGCGCCGGCTCGTTCGCGATCATCGCGCCGGCGAGGCTGGTCGCTCCGGTCAGGGCGAAGGTCTTCCACGCGATGCCCGTCGCGCGCTCGACGGCGGGCCGGCCCTGGAGCTTCTCGGCGGACAGCTCCTCCTCGGTCTGCTCGATTTCCGCCCTGAATGCCGGGGCGAGGTCGCGATGGCCGAACCCCTGGAGGCGCATGCGCCGCGCGACGCTCGTCATGTAAGCGAACGGGCCTGCCACGCTGAGGGCGAACAGCATCCCGAACCCCGGCAGCGCGCCGAGCCAGGCCGACGTGCCGATGGAGACCGGGAGAGCGGCGATCGCGGCGAGCAGCGTGCCTCCGCTGTTCATGCGCGCGCCGCGCTTGATGAACGCGCGCAGCGCCGCGGGGACTTCGCGCCGCTGCTCGATCGCCACCGTGAGCTTCTCGGCGACGACGTGCGCGCTCGCCGGCCGCCGGTCCATGTCCTTCGCCAGGCATCGGTCCACGAGCGCGGCGACCTTGCGGGGAACCGGCAGCCCGAGCGACGAGAGCGGCGGAGCGGGAGTGGCCACGTGCTTCGCGAGGATCTCCGTGGCCGTCGCTCCCTCGAAGGGAAACCTGCCCGAGAAGGCGAAGAACGCCGACGCGCCCAGGCCGTACACGTCGGTGCGCGCGTCGAGGGCCGTGCCGAGGACCTGCTCGGGACTCATGAACTCGGGGGTTCCGCTCACGCCGTCGATGCTCGCGTTGCCGAGAGCTGCGGCGATTCCGAAGTCCGCCACGAGCACGCGGCCGGTGGCGCGCTCGAGCAGGATGTTGTCGGGCTTCACGTCGCGATGGACGAATCCCTGGTCGTGGGCGTAAGCCAGCGCCCACGCGACCTCGCGGAAGATTCGCGCTCCGTCGGACCCGGTGACCGGGCCGCGGCTGCGCACCCGCTCGGTGAGCGTCTCCCCGTCGACGAAGGCCATGACGTAGAAGACGAAGTCGTCGCGCTCCTCGACGGCGTGAATGGGGATGATGTTCGGATGCGAGAGCTTGGCAGCGAGGCGCACCTCGCGCAGGAAACGCTCGCGCAGGGACGGGTCGGCCGCGCGCTCCGGAGGCAGCAGCTTGATCGCCACGAGCCGGTCGAGGTGAACCTCGCGGGCGAGATACACGATCCCCATTCCGCCACGGCCGATCTCGCGGTCGAGCGAATACCGGCCGGAGAGACTCTCCTGGAGGGCGAGGAAGAGATGGTCCATGGCCCGAGTATGCGCTGCGGCGCGATGGACGGCCAGAGCCCTTTTGGTCGAGCCTTCGCGAGGGAAGCAGGTCCCTCGCCAGGCTCGGGATGACCGCCCTTACCGCCTGGCCAGCGCCTTTCGCAGGATCGCGATCTGCCCGCCGTGGTACGTCCCGTGTTCGATCACGCCGCGCAGCATCGTCTCCACCGTGTAATCCCGGCCCGGCACGAGCCGGCCGAAATCCTCGGGGTCGAGCGCCGCGACCTGCGTGGCCAGGGCGTCGTAGGCGGAGCCGATCTGCTCGATGGTCATGCGCCAGGCCGAGGGAGAGGGCGAGGGGACCGGCGGCCAGTTGCGCGAGGGGACGGGGTCGCGCATCGCGGTGGGGCCGAGGCGCGTCCGGGCGATGTCCGCCCATGCCGCGATGTGGAGCGCAATCTCCCAGATCGAATGCGCCCCGGGAACGGGGCGTGAGTTCGCGGCGACGTAGGTGATTCCCTCGAGCGCCTCGGCGATCGAGGGCCCGTGCCACATCGGGCCCGCGACCGCGCGTCGGATTTCCGCGGCAAGCTGTTTCGGATCGGCAAGCATGGACGTGGGGTGGCGCGAGAATCGCCAGAGTCGGGTATCGCTATGACCGAGAGAAATGTAGAGACCGCCAGCGAGCGGGGCTTCGTCCGCGTTCGCGGCGCGCGCCAGAACAACCTCAAGGACATCGACGTCGCCATCCCGCGCGATTCGCTGGTGGTGTTCACCGGGGTCTCCGGATCGGGAAAGTCCTCCCTGGCGTTCGGGACGCTCTACGCCGAGGCGCAGCGGCGGTATCTCGAGTCGGTGGCGCCGTACGCCCGCCGCCTCTTCGACCAGATGGGCGTTCCCGACGTCGACGAGATCGAAGGGCTGCCGCCCGCCGTCGCGCTCCAGCAGCAGCGCGGCGCGCCCACGTCGCGCTCGACGGTCGGCACCGTCACCACGCTCTCGAATCTCCTGCGCATGCTGTACTCGCGCGCCGGCACCTACCCGCCGGGCCGCGAGATCGCGCACGCCGAGGAGTTCTCGACGAACTCGCCGGAAGGCGCATGCCCCACCTGTCACGGCCTCGGGCGCGTCTACGAGGTGAGCGAGAAGTCGCTCGTTCCCGACGACTCGCTCACCATCCGCGAGAAGGCGATCGCCGGCTGGCCCGGCGCGTGGCAGGGCCAGAACCTCCGGGACATCGTCACCACCATGGGCATCGACATCGACGTCCCGTGGCGCGAGCTGCCGAAGAAGACGCGCGACTACCTGCTCTTCACCGAGGAGCAGCCGCAGCTTCCCGTCTGGGCGCACGAGCCGCTCGACGTCGTGCAGCGAAAGAAGAAGCGCAAGGCCGAGCCGGACTACATGGGCACGTTCATCGGCGCCCGGAAGTACGTGCTCGAGACTTTCGCCACTTCCCAGAGCGCGATGATGCGAAAGCGCGTCTCGCAATACATGGTCGCGAGCGAATGTCCGACCTGTCACGGCAAGCGGCTCAAGCCCGAATCGCTGGCGGTGAAGTTCGCGGGGCTCGACATCGCCGACATGGCGCGACTGCCGATGTCGAAGCTCGGACGGATCCTCGAGCCGTACGCCAGCGAGACTCCGGCGGCGATCGCGAAACTCGGGATCGATCATCCCGAGAAGGCGGTGGCGGCGCAGCGAATCACCGTGGATTTCCTGTCCCGACTCGAGGTGCTGCTGAACCTGGGCCTCGGCTACCTCTCGCTCGAGCGCAGCACGCCGACGCTCTCCCCGGGAGAGCTCCAGCGTCTTCGCCTCGCGACGCAGGTGCGCTCGAACCTCTTCGGGGTCGTCTACGTGCTGGACGAGCCTTCGGCGGGTCTCCATCCGGCCGATACCCTCGCGCTGCTCGCGGCATTGCAGCAGCTCAAGCAGGCCGGCAACTCGCTGTTCGTCGTCGAGCACGAGGTGGACGTCATCCGGGCCGCCGACTGGATCGTGGACGTGGGGCCGGCGGCCGGACAGCACGGCGGTCGCATCCTCTACAGCGGCCCGCTGGAAGGCCTCGCGAAGGTCCGGAGCTCCCAGACGGCGAAGCACCTCTTCGGCGCGGCGACCGTGAATCCGCGCCCGCCTCGCGAGGCACGCGAGTGGCTCGAGCTGGCCGGCGTCACCCGCAACAACCTGCACGGCCTCGACGTTCGCTTCCCGATCGGCGCCTTCACCACGGTGACCGGCGTTTCCGGCTCCGGGAAGTCCAGCCTCGTGAGCCAGGTCCTCGTCGAGCTGGTGGGCGAGGCGCTGGGCCATCGCGCGGAATCCGATGACGACGAGTCGCCGCTGGAGCGCGACACGAGCCTCACCGAGTCGGGTGAGATCGCCGGTGGCCTCGAGCACGTCACCCGCCTCGTCCAGGTGGACCAGAAGCCGATCGGGCGAACCCCACGCTCGAACCTCGCGACCTACACTGGCCTGTTCGATCACGTCAGGAAGCTCTTCGCGTCGACGAAGATGGCGAAGGCGCGAAAGTATGACGCGGGGCGCTTCTCGTTCAACGTCGCGAAGGGGCGCTGCGAGAACTGCGAGGGCGAAGGCTGGGTCTGCGTGGAGCTGCTCTTCCTCGCCAGCGTCTACACGGCATGCCCGGTCTGCCAGGGCACCCGATACAACGAGAAGACGCTCGAGGTGAAGTACGAGGGAAAGAACATCGCCGAGGTGCTGCGGATGACGGTGGACGAGGCGGCGGAGTTCTTCGCGTCGGAGGATGCGGTGGCCCGCGCGCTCCACGTGCTCCAGCAGGTCGGACTCGGCTACCTCCGGCTCGGCCAGCCGGCGACCGAGCTGTCGGGCGGCGAGGCGCAGCGCATCAAGCTCGCGACGGAGCTCCAGCGCTCACAGCGGGGGACGACGCTCTACATCCTCGACGAGCCGACGACAGGCCTGCATCCGTCCGATGTGGACCGACTGATGAAGCAGCTCGACGGGCTGGTCGAGGCGGGGAACACGGTGATCGTCGTCGAGCACGACATGCACGTGGTCGCGCACAGCGACTGGGTGATCGACATGGGGCCGGGCGCGGGGGAGGAAGGGGGGCGGATCGTCTGTGAAGGGCCTCCGGCCCGGATCGCCGCCTCGAAGCGGAGTCGGACCGCGCCATATCTCCGGGAGTTCCTCGCGGCCGATCGGGCCATGGCAGGGAGTGTCATGCCGTTCACGGAACCACTCGCAATGGAGGGAAGGGAGACAGGCGGATAACGTGGATCACGCGTGTATCGGCGTCCGGTTCGCCCGTGGCAATCCTCTTCAGTCGCTGCTCTCCGGCGGGACGAATTCCCCGGGTCGGTAGCTCCTGAGCGCGCCCGACGGACAGCGCGCGACCTGGGCATGCACCTCTTCGGCGCTGGCGGCCTCCGGCGCGATCCATCGGCGGCGGCGCGTGTCGAACACCAGCGGCAGGCCACGCACACACTTCGCGGAATGCGTGCAGACCGCCGGGGCGAAGGTCACCGTGATCTCGGGAGTCTCGTAGACCTGGAGGGCGCGCGGCATGCCGAATGATGCGTCAGAGGATGCCGCTCAGCCAGTGAAGCACGTTCAGCATGAATTGCGGATTCTGCGCGGCGGCGGGATCGTTCATCCCCATCGGGTTCCGGTTGGGTCCGGCGCGCTGGGCGGAGAACATCGCCGCCTCCCCGAAGACCGCGACGCGGCCCCGGCCCACGTTCATCGCCGCGCCCTGGAGCATCCCGCGCCCGGAAAACCGCGGGGTGCTGTCGCTGAATTGCCAGGCGACCGGCGGCATGAGGACGACGACGTCCTGCGTGATCGTCAGCAGCGGCTCGGCGGGGGCGACGATGCGAAAGGCCTGACCCGTGAAGACCTTCACGGAATCGACGCGCTCGGAGGCGTCGCGTCCCCGTGTGATCGCATGGTCGGCGAGGTTTCCCGCCCGCCGGCTGTAGGACATGATGCCGTTGCCGCGTCCGCCCTGGTCCATCGCGAATCCGTTCGACATGACGATGCCGAACGATTCGGCGATCGGCTCGACGGCTCCGGGGAAGGGCATGTGGTCGGAGATGAGCCAGAGCGATCCCCCCGACTCGACCCACGACCTGATCGCGGCCACTTCGCCGGAGTCGAAGGCGGGCGGCGTCGGCAGGCTCCAGTTGCCGCCGGCATTGCGCTCGGCCAGCGCGTTCGCGATGACGAGCACCTTCACGCCGGCGAGCGTCGTCGGGCCGATCCGCTCGCGATTGCCGCGCACCACGTATCCATCTCGTTGCGCGAGGCGGGCGAAGGCGAGGTATCGTCCGTCGGACGTATGGAAGTTGTGATGCGCCTCGTCGAGGAGGACGACGGGACCGGCGCCGGCGCGGTACGCCGGCCTCGCGATCGGCGGCGCGAAGCCGCTGTCGGCGACCTGCTGCGCGCCGGCGGCCGACGCGAGGAAGAGGAGGGCGAGTGGTCTGAGCATCGGTCGTTGTCCTCGAGGTGTCGTCAGCCGTTGTAGATCTTCCCCGCCTTCGCGCGATACAGCTCCAGCACCGCCCTGGCCTCCTCGCGCAGGACGTTGCGCACGATCGTGATGCCGCGATCCTCGAGATACCGGTACGACTCCGGGAATACGGGCCCCTCCTCGAAGCTGAGACGCGACGCATCCTCCCGGCCCGCGCCATGGACCACGCGCCGGACGCCGCTCCACAGTGTCGCGCCCAGGCACATCGCGCAGGGCTCACAGCTGGTGAAGAGCTCGTGAACGGGCAGGTTGGGCGCGTGCAGCGTGAATGAGCCCACGCGTCGCTGCGCCATCATGAACGCGACCATCTCGCCGTGCAGCGTGCAGTTGTCGTAGCGCACCACGCTGTTCATGCCGACCGACACGAGCTTTCCCGATTCCTGCTCGAAGATGGCGGCGCCGAACGGCCCGCCGGTTCCGCGATCGACGTTGGCGCGCGACACGTCGATGGCGACCCGCATCCGGTCCTCGTCGGAGTCGTACCGGCGGGTCCAGTCGACCACGGAATCCACCCACTCGGGGTATTCGATGTGTATGACGGGTGTGGTGCTGTTGGCCATGCGGGAAAGAGTACATCTTGACCCTGGCATTTCCCAACCAGGGATCCACGATATGCAGCGGAGATCCATGATCATGAATCCGCGTTACGTCATCCTCGCCGGGGCGACGCTCGTGGCCGGGATCCTCATCATCGGCGCCGCCGATCGCGGCGGCCTGCCGGCGAAATCTCCCGAGGGCTTCACGGCGACGGTGGTGGTGACGGGGCTCGACACGCCATGGGATCTCGTCTGGGGCCCGGACGGGATGATCTGGGTCTCGGAGCGCGGCGGGCGGATCTCGCGCGTCGATCCGGCCGGGGGACGCCGCTCGACGGCCGGCGACGTCGGGGGCGTGCTCGAGAGTGGCGAGGGCGGGCTGATGGGCATCGCGCTCCACCCCGACTTTCCGCGCGAGCCCTGGCTGTACGCGATGCACACCTACAGCTCCACCACCGGCACGCGGAATCGCCTCGTGCGCCTCCGCTGGGACGGCACGAAGCTGGGAGAGCAGCAGGTGCTGCTCGACGGCATTCCCGGCGGAGGCATCCACAACGGCGCGCGGATCGCCGTCGGGCGCGACCGCATGCTCTACGTCAGCACCGGCGACGCCGGCGACGCCAGTGACGCGCAGGACTCGACGTCGCTGGGAGGGAAGATCCTGCGGCTGGGGCTCGATGGCCGGATTCCCTCCGACAATCCATTCCGAAGCGCGATCTGGTCGTGGGGACATCGCAACGGCCAGGGGCTCGTGGTCCATCCGGTCAGCGGCGTGATCTACGAGACGGAGCACGGACCGGGGGACAACGACGAAGTGAACATCGTCGAGCGGGGACGCAATTACGGATGGCCCAACGTCCGCGGCACCTGCGACGACGCCGGCGAGCGTGACTTCTGCCGCGCCCACCAGGTTCGCGAGCCGTTGACCACGTGGACGCCGACGGTCGCGATCACCGGGGCCGATCTCTACCTGTCCGATCGCACTCCCTCACTCGCCAACTCCCTCCTCGCCACCTCACTCGGCGGACGAACGCTCTGGCGCATGAAGCTCTCGCCGGACGGGGCACGGATCACGGAGCGGGAGGCCGTGCTGACGGGAACCTACGGGCGCCTGCGCGACGTGCTCGTGGCGCCGAACGGTGACGTCTACATCTGCACGTCCAATCGCGACGGCCGGGGCTCGCCGGCGGACGGCGACGATCGAATCATCCGCCTTAGGCCACAACGGTGAGATCCCGCCCACTCGCCGGACCGGGGTCGCGTCGTTGTCGAATGGAGGTTCGGTCCGTTTCACCTTTTTCCGTGCGATACGGGGCGGACCATCCGCACGAGAGCGCCTCCCACGGCGAAAGGAAATCTTCGGCGGCACCTTCCGCCCCTTTTGGCGCAGAAGAAGACGGAAAAGACTGAACGGACCGAGGTCGAGTTGTTGTTGAATGGAGTTTCGGTCCGTTTCACTTACTTCCGTGCGAACGGGGGCGGACCATCTGCACGAGAGCGCCTCCCACGGCGAAGGGAAGCTTCGGCGGCACCCTCCGCCCCTCTATAGCGCAGAAGAAGACGGAAATGACTGAACGGACCGGGGTCGAGTTGTTCTTGAATG
>CAMLHT010000041.1 GCA_946479895.1 uncultured Gemmatimonadota bacterium | reverse complement strand
GCCGGGCTCCTACGTCATCGGCGGGTCCATGTACGTCGCCGGCCGGCTGTCGAAGAGGCGGGGCTGGAGCCGCGCCTCGACTGCGGCCAGTCGCCGGGTCGCCTCGTCCGTCCAGCCCTTCTCGTGGTGATCGCGCGCGTACGCCGTCCAGGCGGCGCGCGCCTCGTTGGAGAGATGGACCTCGTCGAGCGCGACCGCGCGATTGAACGCGATCACCGGCGACGCCGAGTCGGTGGCATAGGCGCGCTCCATCTGGTCGAGGCCGAGGAAGACGCTCCAGGCGTCGCCGCGGGCGAAGTACGCCACGGCGAGGTCGTTGCGCAGCGCGGCATTGTCGCTGTCCGCCGCGACGAGAGACTCGAGCGTCTCGATCCGGCGGCTCGCCGTCGCCGCGCCTGCCGCCGGCTCGGCGAGCAGGTCGATCGTCGCCAGCGTCCGCCGCGCCTCTTCCGGCGTCTCGTCTTCGGACTCCCGGGCGTCATGGCCGAGCGCCGTCGCTTCGGCCGCGCCGGCGTCGTCGAGCGCGAAGCCCGCGCAATGGATCGCGGTTCCGTTGGTCGCCGAATCGGCGCGGCAGGAGGCCCATCGCTCCTGGCCACTCAGCCGGAAGACGAAGGGACGCCGCCCGTCGGCCAGCGAGACCGTGCGCGCCCTCAGCGAGTCACGCGATGGCGACGCGGCGGCGAACCAGGCGACTCCTCCGGCGACGACTACGACTGAGGCGGCGATCGCCGGGAGCCTGCGGAAAGGCATCGAGAGTGGCGCGGTTGGCTGGGCGCGCAAACGTAGTCGTGGGGACGCCGGCCGGCCAGCCGATCATGCGCGCCGCGTGCTGCTCTCCAGCCTTCCCCCGCCGCAGCCTGCCAGACCTCAGGGATTGATCCAGTAGCTCAGCTTCACCATCAGGGTATTCTCCGGCGCCGCGCGGAACAGCTCCGCCCGATCCCGCCGCCACCGGAAGTCCCCCGCCGTCCCGGGCGCGTTCCGCCGATGCTGCCACACGACATACGCGCTCGACCCCGGCCGCCATTCCCACCGGAACGCCGCCGAACCGTTCACGGTCCGCGTGTTGAAGTTCCGGTAGTCCGTCGCGTCGCTCACCGGATGGAAGTCGTACGTGCGCGGCGCCGAGAGCGCGATCGCCGACCCGTAGAGGCCACTCGCCACCAGCGGCTGCATCACGATCGCCAGGGTCATCGTCGGACGCATCGTCACGTTCACGCGTGACGTCAGCGACAGGGTCGTCTGGTCGATCGGCGCGAACACGTAGCGCCGGCCGAAGGTCGCCGTAGCGGTCGTGTCGGCCACCGACGTGATGTACTGCGACGTCCCGTAGCCGCGGCTGAACCGCGGCTCGATCTCCGCGCTCCACGTGCTCGCCGCCTTGACGCCGAACTTCACCGAGCCCGAGTTGCTCCATCCACCCGCCGGCGTGACACGCCGGCTCGCGTTCCCACCGATGGTGTAGGGGAGCCGCGGGTTGCTCGAGACGTTGACCTGCCAGGTCGTCTGGCCCGGGTCGAGCGTCACCGGTCCGCCGCGCGTCAGCCGGTCGTCGAAGCGCGACCAGTCGTGATCCCACGACATCTTTCCCGTCCAGTAGCTCAGCAGCGTTCCCTCCGCCTCGAGGCGGAGTCCCGACTGCACGCGGTCACCCGTGTAGTTGTAGCCGTAGTCGGGGCTCGCCTTGAGCTCCCACCGGCGCCACACGTTGCCCGGCCGGTTCTCCTGATACTCGATGTTGCCCGAGATCGTGGCGCGATCGGCGCTGGTCTGGAACGCGAGGTCGTTCGTCTCGAATCCGGGCGACGTCGCGTTGAGGTTCATCCCGCCCCGCCAGTGCAGTCCGGCGCTCTTGCTCAGGCCCACGCTGGCCCGGATCCCTTCCATCGATCGGGCCGAGCTGTCCACGGCGCGATCGTCGTCCGGGCGCTGGAAGTACCGGAGCGACGACCGCTGGGTCGCGATCATCGCCGACTCGCTCCCGCGAACGGTGCTGCCGGCGACCTGCGCGTTGAGTCCCCACTCGCGATTCGACGTCTCGTGCCGCAGGTCGATGCCCGCCACCGTCGCCGAGGCACGCAGGCGCGCGCGCAGCGAGGAGTCGCCGAGGGCGCGGGTCGTCTGCGTCAGGATCGCGCCGAATGATGAGGCGCCGCCGCGGAAGTCCCGCTTCGCCCGCCCGACGAAGTAATTGGTCAGCGGCTCCACCTCGGCGAACTTCACGTCGGGCGTCGTCCCGACCCACGGCGCCCGCTCGCGGTTCGCCACCGCTTCCATGATGCCGAGTGACCAGCCCGACGCCGTGCGGCCGGTGAGCTTCGCCGCGCCGAGGATCGTCGTCGCGTCGGCGACGTCGCCGAAGACGCTGGCGCTGGGCAGCGATCCCTGCGGGGCGCGGCCGATGCGGCGGCTGTAGAACAGGTCGCCGCCGCCGAAGCGGAAGATGTTCGCTCCCTCGATGAAGAACGGCCGCTTCTCGCCGAAGAACGTCTCGTTGGCGCTGAGGTTGACCTGCGCCTCGTCCGCCTCGATCTGCCCGAAGTCCGGGTTGAGCGTCGCGTCGAGGGTGAAGTTCGGCGTCGGCCGGTACTTGATGTCGGCGCCGAAGTTCCGGTAGTAGTCGTGCCCGTCGCGGAACGGCGTCGAGATCCGCTTGTACTCGGCGCGCGCCGCCGCGAAGGGGAGCAGCTCGAGCGGGTGTCCGGGGACGATGTCCTTGAGGCCGAGGAGGTGGCCGAAGCGCGCCGATCCGCCCTTGTCGCTCTTCGGCGTGTACGCGAACATCATCTTCTCGACGGTGCGGGCGACCTCGCGATAGAACTGGAGGCCCCACACGGGGCGGTCGGCGGGATTGAAGCGCAGCTGGCTGAAGGGAATCCGCATCTCCGCCGTCCAGCCGGAGTCATCCACCGCGGTGGCGACTTCCCAGATCGGATCCCAGGACCGGTCGCCGTTGGCCTCGTCACCCGTCACGCCGCTCGGGTTGACGCGAAAGCGGTAGCCGCCCTGGTGATCGTGATAGCTGTCGAACACGACGATGAACCAGTCGGAGTCCGAGAGGTCGCTGTCGCGGCGGCCCAGACGCGTGGAGACGCGCGTGTTGACGGTCTGAAGTCGCGCGCCGACGTAGATCGCGTCCTGGTCGTGGGTGATCCTGACCTCGGTGCGCTCGGAGGGCCGCGCGCCATCCACGGGGTCGCTGGCGGTGAAGTCCGACGCGACGGGCACGCCGGCCCAGGTCGCCTCGTCGAGGCGGCCGTCGACCTTGATCTGTTCTCCCTCGGCGAGGCGGCCGGCCTCGAGGGACGGCCGCGCCGCGATGTGCTCGTCCTCCTTCAGCTGGGGCTGGGCGAGGGCGACGCTGGAGCAGGCAAGAAGGAACACGCTCGCCATGAAGGCGCGCGGGAAAGCGGGCAGGTGCATTGAGCGACGAGGACTTCGGGGGGCAGGACCTGACTCTACAAGAATACGTTTGCCGGCCCCTTACCGCTGGTGTTCCGGCTCACGATACGTCGGGGACCCCCGTGTCCGCCTCGCCGCGGCGGAGGGCCTCGCGCGCGCTCGTCGCGAGGCGGCGATAGCTGGCGCGGATCGCGTCGAGCTCGCGCTCCTCGAGCTCCTCGAGGTCGAGCAGCGCCGTGTGCGCGCCGGCGGTCGCGCGGATGAGCTCATCGAGCTTCACCTGCATCGCCTCGCTGTCGCGGTTCTGGGTGTTCTGGATGAGGAAGACCATCAGGAAGGTGATGATGGTGGTGCCGGTGTTGATGACGAGCTGCCAGGTGTCGCTGAAGTGGAACAGGGGGCCGGAGGCGAGCCAGATCGCGACGATGGCGGCGGCGACGGCGAATGCCGAGGGCCGGCCGGAGGCGCGCGAGGTGGCCTTGGCGAGGCGGACGAATGTGCCGTTCGATCGGGTCGGTCGCATTTGTGCTGGGATCGGGTGTCTAGTGCGGACTGGCGCCGGCTGGCCGGCGAAGGCGGGAGTGCCCCGGCTGCGCGATATCACAGAACTGGATAATCGCGTCGATCGTGCAAGTGTGCCTCGCCGTTTTCGGCGCGATTATCCAGTTCAGGATATCCGCTTGCCGGAGCACTCCCGCCTCCGCCGCCGCCGACGGCTGGTAAAGCCCTGAGTGCCGCAGAGCCTATCCCGCAGTCAGCCCAAAGACGAGGGACCTCGTGACCCGCCGCTCTCCGGCTGAGGCAAGGCCGTTACGCCCGGCGACGCGGCTCCCGGCGCCGGACGCGGAAGCCTGCGGGACGTGAACCCAAGCGTCGTGGGTGATCTTCCACCTGGTGGCGAGGGCGGGAGTGCTTCGGCAAGCGGATATCCTGAACTGGATAATCGCCTTCGAACGGGAGGCCGCCTGCATCGGCAACGCGATTATCCAGTTCTGTGATATCGCGCAGCCGGAGCACTCCCGCCCTCGCCACCGCGCGTGATTCGCGCCCCTCCCCGCGCGACTCGACCTCCGCGGACTCGCGCCTCAGGCGAACGTCGGCAAGGCCCTTGCACACCCGCCCGTCGTCATCACCACGGCTCGGCCCATGGCAACCGCCCGCGCAATCTGGAAGGGCTGCATCGAGTTCGGCTCGATCAGCGTGCCGATCAAGCTCTACTCCGCGGTCCAGGACCGGAAGATCCATTTCCGGCTCCTCGACCGCCGCACGAAGAAGCCCGTGAAGCAGCACATGGTCCGCCCCGACACCGGCGACGTGGTCGAGCACGCCGAGGCGAAGCGTGCGCTCGAGCTCGACCGGAAGAGCCTCGTCATCCTCGACGAGGAGGACATCGAGAAGGTCGAGCCGCCCGAGTCGCGCGACATCGAGATCCTCCACTTCTACAAGCCCGAGGCGATCACGCATCAGTGGTTCGAGCGCCCGTACTGGGTCGGCCCGAATGGCAACAGCAAGGGCTACTTCGCCCTCGTCGCCGCGCTGGAGAAGGAAGGGCGCGAGGGGCTCGCGCACTGGGTGATGCGGAAGAAGGAGTACTTCGGCGCGCTGCGCGTCGAGGGCGAGCACCTCATGCTCATCACGCTGCGCAATGCCGAAGAGGTCGTCGAGCCCGGGTCGCTGTCGGCGCCCGCCGGCCGTGACCTTTCCGCAAAGGAGGTCGCGATGGCGAAGCAGCTCGTCGCGTCCATGGAGGGTGAGCTCGACATGACCGAGTACAAGGACGAATACCGCGAGCGCGTGCTCGAGTTCGTGAAGGCGAAGGCCGCCGGCAAGGTCATCCGCTTCCCGAAGGAGCGGGCGCGGAAGGCGAGCGACGACCTCGCCAGCGCGCTCGAGCGCAGCCTGGCATCCACGAAGGGAGATCGCGCCAGTGCCTGACATCGAACAGGAGACCGAGGATTTCGGCGGCGGCCGCGGCCGGCCGATCTGGTCGGGGACGATCACCTTCGGCCTCGTCAGCGTGCCCGTGCAGCTCGTGTCGGGCAATCGCGGCAACCGCGTGTCGCTTCACATGGTGACGGACAACGGGACGCAGCTCGCTCGGCGCTACTTCACCGAGAGCGGCCGCAAGCCGCTCACCGACGACGACATCGTGCGCGGCTTCGAGGTGAAGAAGGGCAAGTACGTCGTCCTCGAGGACGAGGATCTCGAGCGGCTCGCGCCCGAGGTCACGCGCGACATCGACCTCTCGGCGTTCGTGCCGGTGGAGGACGTGGACCCGATGTACTTCGTCCGCGCCTACTATCTCATCCCGGGCCAAGGCGGCGCGAAGGCGTATCGCCTGCTCGCGCGCGTCATGGAGGCGACGGGCCGCGCCGGCATCGCGCGCCTCGTCATGCGCGCGAAGGAATACCTCGTGGCCCTGATCGCCGAGAACGGGATCCTGCGGGCCGAGACGCTGCGGTTCGCCGACGAGATCCGGTCGCCGGAGGACGTCGGGTTGCCGAAGCCGGCGCGGGTCTCGGCCGCCGACACGCGCCGGATGACGACGCAGATGAAGAAGCTGTACAAGGCGAAGTTCAGCCCGAAGGAGCTGGCCGACACCATGGCGGCGGAGCTGATCAGCATCGCGAAGAAGAAGAAGCGCGCGGGGGACGACGTCGTGAAGCTCAAGGCGGCGCCGGAGGAGGAGCCGGTGGCGACGGGCGACGTGATCGACCTGATGGAGCGGCTCAAGCGGAGCCTGAAGACGAACGGCGCGAGCGAGGCCCGAACGACGCCTCGGAAGAAGACGACGAAGCGACGTTCGGCGGCGAAGAAGCGGTCGCGGGGGAAGGCGGCGTAGACGGGCCGAGGTCAGCCGCGTCGCGGCCGAACTCCAATGGGCACACGAGGGCGTATTGCTCTCGGCTTACCCTTATAGACCGGCCGCGAGGCGAAGGAGCACCGCCGCCTTGTCCGCCGCGATCTTCCTGCCACTTTGCGCCGCGACCTCGTTGCGGAACGCCTCGTAGCTCCCGTGGCTCAGCTTCACGGTCAGCGAGTTCGCCACGCCGCTGTTGCTCACCCACTGATTCACGAGGCTCGACAGCCCGTTCGCGTCCGCCACGACCGTGAAGGTCACCGTCTCCGTGGCCGTGTTGCCGGCGACGTCGGTCGCCGTCGCGGTGAACTGGTTCTCGCCGGCGGCGAACGACCACGCCGGCCCAGTGATGTTCGCGCAGGTCGTCGACGCCAGGCCCGAACCCGCGTCACTGGCCGTGCACGTGATATCGACCATCTGATCGACCGTGTAGGTGCCGGCGTTCCCGGTGTACACGATCACGGGCGCATTCACGTCGACCGGCGGCATCCAGACCTGCGCGTGATTGCGGTTGTCGCTGCCGCGAACCTGGCCGGCGATGATGCCGTTGCTGCTGATGCGCGACGTCGATCCGGCGCTCAGCGGAGACGGGAGCACGGTGGCGTGCTGGCTCGCGTCCCAGTACGCCGGCCGCAGCGGTCCCGTCGCCGGCTGGACGCTTCCCACTGCCTCCCCGCGGTCGTTCACGTCGGCGACGCGGGTCGTGGCGCCGCCGAGCGGATTCGGAAGCGTCGTGACGGCCAGTGACGGCGAGACGAGCACTCCCGTGGCATGATTGTCCGGCCACGTGATGGTCACCGCAATGACGCCGTGCACGTTGACCGCCGAAGCGAATGCGCTCGCGCCACCGAACGTCCCGAGGTTCCGGAAACCGCCTTCGGGCGTCCAGGAGAACACGCTCCGCGGGCTGGCGCAGGTTTCCCGCACGACCCCGACGACCTGGTCGGAGCTGCTCATTCCATAGGGGATGATCTCGCACGCGCTCCTGATGGTCACGAAGCCCGACTCCGCCGACCACATGAACGCCACGAAGTTTCCGCCACCCGGCTCGGCGTAGACGCCCGCGATGTGCCCGCGCGAATTGATCGTCTGGCCCGCGACCCAGTCGAAGCCCGCCGGCACGGGGATCACCTGCCAGCTGCCGTCGGCCCAGTGCATCCGCAGCCCGCCGCCGATGGGGGCTTCGCCGAGGATGTCCCCGCGATCGTTGATCGCATCGGGGTAGAACGGATCGCCCGATGCCGTGCGCGGATACGTCAGCCCAGTCGACTGGCTCCAGGCGAAGTAGAGCTGGGGAACGGCGCGGTCGATACCCAGCACCACTCCGGAGGAATTGACGGCGTGCGTCTGGGAGTTGCGGCCGGGCATGCCGGTGCTGATGTCGATCGGCTGGTACTCACTCGCCGCATCGAAGTGCGCGACAGCGCCGGTGATGGGCGCTGAGATGTCATCGGCGGTCTGGCAGGCGGCAAGGCCGGCCACGAGGAGGAGGGCGAGTCGTTTCATTGTCCGCGGGGGCGAGTGAGGTCGAAGGCCAGAAGGGTGCGGCCTGGACCAGCTCGCGGACAGGGCACAACTGCCTATGTCGAGGCGCCCTCGGGCTCGGCGCTTCGGGATGACCTCATCCGAGCTGTGGTCCGTTGCTCACCCGCCGAGCGCTCGGTAGGTGATTCCTTGTCCACGCCAGGATGACTCTATCCCGAGGAGCGCAGCGACGAGGGAAATAGTTCCGAGTGCAACGAGGAACCCCCCACGCCTCCCTGCGTAATCTGCGCTACCGCGCCAGCCACCAGTTCAGCTTCACCAGGAAGATGTTGTCCGGCCGCGCCGCGAACAGCGCCTCCTGGTCCCGGTTGAACTCGAAGTCGCCGAGCGCGCCGATGTTCCGCCGGCTCTGCTGCCACGCGACGAACATGGTGGACCCCGGACGCCACTCCCAGCGCAACACGGCATTGCCGCGCAGTGACCGGAGATTGAAGTCCAGGTTCGGGATCGCGCCCGAATACGGCACGAAGTCGTACGTCCGCGCCGACTCGAGCTGCTTCGCGTCGCCGTAATCGCCGCTCGAGATCAGCGGCTGCACGTAGCTCTCCAGCGAGAGGTGCGGCGTGAACGTGTAGTTGAACCGCGTCTCGAGCCCCAGCTCGGTCTGGCCGATGGGCGCGAACACGTACCGCACGCCGTACGTCGGCGTGTAGCTCGCGTCCGTCACTCGCGTGACGAACTGCGCCGGCGTCCCCGCCCGGGCGAAGCGCGGCCCGACCTTGAGGTTCCACCGGCTCGAGGTCTTGATGCCCACGCCCACCTGCGCCGACGCCGACCACAGGCCGTCCACTTCGCCCTGCATCCAGTTGAACTGGCCGTCCATCGTTACCGGCTTGCGGCCGTCGCTCGACAGGAAGAGGAACGCGCTCGTCTGCGCGGGCCGGATCGCCATCGGTCCGCCGCGCGTGAGCCGGTCGTCGAAGCTCCGGAACTGCTGCGACAGGTTCCCGTGGAACGTGACGTAGCCGAGCGTGTTCGCCGTGCCGATGAGCCGGGCGACGGTGAGGATCGGCTCGTTGGAGTAGTTGTGCTCCGACCGGATCTGCACGTTCGTGGACCACGAGCGCAGCGTCTTCCCCGGCTTCGTCTCCTGGTAGGTGACCAGCATCTGCGCGTCGCGCCGGTCGGTCCGCTGCGCGAAGCCGAGGTCGTTCACCTCGTACTCCGGGCTGGTGAGCGCGCCGGCGAGCTCGCCGCGCCAGTGGAGGCCGGCCTGCTTGACGAGGTTCGCGCTCGTCGAGTAGCCGACGAGCGACGTCGCGTTGCTGTCGACGCCTAGGTGCTCGGCGTCGGGGCGCTGGAAGTAGTGATGCCCGGCGCGCTGCACGGCGATCAGCGACGCCGCGCTGCCCTTCACGGCGCTCAGCTCCGCGTCGCCGCGCAGGGACCAGGTGCGGTTCCGCCACTGGTGCAGGAAGTCCACGCCCGCCGTCGCCGCGTCCGAGCGGAAGTTCGCCGTCAGGATCGAATCGGCGAGATCCCGATGCACGAGGCTGACCATCCCGCCGACGAGCGACTGGCCGTTGCGCAGCTCGCGCCGCGCGCGACTCACGAAATACCCGGACCTCGGCTCCACCGGCGAGAACTTCTCGGCGTTCGATGCGTCGAGGTATCGCGCCTCCTCGCGCCCGGTCAGCGCGGCGAGGCTGCCCGTGGACCACCCGGCGACCTTGCCGGTGAGCTTCGCGGCACCGAGGATCGTCGTCGTGAACGGCGCGTCGTATCGCGACGTCGGGGCGCCGAGGGAGGGCGGCCGCCCGATGCGCCTGCTGTAGAAGAGGCGTCCGCCGCTCGTGTTGCCGAGGCCGAAGTCGAAGATCTCGCCGCCCTCGAGGAAGAACGGCCGCTTTTCGTCGAAGAAAGTCTCGTAGACGCCGAGGTTCACGACGGCGGGATCGACCTCGACCTGGCCGAAGTCGGGATTGATCGTGCCGGTGAGCGTGAGGTTCGACGCGACGCGATAGCGAAGGTCGAGGCCGACGGCGTTCGCGTACTCGTGCCGGTCGCGGAACGGATTGTTGCCCCGCTCGATGAACTCGGCCCGCGCGAGCGTATATGGAAGGAGCTCGAGCCTGCCGCCGGGCTGGAGGTCGGTGATCCCCTCGAGGTGGCCGTAGGCGGGCACGCCGCCGGTCTCCCGCTTGGGGATGAAGGTCGAGACCATGTACTCGTTGCGGCGGCCGATGATGCGCTCGAGCTGGATGCCCCAGGTCTGCTCGCTGCCGGGCTTGAAGCGGAGCTGGCTGAAGGGAATCCGGTATTCCGCGACCCAGCCCTCGGTATCGATGGACGTCGACACCTGCCAGACGGCATCCCACGAGTTGTTGTCGCTGTTGATGGTCTTGATCTCGTCGCGCTGCACGCCGGCGGGATTGACGTCGAAGCCGAACGCGGTGCGGTGATCGTGATAGCTGTCGATCATCACGCCGAACCAGTCGGAGTCGCCGAGGGGCATGTCGCGGCGGCCGAGGCGGGCGGTGACGGGCCCGCGGTCGAAGGCGCGCACTCCTATATAGAGGGCGTCGGCGTCGAAGAGGATGCGGACCTCGGTGCGCTCGCTGGCGGGCCGTCCCTCGTCTGGATTGATCTGGGTGAACTCGGTCGTGGCCGGCGCGGCGGCCCAGGCGGCTTCATCGAGCTTTCCGTCGAGCTTGATGGGCGACGTCGCGGGGACGGCGCGCGAGACGGGAAGGGGAGAGGAGGGGGCTGGCTGGCCGAGGGCGGGGGAGGCGAGGGCCAGGGAGGCGGCGAGGAGGGCGCGGGTGGGCGTCATAGGCAGAATGTACCACCGGTGTTGAACCCACGCGCACACTGCCTGGATGAGCCACGCGCACTACTGCCTGGATGAGTCTATCCCGAGCGCAGCGAGGGAAATAGCACCGAACGCAGTGAGGTGCCTCAAGAGAGTCTCCCCATCCTTCTTCCTGGAAGTGATGGAAAGACCTCTAAGGGGCACCTCACTGCGTTCGGCGCTAGTTCCCTCGCCCTGCGGGCTCGGGATAGACTCATCCAGGCTGCAGTGCGCGAGGGTTGTGTTGGGGCAGGCGCGCGGACCGGATGCATGCGCCTAACGGGTGGCTCACGACCGCCTCACATCCGGCTGGCAGGTTCTCGCCAGTACGCCGCATTCCGCGGGTCCCTTCACTCCAGTCCCCCCCACAGATGCCTGGATTGCCACCAAGGGTCGGAGCCTTCGTGCTCCGCTCCGCCGCCGCCCTCATCCTCGCCCTCCCGCTCGCCGGCGCCGAATGCGCCGACCTCACGCAGCCGGGTGGTGCCGGCGGTGGCTCCAGCGCCAGCTATGACGGGACCTATGAGCTCGTGACGGTCGACGGCAGCAGCCTGCCCGCCAACATCATCTATGTCGACTCGCAGAACCGGCTCGTGCTCACCAAGGGTCAGTGGGTCATTTCCGGCACGTCGCTCACGACGAAGATGTGGACCACGTCCTACGTGAGCGGAAAGGCCACCTCCGAGGCGCGCTTCAATCCCGAGGTTCATACCTGCACCGTCACGATCAGCGGCGAGACCGCATCGTGCACGCTCGACAGCGGCAGCTCGATCTACGCGAGCATCAGCGGTGGCACGGTCGTGTACAGCTACAGCGGCCATCAGCTGAGGTTCACGAAATGACGATGCGCTCACGCGACCGGGTGGCCCTCGCCGCCGCCCTCCTCGTTTCCATCTCGTCGATGTCGGCCGCGCAGACCTGCCTCGGTGTCCCCAGCGGCAAGGCCCACACGCTCGGCGTGCTGGTGTCCGGCTCGCGGGGCGCGCCGGGCGACGATGGCGGCGCCGGCCTCACCTACGGCACGACGAATCCCAGCCAGTCATCCACTCGCCTGGAGTTCGCATTCCGGCCGCTGGTGGTGGACGGCTCGGCTTCGACCGACGAGGATTTCAACGTGACGCGATTCGCCGGGACGTTCGCGCGCCCGCTCGGGGCGGCGAAGGCTTCGGGGGCGACGCTCTCGGGGCTCTGCGTAATGGGGCAGGGCGCCGCGGCGATCACCACGAGCGCCTCCGATGAGTCGGAGCTTGGCCGGGCACCGTCGGCGGCAACCACCGCCTATTCGGTTGCCGGCGGCGCGGCGTGGGCGGTGAGCACGTCATCGAGCGCGATCTACGCCGGCCCGCTGTTCGGCGTCTCTTCCGCGAGCGGCGAGAGCGCGATGTTCACGACGCTCCTCGTGGGTGGCGGGGTTCGACTGGGCCGGCTCCTGCTGAACGGGGACCTGAACATGCCGATGGGCGTCGAGAACGCGAAGAGCTCGTTCGACGTGAGAGTCGGGTTCATGTGGTAGGGCACAGACTCTCAGGCTAAGAAGGGCACCACCGCCTGGAAGAGTTTATCCCGAGCGCAGCGAGGGAAATAGTTCCGAACGAAGTGAGGAACCCCGTGAGAGTCCATCCATCTTCAGCCCGAGAGCTGGTGGATAGACCTTCACGGGGTTCCTCGCTTCGTTCGGAACTAGTTCCCTCGCCCTCCGGGCTCGGGATAAACTCTTCCAGGCTGTGTGGCGCGTAAGACCTAGGTACCGGTCTTTCTCTGCCTCTTCGGAGCCGCGCCTTCCTTCTTCGCGCGCTTCGGGCGCTTGATCGGAACCACCTGCGTCTCGGCAGCGATCTCCTGGCGCTCCGGTCCGCCCGGCAGCGCAGGCTGCTTGTAGACGTAGCGCTCGCCGGCGTAGTTGCGGAACACCACTTCCGTCTCGTTCATCTGCTCCACGTACTCCGGCAGCAGCGGCACCTTGCCGCCGCCCCCCGGGGCGTCGATGACGAAGTGCGGCACCGCCAGCCCGCTCGTCCAGCCGCGCAGCGCCTGGATGATCTCGAGGCCCTTCTGGACCGTCGTGCGGAAGTGCTCGCCGCCCGCCACCTGGTCCGCCATGTACAGGTAGTACGGCCGCACCCGGTTCCGGAGCAGGATCTGCATCAGCTCCATCATGACCTTCGGGTCGTCGTTGATGCCCTTGAGCAGCACCGTCTGGCAGCCGAGCACCACGCCGGAGTTGGCCAGCTTGTTCAGCGCCGCGACCGTCGCCGGCGTGAACTCGCTCGGGTGGTTGAAGTGCGTGTTCATGTAGACGGGATGGTACTTCTTCACCATCTCGCAGAACTCGTCCGTGATGCGCTCGGGCAGGTGCGCGGTGATCCGGCTCCCGAGGCGGATGATCTCCACGTGCGGGATCTCGCGAAGCCGCTGGAAGATGAACTCCAGCCGCCGGTCGCTCAGCATCATCGGGTCGCCGCCCGACAGGATCACGTCGCGGATCTCCGGGTGCGACGCGATGTACTGGAACGCGCTCTCGTACTGGTTGAGCGGGATCTTCTCCGGGTCGCCCACCTTCCGGCGCCGCGTGCAGAACCGGCAGTAGCTCGCGCAGACGGGGCTGACGAGGAACAGCACGCGATCGGGATACCGATGCGTGATGTTCGGGACGGGGCTGTCACCGTCCTCGTCGAGCGAGTCGATCACGCCGTCCACGACGTCGAGCTCCTGCGTCGTCGGCACGTACTGCTGCCAGACGGCCGAGCCGGGCTCGCCGAGCGCCGCCAGCACGTTCGGCGACAGGCGCATCTGGAAGTTGTCGAAAGCAGGCTGCAACGCCTCCTTGTCGATCAACTCGGCGCCGAACTTCTCGACGGCCTTGTCGAGCGTGTCCACGCCCTGATGGACGATCTTGTTCCACTCACTCATTGTCGAACTCCCCGGAAGAGTTGTACTGCCTTCCGTCATTCCCAGCGCAGCGAGAACCTGCTCTTGAGCAGTTCCCTCGCTACGCCCGGGATGACAGGTACTTCGCGTAGATGACCCGATCGTCACCCGACGCGTAGAAGTCGCCGAGTCTCGCATGCTCGCGATATCCGCGACGTTCATAGAAGCGCCTCGTCGATTCGTAGTCGTCACGCGCGCTCGTCTCGACGACCAGGAGTCGTGCTTCCCGGTCGGAGAGACGTCGCTCGACTTCGTCGAGGAGACGCGAACCGCCGCCCGTGCCCTGGTAATCCGGGTGGGTGGCGATCCAGTACAGGTCCCAGGTGCCGTCGGTGCCCGGGGTGGCACCGTAACAGGCGTAGCCGGCGAGCTCACCCTCCGGGGTGAACGCGCCGATGAACTCGTAGCTGGCGGGGTCGTCCAGCAGCTCGAGCGCCACCGCGATCTCCTCCTCGCGGAAGGAGCCCGTGGCCTCGAGGATTTCCCGGATGCGGGTCCGGTGTCCCTGGTCAAGCCCGCGGATGGATGTCATCCCTCGCGCGGCGAGGGAGCTGCCCTGAGAGGCCGTCATCATTGGCCACCCGCCGCGAACAGCGCCATCGGGTACTTCTCTTCTTCCAGCATGACGCCCGACAGCCGCTGCGCGAGCAGCCACCCGGCGTCCTCGTATCGCTCGAACTTCCGCCGGAGGCCCTGCTCGCAGATGTCCCTGATGAGGGCCGAGTAGGGCATGCCGGCCACGCCCGCCATGCGGGCGAGGCCCGCGTCGGGCGCGATGTCCGGATTCGCGTTCACCTCGAGGATCCACGGGCGACCCTCGGCGTCGATGCGCATGTCCACGCGCCCGTAGCCCGTGCCGCCGACCAGCTTCCACGCCGCCAGGGCGACGCGCCGGATCTCGTTGGCGAGCTTCGCCGGCAGCTTGGCCGGGCACTTCGGCATGGCGCCGAGGTCCTCCTCGGACCCCGTCACCCACTTCGACTGGTAGGTGATGATCCGCCAGTGCCCGTCGGGCATGGCGTTGAAATCGATTTCGGCGATCGGCAGCACCGTCTCGCCGAGGATGCCGACGTTGACCTCGCGTCCGTCGACGAAGCGCTGGACGACGATCTCGTCCCAGCTCTCGAGCATCGCGTTCACGCGGGCGTGGAGCGCGCGCTGCGTCCGGACGACCGAGCGCTGCTCGATGCCGAGCGAGGCGTCCTCCGCCGCGGGCTTGCAGATGGCCGGGAAGCCGACGCTCGGCAGCGACGCGCCTTTCCGCACGACGCCGAACCGCGGCACCGGCAGCCCGGCCCGGTCGAGCAGCGTGTTGACGACGTGCTTCCGCAGGCAGACCGCGGCGGTATACGACGAGCTGCCCGTGAACGGGATGCCGAACAGCTCCAGCACGGCGATGACCGCGGGCTCCAGCGACGAGACGCCGTCGATGCCCTCGCACATGTTGAAGGCGAGGTCGAACTTCCCGCGGCGCACCCGCTCGATCCACTTCCCGTCCGGATGGACGGGGACGTAGGTGACCTTGTTCCCCTCGGAGACGAGCGCGGCCTCGATGGCCTCGACGGTGCCGAGGATGAGCTGGTCTGGCTCGGTGGCGTAGGCCGAGGCGCCGTCGAAGAGGATGGCGACGTTCACGCCACCACCTCCGCATAGCACACGGGGCTCGCCGCCTTGCGGCCGATCTGCACGCCCGTCCGCTCCGCCGCATGGATCAGGCAGGCCTGAATGAGCTCGTCGTACCCGATGCCGGCCGCCCGCGCCGCCTTGGGCAGGCAGGAGTTGTCTTCCGGATCGGGAAGGATTCCCGGCAGGGGATTCACTTCCACGAGATTCGGCACGCCCGCGACGTCGAGCCGGACGTCGATCCGCGACCAGTCGCGGCAGCCGAGCACGCGGTAGGCGCGGAGGACGACGTCCTCGATCCGGGCGCGCAGCGAATCGGGGATTCGCGCCGGGCACTCGAAGATCTCCAGCGGATTCTCCGGCCGGTCCCAGACCCACTTCGCCTCGAAGCCGTATATGGGGACGGCGTTCTCGGGCAGCGATGCAAAATTTATTGACACAATCGGCAGCACCGTCGCCTCGCTGCCGTTCCCCAGCACGCCGCACGTGAACTCGGCTCCGGGGAGGAAGGTCTCGGCCAGCAGCGGCTGCGCGTAGCGCTCGAGGAGCATCTCGCCCGTCTCGAGGAGCCTGGCCGCCGACGTGATGTAGTTCGCCTCGGTGATGCCCTTGGACGATCCCTCGTGGACCGGCTTGATGAAGAGCGGCGTCTTCGCCGTCGGGGCGGGGAGACGGCTGGATCCGGCGTTGATCGCGCGGAGGTCGTCGATGGTCCGGGCGATGGCGAAGGGCGCGGTGGGGACGCCGTGGAAGGCCAGCGTCTCCTTCGTCCGGGCCTTGTCGAGGCAGAGGGACAGCGTGAACGGGTCGCTGCCGGAGTACGGAATCCCGAAGAACTCGCAGATCGCGGGCACGTGGGCCTCGCGATTCACGCCGTGAAGCCCTTCGGCGATGTTGAAGACGATGTCCGGGCGCGCGGCGCGGAGGCGGGCGGGAAAATCCGCGTTCGCCTCGAGGCGGATCACCTGGCCGAGGGCGGAGAGGGCCTTCTCGACGGCGTCGATCGTCTCCGGACCGTCCCACTCAGCGTAGACGTCGTCGCCGGGGGCGGTGGGGGCGGGCGAGTCCCCGGAAGCTCCGGAGGGACTGGTCGGCTCGGCATCCCGGGATGCGGCCGGCTTCTGGTTGTACGCGAACCCGATTCGCGTCATCCCGCCTGTTTGCTCATGCGCGACGGTCCGCCGTCGCATCGTGAAGCTCGGTGCTCATCAAGCGCAAGAAAGTTGCCGCGCATATATGAGACGCGAATACGATATGACGCGTGCGTGAAACGCGCAATGATTTTTTTCGGAAATCATGATCCGGTTTTGCCGACGATTCCGCGTTCACGTCATGACCGATCGTCGTCCGACGCTTCCATCGATCATCGCCGCCGCGATGCTGGTCGTCGCCACCGGCGCGACGGCGCAGCCGGCCGCGATCCGTGACTCGACTCACCGGACCTGCTGGACGCCGCTCCGTCCTCCGCTCTGCCGGACGATCGTCGTCACCGAAGCGCTGGTCGAAAGGCGCTTCGACGAACCGCGCGTCCCGGCGCGCGGCATCGAAAAGGGACTCGGCCTCACCCTCGGCGCGCTGCGCGGCCTCGGCGCCGGCAACGCCATGGGGCTGACGGGAACGCTGGGCCTCATTCCCGAGAATGACGTCACCCCGCATCGCATCGAGCTGCGGTACCGCCACTGGACCGGGCGCCAGGGAGGTGTGGACCTCTCCGCCGGCGTCGTTCACACCCTCTGGCGCGACTACCTCGGGGAAGCCCGGCCTGTGGATGGAGGCAGCGCCGCCGTCGGCTGGTCGAACGGACTCCTCGGCATCGATGCGCGGGTGGACCTCCTGCGCCCCGGCAATCGCCGCCAGGCATCGCGGGTTTCCCTCGGCGTTCGGGCCGGCGCGAGGGCTTTTCCCTTTGCCGGCGGCCTCGCGCTGGTGCTCGGGTCGATCGCGGGTATGATGGGCGGCGACACATGAGGAAGATCCTCCTGGTCATCACCCTCCTGGTGACGAGAGCGAAACCGGGCCTCGCCCAGGACTCCGCCCGCGCGGCGAGCCCCGTGTGCTGGCATCCGCGGGCCCTCGCGGCCTGCCGGACGTGGATCGTCACCGAGGCGGCCGTCGAAGTCCCGGTGACCTCCACCTCGGCGCCCCACCTCCTGGTCGGTGGCGACGGCTCGTACTACGTGAGCGACGACTTCGAGTCCCGCCTCGCCTTCACGCTCGGGGCGATGATCAATCGTGGGCCGACCCACGCCTTCGGCGCGACCGTCTCCTCGACCAACGTCGACATCCCCGGGCGCGTCGAGGCGCGCTACCGGAAGTGGCTCGGTCCCGATCACGGCCTCGACCTGAGCGCCGGCCTCGCCCGCGGAGTCGTTCGCGGCAAGTACGACCCCGACGAGCTCCGCACCCGCGGCTTCACCGCCGCGGCCGGGATCTCCGGCGCCTATTTAGGCGCCGACGTCCGGCTCGACCTCATGCGGGCGTCCGGCGGCCGGATGGTGCACGGCGTCTATGCTTCGGGCCGCGCCGGCTCGAAGGCCGGACCGATCACCACCGCCGTCGGGTTCGTCCTGCTGATCGCCGCATTCGCCGCGCTCGTCGGCGACGACTACTGACCGGTCCGGCCCTTGCCGCTCTCACCTGTCTCAATGAGAATCGCCGCCGTCCTCATCATCGTCGCCCTGACCAGCGCGACCGCCGGCGCGCAGAGCGATGCCCGCCAGACGCCGGTCTGCTGGCTCCGTCCGGCGCCGCTCGACCGGTGCCGCACCTTCCTCGTCACCGAAGCGGCGGTGGAGATCCCTGTCGCCACGACCTCCCACGCGATCTCGGCCGGCTCGTCCGAGAAGGACTTCGACGCCCGCTTCACCCTTTCCCTCGGCCTGATGAAGAACCTGCCGCGGCAGCAGGCGGTCGGCGTGGTGGTGGGCCATGACGTGAACCGCGACATCTTCCGAGGTCCCACCCGCGGCGAGGTGCGCTTCCGGCAGTGGAAGGGCCTGTCGGCGATCGACGTCAGCGCCGGGCTGACCCGAAAGGGAATCCAGACGGCCACGGGCAGCGTGGACTCGAACGGACTGACCGGCGCGATCGGCGGCGAGTGGCGCTACATCGGCGCCGATGCCCGGGTGGACATCCACAGCGTCGGCGGGCGGAACGTCGTCGGAGGCTTCATCGGCGCTCGCGCTACTTCCGTCGCCGCGCCCGTCGCTGCCCTGATCACCTTCGGCGCCGTGGCGGCGCTGATAATGGCTACTGGGGCAGGCTACTGACCGGAGGAGAGAGGGCGGAGGGCGGAGGGCGGAGGCATGGCGCAGAGTCCGTCCTCATCCTCCGCCCTCCGCCCTCCCTCCTCCGCCCTAGACCTTGTGGTAGACCACCCGCGCCGACTCCACCCGGTCGGTCGCCATGTAGATCTCGAAGTCGGCGAAGAATCCCGGCGCTTCCTTCGACAGCAGCCGCAGGCAGGCCACCGCGCAGCGGCGGATCTCCGCCTCCGCGCCCTCACCCGTGCGCAGCTCGAGCATCGTCCGCCAGGCGCGGGCGTTGGCAGTGACGACGATCTTCGTCTCGGTCGAGTTCGGGAGGACGCCGCGGGCCGCCTCGCGGGCCATCTTGCGGCGGTGGACCTTGTCGTCGACCCACTTGTAGCGGTCCATGAGCTGCTCGACGAGCGCGACGTAGGTCGCCTGGGCGCCCTCGACATGCGCGAGCCAGGCGCTCTCGAGCGCCTTGTCGCCGATGATCGCCGGGGGAACGACGAACGCCGCCCGTGACTCGTCGACGTAGCGCTGCGAGAGCTGTGAGTACGCAAAGCCCGCCCGATGCCGCACGAGCTCGTGGGTCAGCGAGCGGGAGACGCCCTCGAGGAGCAGCGAATAGTTCGCGTGCTCGAGCACCGACCCGTGGCCCTGCTTCTTGATGTTGCCGAGGTATTCGCGCGTCTCGCGGCTGGCCGGGTTCGCCTGGCTCATGTAGCAGAGCCGTCCGGCGAATTCGGCGAGCCGCTCACCATCGGTGTTCTCGCCCATCCATTTGACCGGCAGGTGGCCGGGCTCGAGGAATTGCGGACGAGACAGGAGGGTGATCTTCGGCTCGTAATACAGCTGCGGGGTCGGCATGGGCGGGGGCAGGAGAGTGGTCGCGGGAAATCTATCGGA
>CAMLHT010000040.1 GCA_946479895.1 uncultured Gemmatimonadota bacterium | reverse complement strand
TCGGCGAGGTTGCCGTGGCCGATCTCGCGGCGGGAGGTGCCGCGCATCGGGCGGACTTCGCCGGTCGAGAACGGCGGGAAGTTGTAGTGGAGCATGAAGGAGCGGGTGACTTCGCCCGGCTCCTTGATGGAATCGAGGCGCTGCGCGTCCTTGGCGGTGCCGAGCGTCGCCGAAACGAGCGCCTGGGTCTGGCCGCGGGTGAAGAGCGCCGAGCCGTGCGCGCGGGGCAGCACGGTGGTGTCGATCGTGATCTGGCGGACTTCGTTGGGCTTGCGGCCGTCGACGCGGAGGCCGGTCGAGAGCACCTGGTTGCGCAGCGAGTGATACTCGACGTCGCCGAGCAGCGCGTGGATGTCCTTCGAGTTGTCCGGGAAGTCGGCGACGAGCTTCTCGGCGACTTCGCTCTTGACGCGCTCGACCGCCTGGACGCGCGTGTGCTTGTCCTTCTGGTTGAGGGCCTCGATGATCTTGCCTTCGGCGAGCTTCTTGACCGCGACGCTGACGTCCTCGGACGGCTCGGCCTTGGTCCACTCCATCTTCGCCGGGCGATCCTTGCCCATCTGCTTGAGGAGCTCCTCCTGGGCGCCGATCAGCTCACCGATGCCCTTGTGGGCGATCGTGAGGGCCTCGACGACGTCCTCTTCGGTGACTTCGAGCGCGCCGCCCTCGACCATGACGATCGAGTCCTTCGAGCCGGAGATCACGAGCTCCATGTCGCTGAACTCGAGCTGCTGGAAGGTGGGGTTGAGCACCCACTTGTCCTGGATGCGGCCGATGCGGGTCGCGGCGATCGGGCCGGCGAACGGGATCTTCGACGCGTTGAGCGCGAACGAGGCGGCGACGAGGCCGAGGACGTCGGCGTCATTCTCCTGGTCGGCGGAGATGACGTAGATGAAGACCTGGACTTCGTTCTTGAAGCCTTCCGGGAAAAGCGGGCGGATCGAGCGGTCGATGATCCGGGCGGCGAGGATCTCGTGGTCGTGCGGGCGTCCCTCGCGCTTGATGAATCCGCCGGGGATCTTGCCGGCGGCGTAGGTCTTCTCGCGGTACTCGACGAGGAGGGGGAAGAAGTCGAGGGCGCTCTGCTTTTCGCTGACCGTGACCGCGGCCAGGACCATGGTGTCGCCGAACGTGACGAGCGCCGATCCCGAAGCCTGCTTGGCCATGCGGCCCGTTTCGATCACCAGCTTGCGGCCGGCGAACGTCTTTTCAATGCGTTGCATCATTTGCGTTTCGCTTTTTTCGTGTTGGGGAATGCAAAAACGCGCGGCCGCATCGATTGCGCCCGCGCGATCATGACTTTTGCCGCTTAGTAGCGGAGACCGAGGTCCTGGACGAGCTTCCGGTATCCATCGAGTTCCGTACGCTTCATGTAGTTCAGGAGCCGACGGCGCTTGCCGACGAGCTTGAGCAGCCCCTGGCGTCCGTGGTGATCCTTCTTGTGCGTCCGGAAATGTTCGGTCAGGTAGTTGATGCGTTCCGTGAGGAGCGCAACCTGGACCGTGGTGGAGCCGGTGTCGGACTCGTGCGTCTTGTGCTTCTGGAGCGTCGGTGCCTTGTCGAAAGCCATGGTTTGCCGTTGTGCCCATCCGGGATGGATGGGGAAAGTCATAAGAATCGTTCCGAGCTTGTAAAGCTAAGTGGTCTGGTAAGCGTATGTAAAGGGCCAGCTTACGGAGGGCGGAGGACGGAGGGCGGAGGGCGGAGTCTGCGCGTTCCAGTGATTGCACGGGCAACGATCTGGTACAGGACCCCGGGGCTGATGATGCGACGTTGGGGTCAGCCATTCTCCCGGAGCGATCAATGCCCCCCGTCAGAGACTTCCTCGACCTCATTGTCTGGCAACGATCGGTCGAGTTCGCCGTCGAAGTGTATGCCCTCAGCCGCCAGTTCCCCGCGGACGAGCGGTTTGGCCTGACCTCCCAGCTCAGGCGGTCGGCACTCTCGGTTTCCAGTAACATCGCCGAGGGATCCGGCCGAGGCAGCCTGAGGGATCGCCGGAATTTCTACGGGATGTCGCGGGGATCCCTGAAGGAATCCGAGTCGCTCCTGCTGGTCAGCCAGCGCCTCGATTTCGTGTCGGAGGAGCGCTGCCGCTCCGCCATGGCCTTCGCGGACGAGACAAGCCGCATGCTGACCAAACTCCGGCAGCAGCTACGCGACCGCTAGACCGCTCACCTGGACCTCCGTCCTCCGCCCTCCGCCCTCTCACCTCCGCAAAGGCGGCAGCTTCGTCCAGATGACGATGCTCCCGCAGCCGCTCTGGGCGACCTGGAACTGCGGCGGAGGAGCGTCGGGATAGATCTCGATGCCCCAGATCTGGCTGGGCCGGACCCAGATGTCGATGTCGTCGGTCCGGAGCGAGGCAACTGGCGGAAGCGGACGGCCGTCGAGGAACACGGCCGGTGTGCAGTCCCCCATCGTGCCCGGCTGTGAGAACGCGCCCCGCATCGTGATGTCGGGCTCGACCTTGAGTCCCGGAAAGCCCCGGAAAAGGTCGGAAACCTGAATCGGTGCGCGGCGGCGGATGTCGTCCTCCGAGAGAAAACGGCCGGAGCCGAATGCCCGCCGACGCTCCTCGAACCCGCCGCCATCCATCGTGCGGATTCGCGTCGTCCTGATCCGCACGGTGTCGAGCACCGCCTGGAACGTCGCGAGCTCGACCCGCAGCGGGGCCGCGTCCGGGACGACGTGCACCACGCGGCGTCCGGGGTAGTAGCCGATCGCGCGCACCTCGAACACCCGCGTGCCCATCGGCACCTCGGCGAGCTCCCACTCCCCCTGGGCGTTGGTGCGTGTGCGCGCGCCGCGCGGCATGCCGACGATGGCGCCGGCAAGGGGCTGCCCGCGAACGGAGACGACCCGGCCACTCACCTTCCCTCGCCCCGAGCCGACGTAGATCTCCTGGCGAGCGAAGCCGTCGGCGGGCATCTCGATCTCGACCCGGTCCGTCGTATCGCCGCCCTGCACCACCTGAACCTCGAGCGTCCCGGGGCGCGGCACGCCGCAGAGCGCGAACCAGCCGTTGGGCCCCGTCGTCGTCTCGAGCCCCGCGGGTCGCGTGAAGGTCCGTCCACGGCCAACGGATAGATCCATCCACTCCGCCCTCACGGTCGCGCCACCCGTCGGGGATCCGTCGGCGGCGTTTCGAACGACGCCCACGACTGCCGCGCCGGTGTTGCCGGAGGGACGTCCGGAACAGAACGCGTCCCGCAGCCGCGCGCCGGCCGGGATGGCGAGGTCGAACTTCACGGCCACGTTGCCCGCGACTTCCAGCTCCCGCACGATCGGCTCGAGCGTCAGCGAGTCGAGCATCGGGTGGAAGAACCCGACCATGTAGCGGCCGCGGACCACGTCGTCGAACCGGTACCGGCCACCGGAATCCGTGACGGTGGTTCGCGGCGTGTCCGCCGTGTCCTCGGGGACCAGTTGAACGGTCGCGCGGGCCAGTGGCGTCCGACCGATGCTGTCGTTGACGACGCCGAAAACCGTGACGCCGCCGCGCCGTGCGCCCGTGCCCTGGGCAGCGCCAGCCTCGGAGAGCAGGATCGCAGCAGCGATGAGCAGAACGGGTCGCACGGTATCCGCGATTTCAGGGATGAACGAGGATCGAATCCACGAACCCTCCTGCCGGTTCGTTCCCTGGCGCGGCCGCTACCGCTACCGCACCAGCCAGCCGAACAGCTTCGCGAAGCCCTCGCGGGTGTCGTTGAACATCACGACGATGAACAGCAGCGCGATGGCCGCCAGCCCGAACCTGAGGATGTACTCGCGGGTCCGCAAGCTGAACGGGCTGCCCTTCGCCGACTCGATGACGTTGAGCAGGATCTGCCCGCCGTCCAGGATCGGGATCGGCAGGAGGTTCAGCACCGCGACGTTGATGCTGAGGAGCGCGATGAGGTAGAACAGCTCCTCGATTCCGCTGCGGGCCGCCGAGACGGAGGCGCGGGTGATCGCGATCGGGCCGCCCAGCTGGCGGACCGACACGTCGCCCACGACGAGCTTCTTGAGGAAGCCGGCGACGTTCGTCGCCATCGACCACGATTCCCGCGTGCCGGCCGTGATCGCGCGACCCATGCTGATAGACTCGCGCCGCGTGATGTCGCGGACCGCGACGCCGATCTTGCCGGCGATGCTGTCCTTCCCTTCCGCCGTCGGGACCTTCGTCTCCTTCGGCGTGATGGTCAGCGTGCGCGTCTGGCCCGCCCGGGCGACGTCGAAGCGGAGGGGCTTCCCGGAGGAGGCATTCACCTTCGCCGACAGGTCGGTCCACAGCCGGATCGGCGTTCCGTCGATCGCGATGACGCTGTCGCCACGCTGCATTCCGCCCGCCGCGGCGCGCTCGCCCTCGACGACGGAGTCGATCACCGGCGGCACGAAGTACCCGATGCTGCCCGCCAGCGCGACGCGATCGCTGTCGGTGCTGGTGGGGACGGCGACCGTGCTGCGGTTCGTCTGGAAGGTGACCGGACCGTCCGCCTCGAGAATGGCGCGCTGGATGTCGTTCCAGGTGGAGACGGCCGTGCCGTTGACGGCGCGAATGGTGTCCCCCATCTGGAGCTGGCCGAGCGCCGGCATCGAGGCCGGGGCGACGACCTCGCCCACCACGGTCGTCGGGACCACCGGGCGGCCGACCTTGTACATCAATCCGCTGACGACGACGATCGTGAGGATCACGTTCATCGTCACGCCCGCGATCATGATGAACAGGCGCGCCGCGAGCGACTTGCTCTCGAACCACCGGTTCTCCGGCACCGGCTTCGGCCCGTGCGGGATCATCGCCTCGGGATCCCAGTCCTTCGACTTCTCCTTCTTCGCCGCGGCCTCCGTCTCGTTGCCGCCCTCGAGGAACGCGGTCTCCTCGTCCAGGCGCGACGCCATGCGCACGTAGCCGCCCAGCGGGAGGGCCGCGAGGACGTACTCGGTCTCGCCGCGCCGGAACCGCAGCAGCGACGGGCCGAAGCCGATCGAGAACCGCGGGGCGTAGACGCCCGTCAGCTTCGCGGCGATGAAATGTCCGAGCTCGTGAACGAAGATCACGAGGCCGAAGACGAGGATGGGAGCTAGGAGCGAGAGCATTCGAATCGGTTGTCCACGAGCCGGCGCGCCATCGCGTCGGCGTTCATGATGTCGGAACGGGTATCTCCGGGCACCGCGGCCAGGCTGTCCAGCGCTTCTTCGACAGCCGCCGCGATGTCCCCGAACGTGATCTGGCCGCCCAGGAACAGGGAGACGGCCCGCTCGTTCGCTGCATTGTACACCGCCGGCGCCGCTCCGCCCCGGATTCCCGCCCGGATGCCGAGCTCCAGCATCGGGAAGTCCCGGGAACGTACGGGCTCGAAGGTCAGTTGTGACATCCCCACCGGGTCGAGTCGGGGAATCCCGGTATCCGGGATCCGCTCGGGGTGCGTCAGCGAATAGAAGATCGGCAGCTCCATGCTCGGGACGCCCAGCTGCGCCAGCACGCTGCCGTCGATGAACTCGACGAACGAATGCACGATGCTCTGCGGGTGCACCACGACCTCGATGCGGTCGTACGGAATCCCGAACAGGAAGTGCGCCTCGATGACCTCGAGCGCCTTGTTGGCCAGCGTGGCGCTGTCGATGGTGATCTTCCGGCCCATCTGCCAGGTGGGATGCCTGAGCGCATCGGTCACGCTCGCCCCCCGGATCCGCTCCGAGCTCCACTCGCGGAACGGCCCGCCGGACGCGGTGATCACCAGCTTCCGGATCTCCGACGTGTCGCGACCGCCGAGACACTGCAGGATGGCGCTGTGCTCGCTGTCGACGGGGACGATCTCGCCCCGGCCTGCCTTCGCCGCGGCCATCACGATGTGGCCCGCCGTCACCAGGCTTTCCTTGTTCGCGAGCGCCACGCGCTTGCCGTGCTCGAGCGCGGCGAGCGTGGCGTCCAGCCCGGCCGCGCCGACCACCGCGTTGAGCACGATGTCCACGTCGGGCCGCGAGGCCGCTTCGACCAGGCAGCCGTCCCCGCAACGCCATGGATTGTCCCGGCCCGCCATCTCCTCGACCAGGCCGGTGAACGCCGGCTGGAACTCGGCCACCTGGCGGCCGAGCAGTTCCGCGTTCGCGAACGCGGTGAGCGCCGTGACGCGGAAGCGATCGGGATGTCGGCGAAGCACCTGGAGCGCGGTCGTGCCGATCGACCCGGTCGAGCCGAGGATCGCGACCCGCTTCATCGGGGAGCCCAGGTCAGCAGCCAGTGAATGAGCAGGTAGCTGACCGGCAGCACGAAGAACATGCTGTCGAGGCGATCGAGGATGCCGCCGTGGCCGGGGAGGATCCGGGAGCTGTCCTTCACGCCGGCCTCGCGCTTGATGAGCGACTCGAAGAGGTCACCGATCTGCGCCGCCACGCTGATGGCGATGCCGAAGACCACGATGCCCCACGGGAACCACTTGAAGCCGAGCTGCGCCGAGGGGCGCAGCACCAGGTTGCCGAAGGCCCACGCCACGAGGATGCTGGCGAGCACGCCACCGATCGCCCCCTCCACGGTCTTCCCGGGACTGACGCTCGGGATGAGCTTGCGCCGGCCCATCATCCGGCCGACGGCGTAGGCGCCCGTATCCGACGCCCAGGTCACGAGCATCGGCAGCATGAGCAGCAGCGCGCCGGAGGCCGCGGTCAGCGATCCGAGGCTGGCATCCGCGAAGGCGTACGGGTGATAGCGGAGCGCATAGCCGAAGCTCAGCATGCCACCGGTGTAGAGCGCGCCGACGACGGTCGTGGCCGCGGCGCCCAGCGGCCGGCCTTCGACCCCGCGCCGCCAGATGGCGAGTCCGAGCACGGCCACGAATGCAACGGCGGCGACCGGAACCGCCGGGATCCCGATGCCGAGGAACCGCGCGTGAACGACGAGGGGAATGAGGCCGGCCAGCGCGATGCCGACGTCTTCCATCGGGGTCTGGCCCGTGGCGCGGGCGATCCGGTAGTACTCCCACGCGCCGATGGCCGCGGCGATCGCGAGGAGGGCCGCCAGCGCGGCGCCGCCGGCGACGACGACGTACAACGCCACCGGCGCGGCGATGACGCCGAAGAGGATCCGCTTGGTGAGCTCGGACAGAGCTCGGAGCCTCAGACTTCCATGATCTCGGCTTCTTTCGCCTTGATCAGGTCGTCGATCTTCTTGATGTAATCGTCGTGAAGCTTCTGGAGATCCTTCTCGGCGTGCTTCACGTCGTCCTCGGAGACACCCGACAGCTTCTTGAGCTGCTCGCGCGCGTGCGTGCGGGCGTGGCGGACCGCGATCTTGCCGTCCTCCGCCGACTTGTGCACGACCTTCACGAGCTCCTTGCGGCGCTGCTCGTTCATCGCCGGCAGCGGCACGCGGATCATCGCGCCCTGGATGGCCGGATCCAGGCCGAGGCCGGATTCACGAATGGCCTTCTCGACCGCCTTGATCTGCCCCTTGTCGAAGGGCGTGACGAGGAGGATGCGCGGCTCGGGCGCGGAGACGCTCGCGCACTGGTTCATCTGCATCTGCTGGCCGTACATCTCGACCTTCACGCTGTCGAGCATGTTGGGCGATGCCTTGCCCGAGCGGATGTTGGAGAACTCGCGTTTCGCGTGCTCGATGTCCTTGTCCATCGCCGAGCGCGCGTCCTTGATGATCTGGGGTATGGTGCTCATCGGACCAGGGTGCCGACGCGCTCGCCGCGAACCGCCGCGACGAAGGCGCCAGGTCGGTGGATGTTGAGAACTATGAGAGGCAGAGCGTTCTCCCGGCAGAGCGTGATGGCCGTCTGGTCGATGACCTTGAGGTCCTCGAGCATCACGTCGCGGAAGCTGATCTCCTCGTACAACTTCGCGTTCGGGTCCTTCTTGGGGTCGGCCGAGTAGACGCCCTCGACGCTCGTGGCCTTCACGATCAGGTTGGCCTTGATCTGGATGGCGCGGAGCACCGCGGCGGTGTCGGTCGAAAAGTACGGGTTACCCGTGCCGGCGGCAAAGATGACGATGCGGCCCTTCTCGAGGTGCCGGACCGCCCGGCGGCGGATGTACGGCTCGGCGATCTCCTCCATGCGGATCGCCGTCATGACGCGCGTGTCGATGCCCTTGCGCTCGAGGACGTCCTGCACCGCGAGGGCGTTGATCACCGTGCCCAGCATGCCCATGTAGTCGGCGGCGACGCGGTCGAGGCCCATCTTCGACAGCAGGGACCCGCGCACGATGTTGCCACCGCCGATCACGAGCCCGACGGAGGCTCCAGTCTCGATGACGGACTGGAGCTCGTCGGCGAACTTCGAAACGGTCTCGAAATCGAACCCAAATCCCTTCCCGCCGGCGAGCGCCTCGCCGGACAGTTTCAGCAGCACGCGCGGGTATTTGAGTTCGGCCATGCTCACGCCTCGCCGAGCTGGTAGCGGACGAAGCGGCGGACCTTGATGTTTTCGCCCGTCTTCGCGGCGACTTCCTTCACGAGGTCGCCGACGGTCTTCTTCGGCTCGCGGACCCACGGCTGGTAGAGGAGGCAGACGTCCTTGTAGTACGCCTCGACTTTCCCGTCCACGATCTTGGCGATCATGTTCTCGGGCTTGCCGCTCTCGCGGACCTGCTGCTCGTAGATGCGGCGCTCGGACTCGATCTTGTCGGCCGGGACCTCGTCCTTGTCGACGGCGATCGGGGCGGCGGCGGCGATGTGCTCGGCCAGGTGCTTGCCGAGCTCCTTGAAGTCATCGGTGCGCGCGACGAAGTCCGTCTCGCAGTTGACCTCCACGAGAACGGCGACCTTGCCGTTGTGGTGGATGTAGCTGCCGATGACGCCCTCGCCGGCCTTGCGGTCGGCGCGCTTGTCGGCCTTGGCCGAGCCGCGGGCACGGAGCCATTCGATGGCCTTGTCCATGTTGCCGCCCGACTCCTCGAGCGCCTTCTTGCAATCCATCATCCCGGCGCCGGTGCGCGCGCGGAGATCGCCTACGTCTTTCGCTGTGATAGCCATTTTCCTTCAAACCCTGCGTTCGTTGTCGAAACGCCGCGGGGATGTCCCCGCGGCGTAGGAATAATAACCCCTCCGGTTGTCATGCCGAGCGAAGCGAAGCAGAGAGTCCTTCCTTCGCTTCGCTCAGCATGACATCGGTTATTCGGCCGCTTCGGTCGCGTCGCCGGCGTCGGCCTCACCCTCGGCTCCGCCTTCCTCGCCCGGCGCCTTGAGGCGCGCGGCGATGGCGTCCGGCTTGGCGCGGCGGCGGCGCGGACGGCGCTTGCGGCGCACTTCGCTCTCCGACTCCGGCTCGGCGCCGCGGTCGGAGCTGTAGGTGTACTTCTCGCTGTCGTCCGTCTCGACGCGCGAGGGCGCTTCACGACGGGCCTCGAGCACCGCGTCGGCGATCGCCTTCGTGATGAGCTCGACGGAGCGGATCGCGTCGTCGTTGCCGGCGATCGGCACCGAGATGAGGTCCGGGTCCGCGTTGGTGTCGACGATGGCGACGATCGGCATGCCGAGCTTGTTCGCCTCGTTGACCGCGATCTTCTCCTTCTTGGAATCGACGACGAACATGAGGCCCGGGGTGCGGTTCATGTTGCGGATGCCATTCAGGTACTTGGAGAGCTTCTCCCGCTCGCGCGAGAGCATGAGCTGCTCCTTCTTGGTGTAGTTCGAGAACTCGCCGCCCTCTTCGGATCCGGCCTCGAGCTCCTTCATGCGGCGGATCTGCTTCTTGACCGTGACGACGTTGGTCAGGAGGCCGCCGAGCCAGCGCTCGGTGATGTAGAGCGAGCCCGAGCGCTCGGCCTCGGCCTTCACGATCGCCGACAGCTGCGGCTTGGTGCAGACGAAGAGCACCTGCTCGCCGCGCAGGATGACCTCGCGGGCCATCTTCTGGGCGAGCTCGATCTGCCGGAGGGTCTTCTGGAGATCGATGATGTGGATCCCGTTGCGCTCGGCGAAGATGAACTGGCGCATCTTGGGATTCCAGCGGCGGGTCTGGTGACCGAAGTGCACGCCCGCGGCAAGCAGCGCTTCCAGCGTCGGCGCGCCGGCTCCGCCTGAATTCTGTTCCATCTGTTGTCTACTCCTGGTTTGGTTTTGGACGTCGGCTGGCTTCGTCATGCCGCTCGACCGGTGACCCGGCACCAAGCGACACTCCACCAGCCTGAGAGATGACCTGCCCCGTCATCCTGAGCGAAGCGAGGGAACTGCTTCCTGCCTTCCGAAAGCAGATCCTCGTCGCTTCGCGACTCAGGACGACAAGCCTTTTACCGCTTGCTGAACTGGAACTTCTTGCGAGCCTTCGGACGGCCCGGCTTCTTGCGCTCGACCGCGCGGGCGTCGCGCGTGAGCAGGCCGAGGTCACGAAGCTTGCGGCGATGGCCTTCGTCCATCTTCACCAGCGCGCGAGCGACGGCGAGACGAAGGGCACCGGCCTGACCGCTGACGCCGCCGCCCTCGAGGTTCGCCTTGACGTCGAACTTGCCGAGGGTGTCGGTGGCGACGAACGCCTGCTGGATCTGGGACACGAGCACCGGCCGCGGGAAGTAGTCACCGAGCGTGCGCCCGTTGACGTCCCACTTGCCGGAGCCCGGCTTCACGTAGACACGGCAAACGGCTTCCTTGCGGCGGCCGATCGTGTGTGTGGTCTGCTCGGCCATCGGTTACTCCTCGCTCTTGTTGAAGGTCAGCACGGCCGGCTGCTGCGCGACGTGCGGATGCTCGGCGCCGGCAAAGACGCGGAGCTTGCGACGGAGGACCTGACGGCCCAGCGCGGTCTTCGGCAGCATGCCGTAGACGGCGTTCTCGATCACGCGCTCGGGGTTCTTCGAGAGCATCTTGCCCAGGGTCGTGTACCGCTCGTGACCCATGTAGCCCGTGTGCTTGAAGTACTGCTTCTGCTCGAGCTTGCGACCGGTGACCTTCACCTTGGCGGCGTTGATCACGATGACGTTGTCACCCGTGTCCATGTGGGGGGTGAACGTCGGCTTGTGCTTGCCGCGGATGACTCGCGCGATTTCGGTCGCCAGGCGACCGAGCACCATGCCTTCCGCGTCCACGACGAACCAGCGCTGCTCGATATCGCTCGGTTTGGCCGTGTACGTACCAGCGTTGAACTTGCTCATGGTCCCAACAAGAAAGATTCCTGCGCCTCACCGGTGCGGAATGCAACCCGGGTCTCGGCCGCCCGAAGGCGTTGTAAGACAGAATCGCAAGATAGGCATAGACTTACCCAATTGGTAGAGGGGGCTCGGCTATCGGCTCGGCTGCGGCTGTCGGCTGTCAGCGCCGGCTTTCGGCTGACGGCTATGGCTATGGCGGGCCAGCGGCTAGCGGCCAGCGGCTAGCCTAACAGCCAGACCAGTGGCCAGCGGCTAGCGGCCAGCGGCTCGGCTAACAGCCAGACCATGGCCGTCGGCTAACGGCTTCGGCTCGGCTGAACAGCAAGCCATAGCCATAGCCGTCAGCCTTCGGCCGGCGCTGACAGCCGACAGCCGCAGCCGAAGCGGAGCGAGATGACTGGGCTCTGACCCTCCCCTGACCCCCTCAGCCTAGGCTCGCCCCGTCCCTTCGAAGTTCAACCCCGACGGAGGTGTTCGAATGAGAAAGCCTGCGTTTTCCCGGACCCTGGCCCGTCCCTACGGCCAGCTGATCAAGGCGGCCGCGGTCGCCACCCTCTTTCTGCTGGGAGCCCGGGCCCTCAGGGCCCAGGCCGCCTATACGCCCTCGCCGGGCGCGGACACCGACCGGAACGGCGTGTCGACCGCCGGGCAGGTCATCGGCATCCTCGGCGGCCGTGCCCCTCAGCCCACGAACCGGAGCCGCCGCGACCGGGCGACGTCCGAATGGAACCGGACCGTGGACTACTCCGGCCCGCGCTTCGGGTTCACGTACCTCCCGCAGGCCGTCGTCGACTCGCTCAAGAACCACAGCATCGAGGTCGGGTCGGCCATCAGCCAGTTCGGCTGGCAGCTGGAGCACGAGATTCACGTCACGACCGACGGGCCGATGGTCCTCAATGAGTGGGTGTTCCTCGCGGGAGGGCTCGAGAAAGGCGTGTTCCTTCCGAGCGCCACCTGGCTGGTCGGGGCTCGCGGGCGGACCGGAAACGAAGTCGGCTTCGGCCCGAACGTCTCGGTCGCCGGGGTCGGCCTGGCCCTCGCTGCCGGCGTCACGGTCCACAATGGGGGCCTGCACTTCCCCATGAACGTCGCCGCGGCATCCTCGCGCGGCGGGGTGCGCGTGAGCTTCCTGACCGGCTTCACGCTGCATTGACGAGCGGTGGGGGTTGGGGTGGGAGTGGGAGTGGGGATAGAGCCACTTCCCACTCCCACTCTCACTCCCACTCCCACTAGTTGCGCTCCACCATCTTCATCCGCAGCGACTCGATGAAGAACTCCATCATCCGCTGGCTGTTGACCGCCGTGTGGCCGAGGTCCGGGCCGACCTGGAGCTCGAAGTGCTTCCGCGCCGCCTGGAGGGCACGGACCATCTGCATGGTGTTGTTCGGATGGACGTTATTGTCGCCGCTTCCATAGTAGAGGAGCAGGTCGCCCTTCAGCTCCCCGGCGTAAGTGTTCGTGGAGCCGGCGTCGTAGCCCTTGGCGTTCTCCTGGGGAATCCACATGTATCGCTCGGTGTAGATCGTGTCGTAATTCCGCCAGTCGGTGACCGGTGACGAAGACGACGCCGCGGCGAACACGGACGGATAGCGGAGCAGCGCCATCAGCGACGCATAGCCGCCGTACGAGGTGCCGAAGATCCCCACCCGCGACGCGTCGAAGTACGGGCGCGACGCCAGCGAGCGGACCCCCGCCGCCATGTCGTCGATCTCGGGGATTCCGAGCTTGAGATAGAGATCGTCGAGGAGCCGGTGGCCCTGCCCCTTCGAGGCTCGCGTGTCGAGGGTCAGCAGCAGGAACCCGAATTCGGCGTTGGCGCTCGGCAGCTTGAACATCTCGTTCACCGCGGCGAAGTTCGGGCCGCCGTACACGCTGAGCAGCGCCGGATATTTCTTCGTCGGATCGAAGTCGGACGGATACGAGATGGTGCCGTGGAGGCGCGTCTTTCCGTCGGCGGACATGAAGGTGAACATCTCGACCTTCCGCAGGCCCGCCTTCTCGATCGCGCCCGCGTCCGCGCGCGCCAGCTCCGCGATCACGTTGCCGTCGCGATCCATGAGACGCGTGACCGGCGGCACGTCGTGTGTCTGGGCGACGTCCACGAAATACTTCCCGTCGGGCGAGATGTTGACGGTGTGCGTGAACGCCGGATCGGTGAGCCGGCGGTCGTTCCGGCCGTCGAGACCGACGCGATGGAGCTGGACCTTCATGTAGTTCTCGCCGTCGCGCGCCGTGTACCAGAGCGTGCCGGTCTTCTCGTCCACGCGGTAGGCCCCGTCGCCCTGCTGCAGCAAGCCCTCGTCGGACTTGGCGAGGTCGGCGGAGTTGGACGTGACGGCGCCGAGGAGCTTCCCGGACCGGTCGTACAGGTAGTAGTTCTCGAAGCCGGTGCGGTGGGAGGTCCAGAGGAAGCGCTGGCCATCAGCGAGCCACACCATGTCGTCGTCGAGGGTGTGGTTCTCCAGCCAGCCGGTCGGCCACTCCTCGCGCACGACGACGCGGCACTTGCCACCCGCCGGGTCGCAGAACGTCAGCTCGAGGACGTTCTGGCGGCGGTTCTTCCGGTTGAACGTGATTTCACGGCCATCGGGCGTCCAGGCGACGTTGTAGACGTAGTGGCCGACGACGTCGTTCGTGAACGGCTTGCCGTCGCGCACGTCGATCCTCGTCGTCTTCTTCGTCGCGAGGTCGTAGACGAACAGGTCGACGACGGGATTGGGGTACCCGGTCTTGGGATAGGCCTCGATGTCGAGCGTGTCGTAGATGCCCGTCTGGCCGACCTGGAGGTAGTAGTCGGGGATCCGGCTCTCGTCGAAGCGGTAGTAGGCGAGCCTCTTCCCGTCCGGCGACCACCAGAACGCGGTGGTCTGCTCGAGCTCCTCGCCGTAGACCCAGCTCGCGGTGCCATACTTGATGCGATCCTTCACGCTGCCCTCGGTGGTGAGGGCGACGCCTTTCGCCGCCGAGCAGTCGCCCGGCTCTGTGAGATAGAGGTTGCGATCGCGATAGACCGCGAGCCGCGACCCGTCGGGGGAAAGCTCCGACTCCACCTGGCGCCCGCGGTCCACGAACGCCGCGCATCCGCCGGCGGCCGGCGGAGTGGCCGGCTGCGCGGCGGCCGGCGGCAGCGGGATCTCGCTCTTCTGCTTCGATGCCACGAGGAATCGATAGCGCGTGCCGCCGCGCCCACCGACCGTGTACTCGACGCCCGCGCCATCCGGCAGCCAGGAGACGTCGCTCACGCGGCCAGCGGCCACCCGCTGATTCACCTGCCCGATGAGCGGGGCAACGCGCATGACCTGCGCGTAGCCCGGCATGTTCGGCAGGCGGTCCTGCGCGGCGAGCAACGCCGGCAGGGACAGCGCGATGGTGAGGAGAGCGAAACGCTGGCGGAAGGTCATGCGGAATACTCCAGATGGGGACGGGCGCCGGATGGAATCTTCCGGGATGAGACAATCCCGGTGACGTGCGGGCTTGAAATATGGACAGGAGGGACGACCAGCGAACCGGGCGCCGCGCGCTGCCGCACCCCTCGTCCCCGGGCGGGTCGTGAAGGCCTGCTACACTTCGAGTACACTGAACCGTCAATTGTGTGGCGTGGAGCCGAGGGTCGAATCCGCGCCGGCCGACCCTGATCTCCGTCATGAGCACGTTTCGACATCTCTGCCTGGCCATGCTCGTCGGACTCGCCGGAGCGGGAGCGGCGGCCCACGCCCAGCGATTGCCGTCCCGGCTGCCACGCGACGACGGCTGGGTGGATTCGGCCAGCCACAAGGCAGGCTTCATCACGGTCGAACGCGGCGTCCGGCTCCACTACCTCGACTTCGGCGGCACCGGCCCCGCCCTCCTGCTCCTCCCCGGGATCGGCAACACGGCGCATGCGTACGATGACTTCGCGCCCGGCCTGACGGACCGCTTTCACGTGTACGCCCTCACGCGACGAGGATTCGGCGAGAGCTCCCATCCGGAGCGCGGCTACGACCTGCCCCGACTCGTCGAGGACATCAGGACGGCGATGGACGCGCTGCGACTCACGCAGGTCGACCTCGTGGGCCACTCCTTCGCCGGCCAGGAGATGACGGCGTTCGCGCGGAAATACCCGGGGCGCATCCGCCGGATGGTCTATCTCGACGGCGCATTCGACAACGTCGCGGTGGACTCGGTGGCCGAAGCCGTCTTCACCGACGCCATGCCCTACCCGGCGAAGGCGCCGCTCACCGACCGGGACACCTCGACCTGGCGGGCCTACGTGAGCTACGTGCACTCCACGCGAGGCGTGCGGATCCCGGAGGCCGACATCCGCGCGCGGGTGAAGCACGACGGCATCATCGAGGAGCTCGGCACCGGCTACGTCGGGATCGGGCGCGAGGCGTCGAGCGAGCGGCAGGAGTGGGAGAAGCTGCGCCATCCCGCGCTGGCGATCTTCGCCGTGCGCGAGCGCTTCGAGCAGTCGGAGCCGTGGATCACCGCCGACACGTCGTGGCGGGAAGACGTCCAGGCCGTCATCGACAAGTCGAAAGTCGTGAGCGACTTCGCGGTCGCCGATTTCAGGCGAGCTCCGCGGGGCGAGGCGCTCGTGATCAGCGGCGGACATCACTGGATCTTCGTCAGTCACCGCGACCGGGTACTTGCCGCCGTGCGCGAATTCCTGCTGCGGCCGTGATCCGTGGAACCTTGCGAAAGGGTGTGGAGTACTATTTTTTCGAAGTAAGCCCTTTCGTATCCACCCGCTGAACAGGAGGTGATCCATTGTCTACTGACTTTCGTACGGCGCGGATCGCCGTGAGCCGCTAAGGCTCCGCTCTATCGGCTGACGACCTCCGCGCCGTCGGTCACGTGAAGCCCGCATCGCCCAAAGGGAGCGATGCGGGCTTCGACCTTTTCAGGGGGCGCGGCCCGCTCGCCCGACGAGCGTGGCGATCACGGCCCGGTGGTCGGACGCCGGCGATTGAATGACGGACGCGGCAGTCGGCTCGAAGTGGCCCGACGCCAGGACGTAGTCGATGCGCTTGACCGGCTTCTCCGCCGGATAGGTGAGCCCGTCTCCGGCACCGGCGCTCCAGGCGTCGTGCAACACGCCGAAGAGCGGTTGCAGCTCTGGCGCCGATGGGCCGGCGTTCAGGTCTCCCGTGACGATGGTCGGGACGCCGCTCCGGCCGAGGTAGCCAAGCAGCTCGGTGACCTGACGCGACCGGATCGCCGGGTCAGCGCGATAATCCAGGTGCGTCGTGAATACGCGGACCCGCCACCCGTTCGCGTCGATCAGCGCCTCGACCATGCCCGGCATGCGCGCGGGAGCGGCGGCGGCGTCCTGGGTGGAGAGCCGCGTCAGGCTGTCGTTGCGCCACTCTCGAATCGGGAACCGACTGAGCAGGGCGACGCCGTACTCTCGGACCGGCCTGGAAGGATCGGCGTTCGGGATCGCATAGATGGGCGCGAACCTGACCTCCATGCCGAGCATGGAGGCAAGCTCACGCGCCTGATCGGCAAAGCCGCTGCGGTCGGACCAGTGGACGTCGACTTCCTGGAGACCGACGATGTCCGGCGACGCGCCGCGAATGGTCGCGGCGACGCGCGCGAGATCGCCACCGCCCGCCTGGATGTTGTACGACATCACGCGGAGCGTCGGCGGCGCGGATGCTTGCCGCGCCGCGGGCACGCAGGCGGCAACGACCCCGGCGGCCGCGAGGATGCCGAGCTTCGCCAGCCGCGACCGGGTCAACGACGACGCCATTCGGCGGGTCCGCTCATGTTGCCAGCCTGATCGAGCGCCCTGACGATGACGACGTCCGCCTTGCCGCCCAGCTCCACGGAGGGAGCTCCGGCGAAGACGAGCCGCGTGGACCACTGCCCCGCCTTCCGCCCGCGCCACGTCCAGCGCGGCGGCACGTGGGACTGGACGAGCCACCAGCGCGTGCCTTCACCGTTCGACGTCACGGTCACCCGGCTGCCGGCGACCGTGATCGAGGGTGTCGCCGGAGGAATGGAGTCGAGCCACCGAAACGCCGGAACCGTCGCCGGCGTGGCGTAGAGATCCTGCTCGAGCTTCGCGCGAACGGTGGCGTCGAGGCGCTTCAGCGTCGAAGTGGTGTTGTAGAGGATCTCGCCCGGCTCGGGCAGGCGCTGCCGGACGATGCGGATCTGCTCGGGGATCTCGTCGACGGAGAACGTGGAGGGCGTGCCGTTGTGCACGCGATAGATCGCGAGCCCCGGCCAGACGTGCCGGCCGGCGGTGTTCTCTCCCTTCCACCAGTCGAGCAGCACGGGGAAGCTCTGCTGAGGAGCACCGATGGCCCAGTACAACTGGGGAGCGAAGTAGTCGACCCACCCTCGCTGGAGCCACTTGCGTGAGTCGGCGTAGATCGAGGCGTAGGCGTCGAGTCCCTGAATGCCGGGTGGGTTGTTCGGCCGCCAGATGCCGAACGGCGACAGCCCGACGACGACCTGCGGCTTGATCGCATGGACCTCGCGGTACATCCGCTCGAGAAACCCGTCGATGTTCGACCGGCGCCAGTCGTCACGATCCATCCCGTTGGCGTATCGCGACCAGGTGTCGTCGTCGGGGAACGGCACGTCGCGGCGCGTGGCGGTGTCCTGGATCCGGTACGGGTAGAAGTAGTCGTCGGCGTGGATGCCGTCGATGTCGTAGCGCGTGACGATGTCACGGATGACCTCGATGGACCGGTCGCGGGCGGCAGGATCGCCCGGATCCATCCAGAGGTTGCCGCCGTAGACGCGCACGAGCTCGGGCCGGGTGCGGTAGACATGCGTGGGCGCGAGGACGGCGGTGTCAGCGGTGTTGCCGGCGCGGAACGGGTTGATCCACGCGTGGAGCTGGAGTCCCCGCGCGTGCGATTCGGCCACGGCGAAGGCCAGCGGATCGTAACCGGGGTCCTGCCCCTGCGTCCCGGTCAGCCAGGCGGCCCACGGCTCGAGTGACGATGAGTAGAGCGCGTCGGCGGCCGGACGGATCTGGAGGACGATCGTGTTGAAGCCGGTCGCGGCCGCCTTGTCGAGGATCCCCGTGAGCTCGGCCTTCTGCTCCGCCATCGAGAGTCCCTTGCGGGAGGGCCAGTCGATGTTGGCGACCGTCGCGACCCAGAGCCCGCGCATCTCGCGCGTGACGGGCGGCGGCGTGAGGTCGAGGGGACCGCGTGGAGCGCCGGCGCACGCGGCGCCCAGCACCAGGACAACAGGAAAAAGCTTCGACCGCATCAATACTGCCTCGATGAACCGGGATTGGCGGGCTCGGCGACGATCGCGAGCCGGGAGAGATTCCTGTCGACGGCGATGCGCGAGATGCGAGCCAGTCCCTGCGGCGCGAGATCGGCGACTTCCCGCCAGCCCTGGCCCGGCGTCCACGCCATGAGCTTCGATCCCGTTCCGCCGAGCGCGGTGCCGCCGACCCATGCGATGTAGTCCATCCCGCGCGGAACCGTCGTCAGCGGATGGATGTAGGCGACTTTTCCAGCGCGGGTGAGTCGAACCTCGGTGAGAACCCACTCCTGCCCGCGATGCGCGAGGAACGAGAACCCGCCGCCGTGAGGCAGCGTCACCAGCGACCGGCCGATATCACGAGCGAGCGTGTCGCCCTTCCCGGTCCGGCGGTCGGCCAGCACCAGCGCATTGGGGGAGCCGAGCACGAAGAGAGCGAGCCGGTTCTCGTCCAGCCAGGCGTGATATCCCACCGGCTTGATGTCCGTGAACACCGGGCGGCCGGCGTTCCCATCCGGCGAGAGCATCCAGAGGCGCTGGGTCGAATCCTTTTCCACCCGGATGACCGAGAAGTTCTTCGGATAGGGCAGCTGCGTCGCGGAGTATTCGCTCTCGGGAGCGGTATGGGTGACGCGCTCGATGACCTTCGACTCGACGTGGTACTTGTAGATGTCGGCCTGGCTGTCGGCGCGCGTGGACGTGAAGTACAGCTCGCGGCCGTCCGACGTGAACGACGGCTGATTGTCGTAGCCGGGACGGTTGGTGATGTTCACCGCCCGGCCGACGGTGATCGTCGCGCCGCGGACGGAAAGCGGAAGGAGGTAGATCTCGGGGTTCGACGGTGCCTGGGCGCCGGCGATGGATGCGACGATGAGCAGCGCGGATGCATACCGGGTCATGCATTCCTCCAGCGGGTGCTTGTTCGGTTGGAAAAGCAGGTCCCTCGCTTCGCTCGGGATGACAATAAGGAGCAGGTCCCTCGCTTCGCTCGGGATGATGAGGCGCGGGGACTCACTCCATCTCGATGAGGACCGTTCCCTTCTCGACCGCCGTGCCCG
>CAMLHT010000039.1 GCA_946479895.1 uncultured Gemmatimonadota bacterium | reverse complement strand
GCAGCAGCGCCGGGTCGAGCACGTCGGGGCGATTCGTCGCGGCAATCAAGATGACACCGTCGTTCGACTCGAAGCCGTCCATCTCGACGAGCAGCTGGTTGAGCGTCTGCTCGCGCTCGTCGTGACCGCCGCCGAGGCCCGCGCCGCGGTGCCGGCCGACCGCGTCGATCTCATCGATGAAGATGATGCAGGGCGCGTGCGCCTTGCCCTGCTCGAACAGGTCGCGAACACGCGAGGCACCGACGCCGACGAACATCTCGACGAAGTCGGAGCCCGACATCTGGAAGAACGGACGGCCCGCCTCACCCGCGACCGCGCGGGCGAGCAGCGTCTTGCCGGTGCCCGGAGGACCGACGAGCAGCGCGCCCTTGGGCAGCCGGCCGCCAAGGCGGGTGAATTTCTGCGGATCCCGCAGGAACTCGATGATCTCCTGGAGCTCCTGCTTGGCTTCGTCGGCGCCGGCGACGTCGGCGAAGGTCACCTTCGGCGTATCGCCCGTGAGGAGCTTCGCCTTCGACTTGCCGAACGAGAACGCCTTGTTGCCTCCCGCCTGCATCTGGCGGAAGAAGAACAGGTAGAACCCGATCAGGATCAGCCACGGCAGGAAGTTGATGAGCCAGGCCGTGATGGACGGCTTCTGCTCCTCGGCCCGGATGGCGACGCCCTTGTCGCGCAGCTCCTTGTCGAGCTCCTCGGTCATCTGGCCGGTGAGGTTCACCTTGAACCGGCGCGCCGACTTGTTCTCGACGGTGATCGGCGTCTTGAACTCGCCGACGATCACCTTGCCGCCCTGCACCGTCACCGTCTTGATGTTGTTGGCGGCGAGCTCGTCGCGGAACGTCGGGTTGTACGGGATGTCCCGTTCGGCATCGGTGCGGGCACCGAGCGCCTGGAGCATCACGACGGGGATCAGGATGACGAGAATCCAGAACGAAACCGTCTTCGACAGCTTCGCCCAGCTGAACTCGCGTTTGGGTTTTTCTGGCTTGAGCGGTGGCATTTACTGCAGGCTCGCGATGAATGGGATGTGCCGGAAATTCTCTGCGTGGTCCAGCCCGTACCCGACGAGGAACTCGTTGGGTGCGTCGAACCCGACAAACCGCGCCGGCACCTTCAGCTCCGTCGCGATGTGCTTGTGCAGCAGCGCGCAGATCTCGAGGGAACGCGGATTCCGTGCCGACAACAGGTCGTACAGGCGGCTCAGGGTGCGGCCGCTATCGATGATGTCCTCGACAAGCAGGATGTGCTTGCCCTCCAGCTTCGTTTCCGGGTCGTAGAGCAGCCGTACGTTGCCGCTCGAGACCATGGCGTCGCCGTAGCTCGAGGCGACGAGAAAGTCGACGTGCAGGGGGCGCCGGATCTCGCGCACCAGGTCGCTGAGGAAGATGAAGCTTCCCTTCAGCAATCCGAGCACGACGACGTCGCCGTCTCCGTAATACTCCGTGATTTCCTCCCCGAGCTCGCGCACCCGCTCGGCGATCATCCCGGGGTCGTAAACGATCCGCTTGACGGCCCGTCCGAGCAGTCGTGGATCGGTCTGTAGGTCGTTGGTCACCGCGGAAAGGTAATGCCGGCGCCTCCTGTCGCTGCCCAGCCCGGCCCGAAGACCCGGACCGGCTTGCCTTTGCCGCCACTCCTTACCGGTCGGTCGGGCTCGCCTCTCGGCGGACTTCCAGCGCCCCGCGCCGCCGGTAGACGGTCCATCCGCCGGAAAGCTGGATGCGCTGACCGGCCGATCCTTCGATAGTAAACGCCGCGAGGCGCTGTGTTCCCCGCCAGTCTGCGGTGATGCCGATGCGCGCCAGCAGCGCGGGCCAGATGATCGCCAGTGCTTCTTCCGGAAAACCGGACAAGGACTCCGCGGGGACTTCGAGAATTCCGGCGCCGGGGTCCGCCTGAAAGTGAATTCGCCGATCAACGAAGGTCTCGACGTCGGCGCGCCACCCGGCCGCGCCTTCCCCGATCGCCGCGAGCTCCGAGTCGATCGCGGGCGCGATCCGGCGAAGCGCCGGCAGGATCTCATGTCGAAGGCGGTTGCGGGTGAATGCCCGGTCGAGGTTCGTCGGGTCCTCCACCCATTCGACACCCGCGGCTGCCGCGTAGTCGGCGATCCGGACGCGGTCGATCGCGAGCAATGGGCGGCGGATCTCGCCCGCCGCGGCCAGGCCGGCCAGTCCACGGGGTCCGGCGCCGCGGAGCTCGCGGAACAGGACCGTCTCCACCTGGTCGTCACGCGTGTGCGCGGTGCAGATCGTCGCCCGATGCTCCGCCGCCGCGGCTCTCAGGAACCCCATCCGCTGCTCGCGCCAGCCCGCCTCGCTGGGCCGCTCGAGCGGCTCGCCGCGGCCGACAACCACCGCCACCCCCGCGGACATCGCCGTCCGCTCGACCAGGTCCACGGCGCGCGATGCGTGCTCACCCGTCGCGTGGTCGAACGTCGCCACCACGAGCCCGGCGGGCCCGCGCACGGCCATCGCGGCATGAAGGAGAACCATGGAGTCCAGGCCGCCGGATACCGCCAGCAGCGACCGCCCCTCGGCCGGAATCCCTTCGCGGACCGCGCGCTGGATCAGGGCGACCGGGTCACTCATGCCAGCCAAGATAGCCCGGTGGCGACACTGGATGGCTCGTCCGCGCCCTGCTACCTTTTTTCTCGGACCTCACCGAAATACGGAGCGATCTCTTGGAAACGCATGGCCCGCTGGGCACCATCTGGGTTGGTTTCGGCCTCGGCTGCTTCTACGTCGCGCTGATCTGGCTGAACACGCTGCTCGGCTTCTTCCTGACGCCGCTGTTCATCATCCCGGCGACCTGGGTCCAGGACAACGTCCTCCGCAGAAGGCAGCAGGCCCGGATCTGATCGCTGCTGACGAATGAGAAGGTGGTGGCCGATTTCGGCCGCCACCTTTTTTGTTGCCCGTGCGTGCGTGCTCCGACCGGCCTTCCTGGGTGTTCAGGATGTGTCTGTCGGCGGATCACGGAAACGACCAGGAGCGTTGAGCTCGAGTGCATCCGGGCCCAACGCTCCTGGTCGTTTATTCCACGTTCATCCGCGTGATCCGCGGACCCAATTCCATACGCTCGCGCGGCTTTCGAGGCCGCGCCCGGCGTCGATCCTATCGGTTGATCGTGTTGTCCAGCAACAGCGTCGACGACGTGCCGACCGTGCCGCGGAACGTGATCGTGTAGACCCGACCATTCGAGAACGACACGCCGGTCCGGGTGAGCACGTTGCTCGACGAGCCGGCAACGCGCGTGGCCAGGTTGTAGACGCCACCCGGAATCGCGGTGAAGGCGCCGGCGCTCTTGTACGCCACCGGGCCACCGATCGCGACTTCAGGCGACGCCGGCGTGGTCGCCGTGTTCGTGCCGTAGAGCGTCATCGGGCTCGAGTTCGCGCTGGCGTTGACGAACCGCACCATCGCCACCGAGTAGTCGATCGCCGCCGGGTAATCATCCTCGACGACGAAGGCTTCGGCGGTCTTGGTCGTGGTGTTGTACGGCCCGCTGATGTAGAACGAGTAGGCCTTGCCGTCCGCGATCGTCGCCGGCGCGCTGGCGACGACGAGATCCTTGTCCGTGGTCGCCGCGATCCGGCCGGTCAGCGTGTAGGCCCCCGGCGCGATGGCCGAGTAGAACGCGCCGTTGCCCGCGTTGCCGTAGGCGACGCCATTGGTCGACTCCGTTCCCGTCGTCGAGCTGATGGCGGTCATCTTCGTGTCGTTGGCGTAGAAGTTCACGCCCGGCGTGCCGGGACCGAAGTTGAAGAACTTCACCCGCGCGGTCGGCAGCGGTCCCGTGATGTCCTGGACGGCCGTCTTGTCGCAGGACGTCACCGCGACCGCGCAGAGCAGCGCGGCGATTGATCCGAATTTTCTCATGATCTCCGTCATGGTTGAATGATCCACATCGGCGCCGTGTGATAATCCAGGGCGAGGCCGCCGATGGCGTCGAGGCCCGGACGGTTCCAGACGTACTCGGAGTTGTAGCGCGGGCGGATCCGGTACACGACCTTGCCTGCGTTGTCCGGGTACAGGTTCGTCGGCGGCGCGAAGCCCGGATACACCTGAGTGCCGCGCAGCGGATCGATGTCCGTATAGTGGAAGCGCCGCATGTCCATCCACAGCTCGTTGTGACCCCAGGCCCACTGGGCGATGTACTTCTGGGTCATGATGTGCGACAGCGTGAGCGGCGCCGGATTCGCGACCGCCGATGCCATGAACGCCGCCTTTTCCGCCGCGGTGATCTGCGTCGGGGTCTGGTTGTTGTCCTGGTTGCGGGCGTTCACGAAGTCGATGTGGCTCGAGATGCCGTTGCGGTACGCCGCCAGCGCCGTCACCAGGTCACCCGCCCGGAAGGCCGCCTCGGCCTTCACGAACTGGAGTTGCGAATATGTCATCGCCGGCATCTTCGCGCGGTTATCGAAGAGATAGCGGGCGGGAAGCGGCTCCCCCGATCCTGGCTGAAGGCCACCGGTGCCGGGATACCCGAAGAAGTTGTTGGGCTGCTGGTTGGCGGGAAGCGCTCCGAAGCCCACGACGTTCGGATCGAGCCCGCGATACTGGCCGTCCGGGGACGGCGAGAGCATTCGGCTCATGCGCGGATCCACTACTCCGAACTGCGTGCCATCCATCAGCCCGAGCACGAAGCGCGTCTGGCGGTAGCTCGTGATGTTGTTGCGTGTCCGGCCCCAGAAGTTCATGTCGTCGTTCTGAGTGTTCGGGTACGTGAGCAGGAAGTCGTCGGCGTTGCTCGTGAACGAGGCATCGACTTCGGCGATGACCTGCGCCGGCGAGTAGGTGCTCTTGTTGGAGTAGTGATTCAGGTTGAGCGCCTTGAGCCCGTGCGCGTACTTGAGCCACTTGATCCGGTCGCCGCCGTACACCTTGTCGCCCCTTGCGAGATAGCCGGCGTCGACCGCGCCGTCGGTGCGGTTGAGCAGGACGATCGCGCTGTCGAGCAGCCGGCGGACCTCTTCGTAGGCGTACTGCTGCGTATCGTAGTTGAAGCTGAACTTCGACTGGTCGATCGCCTCCTTGACGATGATCTCGCCATGCAGGTCGGTCAGCGCCTGCCAGCCCCAGGCCTTGAGCACGAGGCCGACGCCCAGGAGGTCCCAGCGCTCCTCGGCCGTCGCCTTCTGGTTCATGTCCACCAGGTTCTGACCGAAGGTCCAGTACACGTCGCGCCACTGCTGCGCGCCGTTGTCGCTGGACGGGTCATAGCCCATCCGGTCCCAGGTGGTGAGGCTGGTGGTCGGGAGCGTCCACTCCTGGGTATAGCGGCCGACGAAACGCCCGTCGAACTGCGGGGACGTGACCATCCAGTGGATCATCGGCGGGAGGTACAGGTTCGCCGTCACCACCTGGGGCGCGTTGGGGTTCTCGTTGACGTCGAGGAAGCTCTTGCAGCTCGCCATCAGGCCGAGCGAGGCAAGGAGCGTGGTTCCGAGGAGTCGTTTCATCTGCGTGACTGTGGATGAAGTAGGGGTCGGCATCTCAGAACCGCGCCTTGAATCCGATGTTCAGGCCGCGCGGGATCGGGAAGTTGCCGTAATCGATGCCGGCGCCGCCCGAGCCGCCGACGGCGGCGGTGTTGCCGTTCACAATCGGGTCGAGTCCGGAGTAGTTCGTGAAGAGGAACAGGTCGGTGCCGGTGACGAACACGCTGGCGTCCTGGGCGCCGAGCTTCGACTGCACCCGGTACGGCAGGGTGTAGCGCAGCGTCACGTCGCGGAGGCGCAGCCAGTTGATGTCCTTCTCGATGAACAGCTCCTCGCTGATCGACGTGTAGAACTGCGTCTGCACCGCCGGGATCACGACGATGTTGTTGACCGTCGGGTTGTCCGTGTTCTCCTTGCCGTCACGCAGCACGCCCTTCACGACCCGCGGCTGCTCGCGATCGAGCGTCCGGGTGCTGAGGCCCCGCGCCGTCAGGTACTGCTCGGTCGCGTTGAACACGTCCCCGCCGCGGCGAACGTCCACCAGGGCGCTCAGCGAGAAGGACTTGTAGCGAACGTTGTTCGTGATGCCGACCGTGTAGTCTGGCTGCCGGTCATAGCCCCCGTCGATGAACGTCGACGAGCGGAGCGGCAGGCCCGTCGTGGGGTCGATGAGGATGTCGCCCTTGTTGTTGCGCAGGTAGAAGAGTCCCGTCAGCGAGCGCGTCGAAAGGCCCGGCGCCGTTCCGTTGCGGACGTTGCCGAACAGCCACGTATCCGACACGTACGACTCCGGCAGCGCGTTCGGCAGCGCCAGCACCTTGCCGCGCGCCGACTCGAAGTTCGCCATCGCGTCCCACGAGAAGTCCCGGTGGAGCACCGGCGTGCCGCGCAGCAGGACCTCGAGGCCCTGGTTCCGCGTCACCGCGCCGTTCAGGTTGAACAGGATGAACCCGGTGGCGTAGCTGCCGCGGATGTCGTTGACGATCTGGTCCTTCGTCTGCTTGCGGTAGACCGTCGCATCCAGGCCGAGCCGGTCGTTGAGGAAGCTCAGCTCCGTGCCCAGCTCGTAGGACCGCGCGAACTCCGGCTTCAGCTCGAGGTTCGGACCCCAGAATCCGTAGCCGTAACCGCCGTTCGAGGTCGTCTTGAACTCCAGCGACGGACGGAACGCGTACGGACGGGCATCCTTGCCCACCTCGGCGTACGCCGCGCGCAGCTTGCCGGTCATGAACTTCCCGATCGCCGGCATGGCCTCGCTGAAGATGAAGCTCGTGGAAATCGAGGGGTAGAAGAATGAATTGCGCTCCTGCGGGATCGTCGACGTCCAGTCGTTACGCCCCGTGACCGTCACGTAGAGATACCGGTTGTAGTCCACCGTCATGCTGCCGAAGGCGCTGACAAGACGGCGCTGCGAGATCGTCGTCCGGTTGGTCCGCAGGTTCGTGTTGTTGATCGACACGAAGTTCGGGTCGAGGAAATCCTGGCCCTTGAGCGCCGCCGTGGTGGACTTGTTGTCCGACACGCTCTGCCCGAGGAAGCCGCGCACCGAGATCTTGCTGGTCAGCGCCTGGCTGTTGACGCTGAACAGCGTCTGCTCGCTCAGGTTGCGGACGATGTCGTTGGCCTCGTCGAGCACGCCATTGTACGTGTTGCCCGCAGCACCCTCCGGGTGCCGCAGCAGCAGGTTCTCGTTGGTGTAGCCGTCGGACCCGATGATGGTCTTGATGTTGCCCCAGGAGAACGGGGTGACCGTGACGCCGAGGTTCGAGATCAGGCGGTTGTTCTTCGAGTTGATCTTGTTCTTGTCGACGTTGAAGTACGGGTTGTCGACTTCACCGGCCTGCGAGAGGTTGGTGATGCGGCGGCGGGTGCCGGCCGGCGTCAGGTAGTCCTTCGCGTTGTCCGTCTGCGGCCAGATGAGCAGGCCGATGAGCGGACCGCCGTCGCCCTTGAACGTCTGGTCGTTGGTCTCGTAGCTGTACGCCATCGAGAGATCCGCGGCCAGCCAGCTCTTGACCTGCGCCGTCGAGGAGCCCGTCAGGTTGATCCGGTTGTAGGCCGAGCCCGGGACCACGCCCTCCTGGCCGACCATGCCCGCGCCCACGCGGTAGGTCACGCGGTTGTCCTGCGCGCCGCCGCTGAACGTCAGGTTATGGCGCGCCGTCGCCGCCGTCCGGAAGAATCCGTCGACGTTGTCATAGAACACCGTGCCCGGCGCATACGGCTGACCGAAGTACGAGAACGAGCCGAGCGTGCTTCCGGCGATCGTCGTCGGGCCGTACTTCTGCTGGAGCTCCGGGCGCGCACCCGTCGCTTCCATCTTGTAGCTCGTGCTGTATTCCAGCCCGCCCATGCCGGCCCGGCCACGCTTGGTGGTGATGACGATGGCGCCGTTGGCCGCGTCGATGCCGTAGAGCGCGGACGCTTCCGGGCCCTTGAGCACCACCAGCGACTCGATGTCTTCCGGGTTGAGGTCCGACGCGCGGTTGGTGAAGTCCACGCCGCGGTTGTTGAAGGCCGTCTGCGACCCCGGGGCATCCGACGCCAGGACGCCCGTGTTCAGCGTCTTGTTGTCCATCGGCAGGCCGTCGATGACCATCAGCGGCTGGTTGCTGCTCGAGATCGAGCTGACGCCGCGGATGGTGATCGAGGTCGACGCGCCGGGCACGCCCGACGAGCTCGTGACCTCGACGCCGGCCACGCGGCCCTGGAGCGCGTTCACGAAGTTCTCGCGCTGCGACTGGGCGATGTCCTCGCCGCTGACGCTCTGGGTCGCCGTGCCGAGGGCGCGCTGCTCCGAGGTCTGGCCGAGCGCCGTCACGACGACGGCGTCGAGGCTGGTCGCCACGCGCTTCATCATCACGTTGATGACGCTGCTGGAGCCGACCGTGCGATCCTCGGGCGCCATGCCGATCGACCGGAACTGGAGCACCTGGCCCGGCGCGGCGGTGATGGAATAGTTGCCCTCACGGCTGGTCGCCGTGACGTTGCCGGTCCCGCGCACCGATACGGCAACGCCGGACAATGGGACTCCCTGCTCGCTGGTCACCTGCCCGGACACCGTCCGTTGCTGGGCGACCACGGGTGAGCTTGCGAATACAGCGCCTGCGAAGGCCAACAACAGTGCCCGTTTCTTCATCATGTGGTATACCGGGTTGTGGTGGAACGGCAAATCATTCTGCGGGTTGCGCACGGCGCTGACTCACGCGCGCACGATCGACTTGCTACAGCGTCGGGGGGGGAGGAAGAGGAACGATCTCTTATTTCGTTCGGGTAGCCTTCGACTGGAGCGACGTCGCCACCGAGTCGATCGTGCGGAGGTATCCCTGGACCAGCTGGCCGCGAAGCACGACTTCGAATTCGCGGTCGGTGCGCGTGTACAGTCGGACCACGACCGAATCCCGCTGCTCGCGCAGGACGGCATCCGGGATCAGGACGCCATACGTTCTTGCCGGAAGGCAGTTGCCGCCGTCGCAGGGCTTCTGCTCTCCCCGCAGGCCGCCGACCAGCAGCTCGCGGGATCCCAGCACGGCGCGGCGAGGACCGCCCGCCTCGACGAAAAGATCCGCGGCGAGGTACAGCCTGTGATCGGTCAGCCGCGATCCGGCGGGGAGCGGTTCTCCGTTCCGGGGCAATACGGCCTGAAGGCCATAGCCCGTTTCGTCCGAGTCCCAGGCGACGACGGTGAGGACCGGCGAGATGTTGTGCGTGCGAACCTCGACGACCGCAACCGGCGCGACTGCACCCGCGACGGAATCAGTCGGCGCGATTCGCGCAGAGACGACGGTCGGAACAACGGGATAGGCGCAGGCACCCAGCGCGGCAAACGCCGCGACAGCGATGCCGCGACCGGCGAGGTGGGTCAGAAAAACGCTGTCACGCGCCAATACACACTCCCGCGTAGACCGTTGCAGGATCACGAGTTGTCCCGCCGTGCTAAATGCTACCGCATACGGCGGCGTTGGCAAGGAGGAATCGAGCCGGGTTCGATGATAAGATCCATGATGCCAACGCGGTTTCGACTTGCCTTCTGCGTCGCCTTGACGGCCGTGGTTCACCAGCCGGCCGCGGCACAGTACCAGACCCGCACCTGGCTGCCCTGGCGGACCGTGGAGACGAGCCGGTTCTCCCTCCATTTTCCGGCCGAGCTGGAGGCCTGGGCGCGCCTCGTCGGCGGGAAGCTGGAAGGTGTGGATACGACCGTCTCGCGTCTGGTCGGGTTCACTCCCGACCAGAAGATTCCCGTGGTCATCGATGATCCCTTCGGCATCCCGAACGGATCGGCGTGGCCCTTCATTGATAAACCCGCCCTTGTGCTCTGGGCGTCACCACCGAGTCCGCGCGAAGACGTCGGGACGTTCGTGTCATGGGCCGACATGCTCGCCACCCACGAGTTCGCGCACCTCGCCCACCTGCTCCGCCCCACCCGCAACCGCTGGCAGGACTTTCTCTGGAAGCTCGCGCCCGTCGAGCTCGGGCCGATCAGCCGCAAGGCCCCACGCTGGCTGATCGAAGGCTACGCCACCTATATAGAAGGCGTCGTCACGAAGTCCGGCCGGCCCAACGGCGTGTGGCGCCCCGCGATCCTCCGGCAATGGGCGATCGAAGGGACGCTCCCGACGTATTCCCAGCTCGACCATATGGGCGGGATGTACGGCGGGGAATTCGCGTACCTGGCCGGGTCGTCCTTCATCGAGTGGCTCGTCGCGCGGCGGGGCGAGGGGAGCCTCGTGGATCTGTGGCGCCGGATGTCGGCGAGGACGGACCGCGGATTCGTCGAAGCCTTCGCCGGCGTCTACGGCGAGGCGCCCGACGTGCTCTACGGCCGGTTCACCGCCGAGCTGACCGCGCGGGCCAAGGCGGCCGAAACCGCCACGCGACAGTCACAGGCCGATACCGGTCGCACCATCCAGCACCTGGCGCGTGAGACCGGCGATCCCGCGATCTCGCGCGATGGGGGACGCGTCGCGCTCATGCTCGCCTCGGCGACCAGGCCGGGACGCGTCGTCATCTGGAGCACGGTCGCCGAGCCCGACACGGCCGCTGCTCGCGCCGCGCAGCGCCTCAGGCAGCGGGACTCTCTCGACGTCCCGGCCTATCGACCCTTCCCTCCCCCTCGCCGGGCGCTCGCGACGCTGCATGCCGTGGGAAATCAGTCGTACCGCGATCCGCGGTTCTTCCGCGACGGCCGCGTGCTCGTCTGGCGCAACACCGCCGTCGGCAACGGCGCGTTCAAGCCGGACCTCTACGCCTGGGATCCCCAGCGTCGTCACGTCACCCGGCTGACGAGCGGCGCGAACCTGCGCCAGGGAGACCCCTCGCCTGACGGGACGTCGATCGCCGCCACGCGGTGCAGCGCCGGCCGCTGCGATCTCGTGATCGCCGATGCCCGGTCCGGCGTCACACGTGATCTCGCGATCGGCAACGACACCCGGTCGTACTTCCGGCCGCGCTTCAGCGCCGACGGCGGGACGATCCTCGTCGCGGCGCACGATGGTGGATTCTGGCGGATCGCGACCGTCAGCGTGGCGGATGGCGCGATTCGCTTCCTCACGCCGCCGGGCGAGGACTTCTTCGATGCCGCGTTCGCCGACGATTCGACCATCGTCGCCACCTGGAGCATGCGCGCGGGCGACGTCATCACGCCGACGATCGCACGCATCTCCGCGGACGGAACGGTCGCGCCGCTCGCGCGCGTGACCGGCGCGGCCGTCGCGCCGGAGTACAACCCGGCCGACAAGTCCGTCTGGTTCCTCGCCATGCATGCACGTGGATGGGACGTTCGCTCGGTCCCTTTCGCGGGGTCGGCTTCCGTAGTCGCCACGCTCGCTCCTCGCGAGCCGATTCCGCCGTTGCCCGTTCACGAGCTCGGCGCGAGCACGAAGTACTCCGGCCGTCGCAAGTGGACGTGGTTCCCGGGCGGCTCGCTCGCGAACGGCGGCGCGAGCGTGACGCTGGGGCTCGCGAATACCGACCCCGTGGGGAAGCTCGAGCTTCTCGTGCTGGGCGCGAAGTCGGTCGCGGCGAGCGCCACCAGCAAACCCTGGGAAGGAACGAGCGCCATGCTGACCAGCCGCGGCGTCCTGCGCTCGGCGCTCGCCCTGTTTGCGGTCGGACAGGATCGCCCGTTCTCACGCAACCTCGCCGGCGGCGCCGTCCTTTCCGAGCTGGCGTGGCGCCGGGAGCAGGCCTCGCTGCGCGCGACGCTCGGGGCCAGCGTGGCGCGCAGTCGCTTCATCACTCCGGCCCAGGCCGATACCGCGACCCGCACTCTGGGTTTCGCCGAGGTGGCCGGTGGCCTCACACGATATCACGACGGCCGCCGCACGTCGGCAAGCATGGGTGTGACGACGGCGTACGGCCGTCATGGCCCGTCGCCCATCGGGCACGTGCTCCTGAACGCCGGCGTCGCGAGCACGGAGATCCCCTTCTCCGCGTCGGCGACGATCGGTGCGTCACTCTCCGATCTCGCGCCCGAGCAGTTCGTCATCGGCGGCCATCCGCCGACGCTGATGCCGCCCGGCGTCCTCACCCATTTCATCAGCATGCCGGCGCTGCCGCCGCTGTTCGTCGGCAAGAACGTCGAGGCATACCGCGCCGCCATCCCCGTGGCCGGGATACAGCTCTACACCTGGGCGGGCCGAGCGGGATCGACACTCTCGGCGCTGCCTTTCGAGCACGTCGATGGCATCGAGTGGACGGCGTCCATCGGCCAGGTCGCGGTGCTGGGAACCCCGGCGGCGCGGGTGTCGCTCGGCCTTGGGCGATGGCGCAACCGACCGGAGACGATCAGCACGAACCGCTGGCAGGCGTACCTCACCACCCAGTTCGGGGACTGGACGCGGTGAGCTCCCAGCTCGTCAGCTCGTCAGCTCAGTCAGCCCGGTCGAAGCGTCTACGCTCAACGGTAGAGCGACAGGCCTTTCCGGGCCACCGAACTGCTCGGCCTCGGTGGAGCCGCTCAGCGCCCCCGTCGACGCCTCGCCGCCGGTGATCGTCGTGAGCACCTGGTCGAAGTAGCCCGTGCCCGCCTCGCGCTGGTGCTTCGTCGCCGTGTAGCCGTCCTGCTCCCGCGCGAACTCCTGCTGCTGGAGTCGCACGTAGGCCGGCATGCCCTCGGCCGCGTAGGCCTGGGCGAGGTCGAACGTGTGGTAGTTGACGAGGTGCCAGCCCGCGAGCGTGATGAACTGGAACCGGTAGCCCATCGCCGCCAGCTCGCGCTGGAACTTCGCGATGGTGTTGGCGTCGAGCTTTCGCGCCCAGTTGAACGAGGGCGAGCAGTTGTAGGCCAGCAGCTTGTCCGGATACTGCTCGTGAATCCCCTCGGCGAACTTCGCCGCTTCCGCGAGGTCCGGGGTGGACGTCTCGCACCACACCAGGTCCGCGTACTTCGCGTACGCCCGGCCGCGCGCGATCGCCGACTCGATGCCGCCGCTCACGCGGAAGTAGCCCTCGGGCGTGCGGTCGCCGACGATGAACCGGCGGTCCGCTTCGTCCACGTCGCTCGTGAGGAGCGTCGCCGCCAGCGCGTCCGTCCGCGCCACGATGACCGTCGGCACGTCGAGCACGTCCGCGGCCAGCCGCGCCCCGCGCAGCGTCCGCAGGAACTGGCTCGTCGGAACGAGCACCTTGCCGCCCATGTGTCCGCACTTCTTCTCCGACGCGAGCTGGTCCTCGAAGTGGACGCCGGCGGCGCCGGCCTCGATCATGGACTTCGTCAGCTCGAACGCGTGCAGCGGCCCGCCGAATCCCGCTTCGGCGTCGGCGACGATGGGCACCATCCAGTCGCGATCGCGCTTGCCTTCCGCCCACTCGACCTGGTCGGCGCGCAGCAGCGCATTGTTGAGGCGACGGACGAGTGCCGGCACCGAATTGCTCGGATATAGGCTCTGGTCGGGATAGGTCTGCCCCGACAGGTTGGCGTCGGCGGCGACCTGCCATCCGCTGAGATAGATCGCCTTCAGGCCGGCGCGGACCATCTCCACCGCCTGCGCGCCGGTCATCGCCCCGAAGGTCCGCACCGGCTCCTCCCCGGCCCGGAGCAGCTCCCACAGGCGCTCGGCGCCATGGCGGGCGATCGTGTGCTCGATGCGCATCGACCCGCGCAGGTTCACGACTTCATCGGCGCCGTAGTCGCGCTGGATGCCTTTCCAGCGCCCGTCGGCGGACCACTCGCGCTTCAGTGCGTCGATCTCGTGCTCCGGTGTCGTCGTCATCGTCGCCTCTCTACGTTGTCGCGTTGGCGGCCGGCAGCATGGCGCTTCCCGGCACCGTCAGGAAATCCTCGAACGAACCGAGCACCAGCCGATCGAGCAGCGTTACCGCGTCACGCAGCCGCGTCAGGCCCGGCTCCGCCGCCAGCTCCGCCAGGACTTCATCACGGATGCTCTCGTATGCCTTAGCAGTCATCGTGCCGCCCTCAGCCAATGGCACTCCGTTTTCCCGCCACTGCCAGAGCTGCGACCGGGAGATCTCGGCCGTTGCCGCGTCTTCCATCAGGTTGTGGATGGCCACCGCGCCGGTGCCGCGCAGCCAGGCTTCGATGTAGCGCAGGGCGACGTCGATGTTCGTGCGCACGCCGTCCCCGGTCACGCGCCCCCCCTCGACGGTGAACCGGCGGAGCGCGGCCGCGTCGGCCACCACCTCCTCCCGCAGCCGGTCCTTCTGGTTCGGCCGCGAGCCAAGGACGCCGTCGAAGACCTCGCGCGCGAGCGGAACGAGGTCCGGATGCGCGACCCACGTGCCGTCGAAGCCGTCCCCTGATTCGCGCTGCTTGTCCTCGTGCACCCTCGCCATCGCCCGCGCCGTGACATCGGCATCCCGCCGGTTCGGGATGAACGCCGCCATGCCGCCGATCGCGTGGGCGCCGCGCTTGTGACACGTGCGCACCAGCAGCTCGGTATAGGCGCGCATGAATGGAACGGTCATCGTCAGCTGCGCGCGGTCGGGCAGGATCGCCGATGGATCGTTGCGGAACGTCTTGATGACGCTGAACAGGTAGTCCCAACGCCCGGCGTTGAGACCCGCCGCGTGATCGCGAAGCTCGTGGAGGATCTCCTCCATCTCGTACGCGGCCCAGATGGTCTCGATCAGCACCGTGGCGCGCACCGTTCCCCGCGGAATCCCCAGCGCGTCCTGGGCGAAGTTGAAGACGTCGTTCCACAGGCGCGCCTCGAGATGACTCTCCATCTTCGGCAGGTAGAAGTAGGGCGCGGTCCCCCGCTCCACCCGTTCGCGGGCATTGTGGAAGAAGTAGAGGCCGAAGTCGAACAGGCTCGCCGACACGGGAGAGCCGTTGAGCAGCGCGTTGCGCTCGACCAGGTGCCATCCGCGCGGCCGGACGACGAGCGTCGCGAGCGTGGGGCCGAGCGCGTAGCGCTTCTCGCCGCCATCGAGCGCCAGGGTTCCGCGGACCGCCTCGAACAGGTTCCACTGCCCGTCCACGACGTTCGCCCACGTCGGAGAGAGGGCGTCCTCGAGGTCGGCCATGAAAACCTTCGCCCCGGAGTTCAGGGCATTGATCATCATCTTGCGGTCGACCGGCCCCGTGATTTCGACCCGGCGGTCTTCGAGGTCAGCGGGGGCCGGAGCCACCTTCCACGACCCCGACCGTACCGACGCCGTTTCGGGAAGGAAGTCGAGGGTGCTCCCCGCTTCGACCGCCGCCAGGCGCTCCCGGCGGCGCGCGAGGAGTCGTTCGCGCTCGGCGCCGAATTCCTGCTGGAGGCGACCCACGAATTCCCGCGCCTCCGGGGTCAGTATCCGCTCGCTGTAATCGGTTCGGGGACCAGCGATCGTGAGCGACGTTGCGGTGGCAGACGGCATCGGGTTTCCCCCTTGTTTGGGGCCCATCCGGGCGAGTTGCATGCCACGCCGTAACCGCCTTGCGACCAGCACTTAAACGGGCCATTCTACTGCGCTTCCACGCTCGCCATCGAGCCGAGACTGCCTGCCATGCCAGGCGTCTCCGCCGGCGTCCCGGTAGCCTGCCGGACCCGGGTCATCCTTCAGGAGGATCGTCATGCTTCGACGTGCAACGCGATCGTTGCTCTGGTCATCCATCGCGCTCGTGCTGCCGGCCTTCGCCGGCGCGCAGGGGTTCGCCCTCAATGAAATCGGTTCGTGCGCCATCTCCCGCGGCTTCGCCGTGACCGGGGGTGCGTGCCGTGATGCATCACTCGTATTCTGGAATCCCGCGGCGACCACGCAGCTCCCCGGCGGATCGGCCCTCGTCGGCGTGTCGGCCATCGCGCTCAAGGGCACCTTCACCCGGGACACGCTCCGGACGGAGTACGACTCCGACATTCCGACGGCGGTGGTCCCGAACCTGTTCCTCAACAAGCAGCTCGACGTCAGCGGCCAGAAGCTCGCCGCCGGCATCGGCGTCTACGTGCCGTACGGGCTGACCTCGCAGTGGAGCAGCGACTTCATCGGGCGGTTCGCCTCGAAGAAGGCCTCGCTCCAGTCCATCTACGTGCAGCCGAACATCGCCTGGCAGTTCACGGACAAGTGGTCCGTCGGCGGTGGTCCGATCTACGTGAACTCCAAGGTGGAGCTCGAGCAGGCCATCGACCTGGCCGGCCTGCCGACGACCACGCCGGGGGTCACCTTCGGCAACATCGGCTTCGCCAAGGGCACCGAGGTCGGCATGCTCCAGGTCGAGGGCACCGACCACTCCTGGACCGGCACCATCGGCGTCTTCGGCAAGATCGGCGACCACTGGACGGTCGGCGCACGCTACCTGGGCAAGGCGGTCCTGTCGTACTACAACGCCCCCGCCGTCTTCACCCAGACCCCGACGGGCCTGGTGGTTCCGGCCACCGTCGGCACCCTGACGGCGGGCACCAGGATCGACACCCTCCTCGCCAAGCAGTTCGCCGCCGGCGGGGCGTTCCAGCCCGGCCAGGAGGTGCACACGAAGATCGTCCACCCCGACCAGGCGCAGATCGGCTTCCACTACACCGGCTTCCGCGACTGGAACGTGGAGTTCGACTACCAGTGGACCGGCTGGAAGAAGTTCAAGGAGCTCCCGGTGCAGTTCACGAACACGCTGCTCAACCGGACCCTGATCGAGGACTACAACAACACGTCGGCCCTGCGCATCGGCGCCGAGCGGGCGTTCGCGAACAAGGCGACGCTGCGCCTCGGCCTGGCCGGCGCGACCCGCGCCTCGCCGGACGCCACGGTCACCCCGCTCCTCCCGGAGCAGGACCGCGGCTATGCGATGATCGGCGGCTCGTATCCGCTGATGGACAAGCTGACCATCGAGGGCGCCTACGGCCGGATCTTCACCCCCGGACGCCGGGGCCGCACCGACGAGCGCTCGAGCCGTTCCATCACGGCCACCCAGATCAACAACGGCGTCTATACGCTCACGGCGAACATGCTGTCGCTGAGCCTCAAGGCCTCCTTCTAAACTGTGAGACAGGGAGATACTCGGATGTCACGAATCTCGAATCTGCTCCGCGTGGCCGCTGGGCTTGGCGCGATCGCTGGAATCGCTGCCTGCGCGGACGTGGATAGAAAGCTCCTCCTGCCGGCGAACCCGGTCGGAGGGGAGATGCTGAGCAGCTATGTGGCGCTCGGCAACAGCATCACCGCCGGGTGGCAGTCGGGCGGCCTGAACGACAGCGTGCAGCAGCAGAGCTATGCCCGCCTGTTCGCCCTCCAGGCGCAGACCCGCTTCACCTACCCGTCCTTCACCAAGACCGTCTCGGTGAAGGCCGGGAACAACACCCTGAGCATCACGACCGGGTGCCCGCCGCTGCTCGGCAACTGGGCCACCCAGAAGAACACGGACAGCCTCATCACCGGCGGTACTCCGGGCGGCTGCGCCCTCCGGGATGCCTCGAAGCTGACGGACATCCTGAACAACGTCGCCGTGCCCTTCGCCTATGCCTCCGACCTCCTGGTCACGGGGACCGGCGTGAAGATCCCGGTGGCGCCCCACACCTTCATCCTGGGCGGAAAGGCGCAGGTGGACCGTGCCCTGGACGCCGACCCGACGTTCGTCTCCGTCTGGCTTGGCAACAACGAGACGCTGTCGCCGGCCACGGTCGGCATGCTGACCGGGCTGCCGAGCTCGGGTGCGCCGCCGCTGGTGTCGGTCGCCGAATTCTCGGCCGCGTTCAACGCCGCAGTCGACAGCCTCGTCCGGGCCCGTCCGGGCCTCAAGGGCATCCTCTTCGGCGCCGTCCGGGTCGCCAACGCGCCGCGGTTCTTCCCGGCCGACTCGCTCGGGCTGAGCACCACCAAGCGAACCGCCTTCCAGACGTTCCATGGCAAGGGCACCACGCCGATCATCGGCTGCGGCACCCTCGTGACGGGCTGGCTGGTCTCGGCCGAGCTGGCCAAGGCCATCCGGGCCGGCACGCACCCGAACGTCGTGAGCTGCGTCAAGAACAACCCCCAGGCCCCGGTCGGTGACATCTTCATGATCGACCCCACGGAGCTCGCGGCCTTCAACGCCGCGACCGACGGCTACAACGCCACGATTTCGGCGAAGGCCACCGCGCTCGGCTGGGCGTACCTGGATCCGAACCCGATCCTCGAGGCGCAGAAGACCGGCGCTACCCCCGCCATTCCGGCATTCCCGAACTTCACCGCCAACGCCGGGACGCGCGACACGCCGAATGCCGTCTTCGGCTCGCTGTTCTCGCTCGACGGCGTGCACCCGTCGGCGGCCGGCCAGAAGATCATCGCCAACGCCATGATCGACGCCGTGAACGCCAAGTACAGCCTGTCCATTCCGAAGGTGCCCTGACCGGTCCGCGGTCCGACCGAGTGGAACGGCCGGGTGATGCCTTCGGGCTCGCCCGGCCGTTCTGTTTGGCTGCCGGATGGCCGGCGACAGGGTGTGTTGAACATTTGTGATATACGGGCAACCGATGTGATCGCAACGACATCACGAATGTCTCATGAAGTTCCTGATCAATTGTTTTTCCACAGTGTTTCCAGGTGAGTTTTCGCTCATGAAAATGCCCTTCCCCGGACCCCTTTCCGCGTGACGATCGAGACACGGCTGACCCGCCAGGCGGGCATCAGGCTCCCGGTCATCGGCGGGGCGATGTACCCGTGCAGCAACCCCGAGCTCGTCGCGGCGGTGTCCGCGGCCGGGGGCATCGGCATCGTCCAGCCGGTGTCCCTGACCTACGTCTTCGGGCACGAGTACCGCGAGGGGCTGCGATACATCCGGCGGCTCACCAACTGCCCTATTGGCGTGAACGCCCTGATCGAGAAATCCTCCCGGCGATACCACGAGCGAGTGATCCGGTGGGTCGACATCGCCCTCGAGGAAGGGGTCCGGTTCTTCGTCACCTCGCTCGGCAACCCGGCCTGGGTGGTCGAGAAAGTCCATGCGGCCGGGGGCTTCGTGTACCACGACGTCACCGAGCGGAAGTGGGCGGAGAAGGCCGTGGCCGGTGGGGTCGACGGCCTGATCGCGGTGAACAACGTGGCCGGCGGACATGCGGGGGGCATGAGCCCCGAACGGCTTTTCGACGACCTGTCGGGGTTCGACCTGCCGAAGGTCTGCGCGGGCGGGGTTGGCGACGCCCGGACCTTCCGGCGGATGATGGACCTGGGCTACGACGGGGTCCAGATCGGGACCCGGTTCATCGCCACGACCGAGTGCAAGGCATCGCCGGAGTACAAGCAGGCCATCGTCGACGCCGGGCCGGAGGACATCGTCCTGACCAGGCGCCTGACCGGGGTGCCCGTGGCCGTCATCCGGAACGACTACGTCAGCGCCCTGGGGACCGAGGCCGGCCCGCTCGCCCGGATGCTCCTCAAGGGCAATCGAACCAAGCGCTGGGTCAGGACCTGGTATGCCCTGACGTCCCTCCGCCGGCTGAAGAAGTCAGCCCTCTCCCACCGGGGGGCGACGGAGTACTGGCAGGCCGGCAAGAGCGTCGGGGGCATCCACGAGATCGAGCCCGTGGCGCAGATCATGGCCGAGTTCGAGAGAAGCCTGAGCTGAGGGCGGAGGACGGAGGGCGGAGGACGGAGGCCGCCCTCCGCCCTCCGCCCTCC
>CAMLHT010000038.1 GCA_946479895.1 uncultured Gemmatimonadota bacterium | reverse complement strand
AGACGCATGAACTCGTCACGAGTGCGAGCGTCGTCCTTGAAGGCCCCACGGACGGCGCTCGTGATCGTCTTCGAGCTCTGCTTCTCCACCCCGCGCATCATCATGCAGAGATGCGCCGCCTCGATGACCACGCCGACACCGCGCGGCTCGAGCACCTCGTCGATCGCGCCAGCGATCTGGTCGGTCAATCGCTCCTGGACCTGGAGGCGGCGGGAGAAGACCTCGACGATGCGCGGCAGCTTCGACAGCCCGACCACCCGGCCGTTCGGGATGTAGGCGATGTGGACGCTCCCGAAGAACGGCAGGAGGTGATGCTCGCAGAGGCTGTACATCTCGATCCCCTTCACCAGCACCATGCTCTCGTGCTCCTCCGCAAACAGCGCGTCGCCGACGACGTCGGCGGCCGTCTGCTCGTAGCCGCGCGTCAGCCAGCGCATGGACGTCTCGACGCGCTCCGGCGTCCGCAGCAGTCCCTCGCGATCCGGGTCCTCGCCGAGTAATCGGAGCTGGTCGCGGACGAGCCGGGCGTAGTCTGGCTCGATGTCGCGCGAACCGAGGTGAGGACGCTGGGATTCGAAGAGCGGGCGGACGGCTTCCATCGGGTTCTCCGTGAGGTCTGAAAGGAAAGTGTCCGCGTCCAGATGATTTGTCAAGTATTTTCTTGCCTTATTGCACCGCTCCGCCGACCTTACACTTATCAATCCAGCAGCGAGCGCCTCATGGGTGGACAGGACAGCAAGCCGACCGGGCCGGACCTCCGGGCGGGTATTTCCTTCGCGCAGCTTCAGGAAGGAGTTCCCCTCGCGGGACACGCGGGCGATGACGCCGTCCTGCTGACTCGGTGGGGCAGCGAGGTGTTCGCCGTGGGCGCCACCTGCACGCACTACAGTGGCCCGCTGGCCGAAGGACTGGTGGACGGCGACACCGTGCGTTGTCCATGGCATCACGCCTGTTTCAGCCTTCGCTCCGGCGAGGCCCTGCGCGCGCCCGCGCTGTCGCCCCTCCCCCGCTGGGAGGTTCGCCGCGACGGCGATCGCGTCATCCTTGGCGAGAAGATCGACCAGGATCCGCTGGGCCGGTCGTCCGCCTTCACCATGTCGCGGAACCCGAAGTCCGTCGTGCTCGTCGGCATCGGCGCCGCGGGCAGCGCGGCGATAGAGATGCTGCGGAGGTGCGGCTACGGCGGCCCCATCACGGCGATCGATCCCGACGTGGACGCTCCGTACGACCGGCCGAATCTCTCGAAGGACTACCTCGCGGGTAACGCCCCCGCCGACTGGATTCCGCTCCGGCCGCCGCGCTTCTACGAAGACCATGGCGTGACGGTCATCCGCGCCGCGGTGAAGGCGATTCGTCCCGAGGCGCGGACGGTGGAAGTCGAGGGACGCGAGCCGATCGCCTTCGACGCGCTGCTTCTCGCCACCGGCGCCGAGCCCATCGTCCTGCCGATTCCCGGGCACGACCTTCCCCACGTGCACGTGCTCCGGTCGCTGGCGGACTCGCGCCGGATCATCGCCGGGCTGGAAGGCAGGAAGACGGCAGTCGTCATCGGCGCCAGCTTCATCGGGCTCGAGGTCGCCGCGTCGCTGCGGGCGCGCCAGATCGACATCCACGTCGTGGCGCCGGAGGACGTCCCTCTCGAGCGCATACTCGGCAGCGCGCTCGGCGAATTCGTCCGCGACATCCACGCACAGAACGGCGTCACCTTCCACCTGGGGCGGAAGCCGTCGGCGATCGAGGCGAGCGCCGTGATCCTCGACGATGGCGCGAGGATCCCGGCGGACCTGGTGGTCACCGGCGTCGGGGTGCGCCCGCGCATCGCTCTCGCCGAAGCGGCCGGGCTGAAGGTCGACCGCGGCGTCCTCGTGAACGCCCAGCTCGAGACGAGCGCGCCGGGCATCTACGCCGCCGGCGACATCGCGCGATTCCCCGACGCCCGGTCGGGCGAGCCGACGCGCATCGAGCACTGGGTCGTCGCCCAGCGCATGGGGCAGCTCGCCGCCCGCAACATGCTCGGCGCCGCCGAGCGCTTCACCGACGCGCCATTCTTCTGGTCAGCGCACTACGACGCGTCGATCAACTACGTCGGCCACGCCGAAAAGCCCGACCGGGTGCTGGTCGACGGCTCGGCGGCGGAGAAGAACGTGGCCGTCCGCTACGAGGCGGCGGACGGAGCGCTCCTCGCGCTGGCGACCATCTTCCGCGACGACGAGAGCCTGCGCGCCGAGCTCGCAATCGAGCGCGAAGCCGGTCAGGGGCGCGGCTAGCGGACGGTGATGGACCCCATCTGCCCCATCGCCAGATGGGGGATGCACCAGTAGGGGTATCGGCCGGCGGGGACGTCCGTGAACACGATCGTATAGGTCTCGCCGGGGATCACGAGCAGTGGGCCGGCAAGGTCGGCGATCGTGTCGGACATGCGCCGGCGCAGGCGGGCCGCGGCCTCACCCTTCGTCTCGCGGAACGCGACGTTGTGCGGACCGCCCGTTCCGAGCACGAACCGGACGGTATCGCCGCGCTCGATGGTGATATCGTATGGCGCGAACCGGCCCCCCTGCATGCGGATCTCATGCGTCCTCGGAACCGTCGCCCCAGGAGTCGACATCCCGGCGGCCAGCACTCCGCCCCCGCCAACCGCGGCAGCGAATATCAGCTTTCTCGCGATGCGCGGGATGACGTGTGTCGGTGTCCGCGTCGCAGTGAAGGTTCCTGGCGGGACGGCCGGGTCGCGCTCCGGGACTGAACTCCGACGCAGACGACGCAGACACGCCAGACGACGCGGACGAGAATCGCCGGATTCCTTCTTCAAGGATCCGGGGTACTTAGCCACTTCCCTCGCGCTACTCGGGATGACGTGGCTCATGTCATCGAGTAGACGACGATGTTCACGGCGAACTGCGTGTTGTCCCGGGACCGGAAGCGCTTGTTGCGCCAGTCGTAATCCCATTCGCAGCCGTAGTCCTTGTTCGAGTAGAGGACGCCAAGCCGCCCATTGCGCTCGATCCCACGGAGGTAATCGTGGACGACGTCGTCCCCCCAGCCGTTGAGCTCATGGCTCGTCTGCGGCGGGCCGTCGGGAAAGCGGAAGAACGCGCGATACAGGGGATGGCTGTTCGGGATCTTCGGCATCACGTCCGTCCCCGGGAAGGCTCGCCGCATTTCGGCCTCGAACGACTTCGCGTACAGTCCGGCGACGTCGTGATTGCAGTCGTCCGAAAACAGCAGCCCGCCGTTCTCGACGAAGCGGACGAGTCCCTTCCTCTCCGCCTCGCTGAAGCGCACCAGCTTGTGGCCGGTCATGAACAGGAAGGGGAACGCCTGGAGCTCGGCGGAGTCGGCCGTGATGACGACCTCGGTCTGGTGCACCGGGATCTCGGTGTACTGGAGGATGGAATCCAGGACGTTGGCGCAGACCTTCGGGTTGTAATCCCAGTCGCCCGAGTCGTACCGCAGCCGGGCGAAGACGAACTCGGAGGATCCCGGGCGGCGCGGCGCAAGCGCGCGCAGGAGCGACGGGGCCGCGGTCAGGCCCGCGACGCCGGCAGAGAGGTTCCTGATGAATCCGCGCCTGTTCAAAGTGTCATCCCGAGTGAAACGAGGGACCTGCTCTCCCCCTTCATGGATTACCTGATGGCGCCGAGAATGATCCCGTCGACGCGCTCGGTCGGCTTCACCTTCGCGATGGCCGCGAGGGTCGTGCCGATGTCGACGGTGCGAGCCATCTGCGGATAGCGCCCGGGCTTCACCCACGGGCCGTAGAAGATGATCGGTACGTGCGCGTCCTGGTCGTAGGGCGATCCATGCGTGGCGACCGCGGTGCCCCAGTAGCTGTAGCGGGTGAGCGTGATGACGAGGTCGACGACTTCCTGGGCGGGAATCTGGTGCACCCACCGGCGGGCGATCGGGTCACGGTCGAGGTTGGCGCGGCGCAGCGTGGAGAGCCGGTCCACGCGGGCCACGCCCGGAACCTGGAGCGCGGCGCGCCGGAACAGGTTGAGCACCGTATCGCCGTCGATCCCGGCCGCGAACAGCTTCGAGCGATCGACCGCGAACGTCTCGATGTCGTATTCGACGGCGGTCGAGTCACCGCCCTTCCCGGCAATCCACTTCCGCACCTCGGACACGAGGGGACGAAGGTCGACGCGCAGGCCCTCGTTGCCCTTCGCGACCCCGCGCTGCCGCGCGAGCTCGGGAATGGGGGAGACGCCGTGGTCGCCGGTGAGCGCGATCATGACGGTCGACGGATCGCGCAGCCGGTAGAGCGAGTCGAGGAACCAGCCGATGGTCTCGTCGAGGCGGATCTCGTTCTCATGCGCCTCGCGTGAGTCCGGCCCGTAGGCATGGCCGATGTAGTCGGTGGCCGAGAACGAGACCGACATGACGTCCGTCTGGGGTCCGCGGCCGAGCCCGAGGCGCTCGAGCCCCTCGAGGGCGAAGAGTGCCGTGACCGAGTCGATGCCGGGGCTCGTCCGGAGGTCGGTCATCGCGCGCAGGGTGTCGGTCGAGAAGCGGTGCGGGAAGGTGAAGTCGCGTCCGTACCTCTCGAACGGCACCGAGTCGGGCTCGGTGTAGAGCGCGGCCGGTCGCGAGAGGTCCCATACCGCGCCGGCGTAGCGCTGGGGGATGTGGCGGTCATTGAACGCCCTCACCCACGACGGCAGCGAGTCCCGATAGTAGGTGCTCGTGGTGAAGCTGCCATTGCCCGAATACCAGTAGACCTGCGATTTCGACTTGCCGATCGGCAGGATGGCGCCGCGGTCCTTCATCGAAACCGAGAACGCGCGCGTCCGCGAATCGTGGGCGGTCAGCCAGTCGGTGAGGGTCGTGCCCTGGAAGCGGTCGGGCGAGGCGCCCACCTCGTTCGGGAGGCCGCCGAGAAGCTCGTAGTTCGGGTCCACCACACCCGCCGAGTTGGAGATGATCCCCGTGCTCGCGGGAAAGCGGCCGGACATCGTGCTGGCATGCCCCGGCGCGGTCTCGGTGATCGCGTGATCCTGGAAGGCGTTGGTGTACCAGGCCCCGCCCTTCATGAGACGGGCGTACCCATGCGACAGGTCGGCGCCGTACCGATCGAGCATGTCACCACGCAGCTGATCCACGACGATGAGGACCACGAGCCGCGGCGGCTCGGGCATCGTGCTGACGGCGGTCGCGCCGGCGGCGGGCGTGGCGGCGGGCTGGGCGCCGGCACATCCGGCCAGCAGGGCGGCCGCGAGCGAGAGGACGCGGACGAGGGGACGGGGGGCCTGAGGGGACATGACTCGTCGAAGAGAGTGAGTGCTGCGTCCCGAAAGATGTGGCCCGGCGGGCGGCGGAGCCAACTTCGAGATAGCGCGCGGGACCGTAGCTCGGTATCGTTGCCCGACCTTCACAAGGAATGTCAGGGTGGCGCGCAAGTCGGGACCTCTCGAGGCGATGCAGCACAACATCATCCTCCGGACCGCGGTCTACTACGTGGCCCTCTTCGCGCTCGCGGCCTGGCTGTACCGCTTCGAGGCGTCGCGACAGCTCGTCCGCGCGTCGCTCGATGCCCTCGTGAACAGCCCGGCCTTCGGGTTCAGCAAGTCCGACGCGGCGAACGCCGCTCCGCCATCCATCAGCGCGATGAACCTGGCGATCACGACCGGGGTCTCGATGCTCGGCGCGGTGCTGCTCGCGCTGCCGGTGGCCTGGATCTACACGCTGACGCGGAAGAAGCGCGGGTACGACCAGTCGGTGGTGCAGACCCTCATCCTGCTCCCCGCCCTCGTGGCCGGCGTCGGCGTGCTCGTGAAGTACTCCCTGGCGCTGGCCTTCAGCCTCGCCGGCATCGTCGCCGCGGTGCGATTCCGCACGACGCTCGACGACAGCAAGGACGCCGTCTACGTCTTCCTGGCGACGGCGATCGGGCTCGCGGCCGGCGTGCAGCTGCCGATGGCCGCCGTGATCTCGGTGATCTTCAACGCCATCATGCTGGCGCTGTGGTACACGGAGTTCGGCAAGGTTCCGCCGGCGCTGGAGGGGGCGATCGCGCAGAAGCGGCTCGAGGAGACGCGGGAGAAGCTGCGCCAGACGGGGAGCTTCGTGGCGATGCTCGACGATGAGATCTTCGCCGACATGACGCCGGACCAGCTCGACCTCGCGGCTGATCGCGCCTGGCGCCGCCGGCGGCGGCTGGAGACCGACGATGCGACGGACGAGGAGATGCAGAAGCGCGATGCCCTGCTTCGCGTCCACACGGCTGATCCCGACGCGGCGCGGGCGCCAATCGAGGCCGTGCTCGATGAGTTCTGCCGGAAGTTCCGGTTCGGCGGGGTCATCAAGCAGGATGACGGGACGCGAGTGATGGAGTACGCGATCCAGCTCAAGAAGTCGGCGCGAGGGGTGGAGCTGGCGGATGCGTTGCATGCGAAGTCACAGGTGATCGACGCGGAGATCAAATAGTTTTTTTCCAGGTCCGGGTAGGAACTGCGGCGAGCGTACTGCGCGCGACCGCGCGAACGGCGCGAACCCCGCGAAATGGCGCGGTTCGGGCAGCGAAGTGCGCTGACGACGCTCGACAACGCGAAAAGCGCGGAGGCAGCAGTCCCTGCGCGCATCGTATTCGAGGGCGGTTTATCGCGGCCTGCGCGCAGTCAGCGCTGGTGGCGTCCCCTCCGCGATTTTCGCTGCCCGCACCGCGCAGGCAGGCGGGGTTCGCGCTTGGCGCGCAGTACGCGCGGTGCGCTCGCCGTCGGTCTCCTCCGGCGTCGGGAAGGTCCAACCCCCAGCGAGACCCACCCACGCGCACTGCGCGCCCCGGGTTGGGAACTGCGGTGAGCGTACTGCGCGCACCCGCGCGCACGGCGCGAACCCCGCGAAATGGCGCGGTTCGGGCAGCGAAGTGCGCTTGAGGCGCTCGACAACGCGAAAGGCGCGGAGGCAGCAGTCCCTGCGCGACGCGGTTCCGCTGCCTACGCGCAGTCAGCGCTGGTGGCGTCTTTCCGCGATGTTCGCTGCCCGTACCGCGCAGTCAGGCGGTGTTCGCGCTTGGCGCGCAGTACGCGCGGTGCGCTCGCCGTCGGTCTCTCCCGGCCTCAGGAAGGTCCAACCCCCGCGAAACTCGCTTCCCGACTCAGTAGCCCGTCCTGCGCACCCACTCCGTTCGCTCTTCGCCGAACGTACTCCCCATCCGCTCCCAGCACCCACGCCGTCGGATCCTTCAGGTAGAGCTCCAGTAATCGGTCGAGCTCCACCTGCCCCGCCGGCGCCGTCACCGGAACCATCAGCTCCACCCTCCGCCGCAGGTTCCTCGGCCGCATATCCGCCGAGCCGATGAAGTACTCGGGCGTGCCGGCGTTGGCGAAATGGATGATGCGCGAATGCTCGAGGAACCGGCCCATCGCGCAGATGATCGTGATGTTCCCGGTCACGCCGGGGAGGCCCGGGCGCAGGGTGCATACTCCGCGGACGATCAGCTCGACCTTCACTCCATCCTGCGACGCGCGGACGAGCGCAGTGACGATGTCGGGGTCGGACAGCCCGTTGAGCTTCATGCGGATCCGGCCGCCGCGGCCCGCCCGCGCGTGCGCCGCCTCGCGCTCGATGCGCGACACGAGCTCCGGCAGGAGCTGGCGAGGCGAGATGAGGCACCCGTGGGTGAGCCGCTCGGGCGGGCGCGACCGGCCGGTCAGCTCGTTGAACAGGTCCTGCACGTCGGCCGCGACCTGCTCGTTCGCCGTCAGCAGCGACAGGTCGGTGTACCGCTTCGCGGTCTGCGAGTTGTAGTTGCCCGTGCCGGCGTGAACGTAGCGCCGGTGGCCGTGCCCGTTCTTCCGGACGACGAGCGCCACTTTCGCGTGGGTCTTCACGCCCACCAGGCCGTGGACCACGCGCCCGCCGGCGGCCTCCATGCGCCTCGCCCAGCCGACGTTGCGCTCCTCGTCGAAGCGCGCCTTCAGCTCGACGAAGACGATGACGTCCTTTCCCGCCGCCGCCGCGTCGACGAGCGCGCCCATGATGGGTGACTCCTCGTCGGCGCGGTACACGGTCATCTTGATCGCGGTGACGGCGGGATCGGCCGCCGCCTCGCGGAAGAAGCGCACCACCGTCGCGTCGTAGGAATCGAACGGGTGATGGCAGAGCCGGTCGCCCTCGTCGATGGACTCCCAGATCGACTTGCCCGCCGGTAGCGGATCGCCCCCGCGGAACGGCGGGAACCACAGGCGGGGATCTTCCGACAGCGGCAGATCGGACAGGCAGGTCAGGTCGAGCGGACCGGCGACCTCGTAGATGTCGCGCGCCTCGAGGCCCGCTCCGCCCTGCTCGCGCCGCAGCTCTCGCATGACGACGTCGCGCAGCACGGCGGGCATGGCCTGCTCCACCTCGACCCGCACCACCGGCTGCTCGAACCGCTGGCGCGCCGCGCGCTCGATCTCCTGGATCAGGCTCGCCGAGCGGTCCTCGTGCAGGTCGAGGTCCGTGCCGCGCGTGACGCGGAAGGCGTAGGTCTGCTCGACGACCGAGGACGGGTAGAGCAGATCGATGTTCGCCCGGATCAGCTCCTCGACCGGAATCACGGCGCTGGCGCCGGGCACGGGGATGAACCGCGCCGTGTCCTCCGGCAGCTCGACCTGCGCGAAGTGAGGCGTCGAGCCCGGCCGATCGACGAAGACGACGGCGAGGGACAGGCAGAGGTGCCGCAGCCGCGGGAACGGGTGCCCGGGGCTCAGCGTCATGGCGAGAGGCGTCAGGGACGGCATCATCTCCCTGACGGCCGCGCGAAGCTCGGCCCGCTGATGCGCGTCGAGCTCGGACCACTGCGCCATGCGCGCCCCGTGACCAACCGCTTCGGCGATGCAGGCGTCGTAGCAGCGGTAATGCCGGGCGACGAGCGACCGCGCGTGCAGCGCGATGAGCTCGAGCTGCTGCTCCGGCGTCAGTCCGTCGGCGCCGCGCTCCTCGGTCTGCTCGGCTCCCGCGCGCTTGATCCCGGCCACGCGGACCATGAAGAACTCGTCGAGGTTCGCCGCGACGATCGAGAGGAATCGCAGCCGTTCGCCCAGCGGATTGCGCAGATCCTCGGCCAGCTCGAGCACGCGCGCGGTGAACGCAAGGATGCTCGTCTCCGAATTGAGCACGTGGGGCTCCGCCCCGGTGTCGGGATCACCCGGGATCGCCGACGTCGTGATGGACTGGCGCGGTGCCGGATGATCGAGGGTCGTTCCCGGCGCGAGCAGGCCGGCGCGAATCGCGACGGCGAGCGCCGCGAGTCCGTTCGCGTCGAGATTCGCCGCCTGCTGGAGTGCCTCGGCCCGCGTGAGCCAGAGCGCCTCGCCGGCCGACTCGGTCATCGTCGCGGCGGCCGGCACCTCCGCGGTCCAGACCTCGATGGCCGGCAGCGGACCGATCGCGCTCATCTTGCCGAGGAGGCGAACGTCTGTGTTGCTCGCGGTGGTCCAGCGATCGAGAAGCGTGCGAGCCACGCCGACGCCGGTGCCGCGCTCGAACGGCAGAAAGAGGACGCCGGCATTCGCGGACAGCGCCACCCGGTCACCTCGCGTCAGGATCAGCGCGACGCCCGCCTCGTACTGAGCGGCGCGACCGCGCTCCTCGCGCATCATCCACTTGAGCAGGAGCTGGGCGCGCTCACGGGTGCCGGCGGCGATGGGGCGCAGCCCGGCGTCCTCCTCGAAGGCGGCGCACAGCGCGGCGAACGCGGGCCGCGAATGGTCGGCGACGACGGTGACCTGATGGAACGCGCGGCTCGACGCCGTCGAGCGCACCTCGACCCGGTCATAGAAGACCTGGACGCACGGTCGTCGCAGCATGTCGTGCTCGACGATGCGCTTCACCCGCTCGATCTGAAGCTCGAGGCGGACCTCGAGCAGGCGGACGTCCACGAGCGCGGCAAGCCGCCGGGCCGGCTGACTGCCGCCGGCGACCACCACGCGAGGGTCGGCGGAGTCGACCCGGGCATCGTATCGGCGCGGGGGCGCGGCGTCATCGGGGACGCCGACGAAGACGCTGAGCACGCGGGTATCATCGGATCCCACACGCAGGCGGCAGGTGACCCCGCGGCGCTCGAGCTGCTCGTCGTTGGTGTCGAGGTAGACGTCGCGATAGACGACGCTCACCGCGGGGACGCGGGAGGCGCCGGGCAGTGGTCGCGCGGTCAGCAGCTCGAGCTGGTCGCCGGTGACGACGTCGAAACGACTTTCGATCATCGGGCCGGGCGACGTCGCCGTTGGCGGGGGGTGGGGATCATCCACCACAAAGGTGTCGCCCGGCGCGTCCCGGCGGTAGAACTCTGGCCGAACGGCGTTTTCCGCCGTAGGCTATGCGCATGACCGCCTTCCCCACCTGGCGTCACGCCCTGCTGTGTGCCGCGCTCGGCGTCACCGCCGCCGCCCCGCTCACCGGCCAGCCGGATTCGGCCAGGCCGAAGGACAAGTACGTATCCTCGAAGTTCTGGGAGAGCACCACCCCCTTCGAGATGACGCTGTCGGTCAACATGAAGAGCCTCCAGACCGACAAGGGGGATCCGGGACCGTGGCGGGCGGCGACCATCTCCTACACGGATGGCGCGCCGAAGACGCACGCCGTCCGGGTCCGCACGCGCGGACGCTCGCGCCTCAAGATCTGCGACCGCTTTCCGCCCGTCTGGGTCGATTTCGCCAAGGCCAACGTCAAGGGCACGCAGCTTCAGAAGCTGAATCGCTTCAAGCTGGTTTCCCCGTGCAAGTTCGCGCCCGACTACGAGCGGTACGTGATCGGCGAGTACAACGTCTACCGCATCCACCAGCTCTTCACGCCCATCAGCCACCGGGCCAGGCTCGTGAAGCTGACGGTGAAGGACAGCGCTTCGGGCAAGGAGGCGTTCAGCAAGTACGCCTTCGCGGTGGAGGACATCGACGAGGTGGCGGAACGGCTCGGGGGGACGAAGATGGCCATCGAGGGCCTCAGCACGGAGGACCTGGATCCCCGGCAGACCGCGCTCATGGGCATCCTCCAGTACATGATCGGCAACACCGACTTCTCCTTCTCGGCGCGCCACAACCTGGAATTCGTCGCAAAGGACGGGACGATCTACCCGATCATCTTCGATTACGACCAGGCGGGCGTGATCAACACCGCCTACTCCACCCCCGACCCGTCGCTCGGCCTCCGGCGGGTGACGGAGCGTCTGTATCGGGGACTCTGCGTGCCGCCGGACACGGTGAAGGCCGTGATCGCCGACCTGAAGGCGAAGCGCAACGACGTCGAGGCCATCTACCGGGACGACGTCTCGAAGCTGATGGGCGGGATGATGATCGCGTCAGCGACGCGTTACCTCAACCAGTTCTACTCGGACATCGAGAACCCGCGCAACGTCCAGCGGGACATCATCGACCGGTGCGCGCAGGCCCGATGACAGTGGGAGTGGGAGTGGGAGTGTGAGTGGGAGTGGGCTCGGTGCCACTCCCACTCACTCCCACTCCCACTCCCACTTACTTCGACAGGCCGGTGATGACGCGCAGCTGGTCACCCCGCTTCAGCAGCATCACCATCTCGAGCTCGCCGGCGTCGAACCAGACACCCTTGCAGCCCGTGCAGGCGTCGAGCTTCACGTTCTGGAACTCGCGCTCGACCAGCGCGTTGCCGCAGCGCGGGCACTTGAGCGCCTTGTTGGCGTTGGCGGCGGCGGCTTCGGCGCGATCGAGCTCCGCGCGTCGGGCCTTCATCCATTCGGCGTCGCGCTTCGCGAAGTACTCGTCTTCGTTCTGACTCGGTTTGCCCGGCTCCCAGCCCACGAGGTTCTCCTGTGAAGTAGTCGGGTGACTAATCTAAGAATGCCGGTCAACGGGGAGGCCGCCATGCACATTCGTCCCGACATCGTGGAGTACTTCCGGAAGCTCCTGAGAATCCCGGACGAGCCGTTCGAGGAGATCGAGTTCCCTCCCCTCGCTCCGGTCTGCGACGCCACGCCGTTCGCGTGGCTCACCGACTCCATGAGAACGTTCGGACCCGACCCTCGATCGCTGCTGCCTCCCCATTTCGCGGCCTATGCCCGGATTCCCGACGATCCGATGCACGAGGGCAGCCTGTCGCGGGGGCACATGGCGGTGCTGGCCACGATCCTCAACGATGCGACGTCGTCGCCGGATCTCTGCTACTACGCGGTCTGGGAAGGCTATGGAGAGCCCACGATCATTCGGCTCCTCGAGCCGGGAGCCGTTCCGCCGCCGCCCGGGAAGCCACGCCGCCGGAGATTCCATGATCCGCCGCTCGTCCTGCCGGCGCGGCAATATCGCGTGTTCTCGGGCGCGCTCAGCGCCGCGACCACGAGCATGTCGCTGTCGGAGCTCAGCCATCAGTCACCGAACCTGTGGTGGCCGGCCGATCACGCCTGGTGCGTCGCCAGCGAAATCGACCTCGACGAGACCTTCGTGGGCGGATCGCGGAATTGCATCGACCGGATACTCGCCGATCCGCGACTGCGCGCCACCGAGGTCAGGTGACGCGCCGCCGGAGCTGCATCAGGCCCACGAAGCTCATGATCGCCCAGATCCCCTCCAGCAGGATGAAGCCGTACTGCCGCTGGGTGACGGCCACGAACGTCAGCGCCGACGAGCCGAGGAGATTGAGGAGCTGATAGGAGACGGTCGTCACCTGGAGGCGCCTGAGCTGGACCGCGGCGAAGGGAATCAGGATCAGGAAGGCGCCGACCAGCTGGATGACCTGCATGATGGTGTTGGACATCGCGATTCAGCGGAGCTTCGCGATCCGCGCCGCGCCCGCGGCACGCATGCGGCCCTTCGCGGCGTCGATGGCCAGCACCGTCTGCGCCGACGATCCGCCGACTTCGATCTCGCGCATGGCCTCCATCGCGCCGACGTAATAGTCGGTCCAGGTCTGGAGAATCTCCTCCTCCCCGGACTTCGGCTTTCCGGCCGCGATCGCCTCCTGCGAGAGAATCAGCTCGGTGTCGAGCCGGCGGAGCGCGGCGCGCTCGATCTGGCCGAGCAGCCGGCGGGTCATCGCGCCGTCGGCCGACGTCAGCGTGAGGGCCGAGACGATCGCCGTCACGCCGACGTTCTTCAGGGTGACCGGCGAGACCATCTCGATCCGGTCGCCGTCGGTGTGATAGTACTGATCGGTGAAGTGCCAGAAGAGCACACCCGGCTTCTTCGCGGCGAGGAACGGTGAGTGATCCGACCCGCCCTCGAACGGATTGGTGTTGACCACCCAGCCGTTCGTCGACGCCTGATCGAGCGCGCGGTCGAGCAGGAAATCGTTGAAGTAGTGCGGCACGATGCGATCCTTGCCGAGCGGGCTGCCGCCCCACTCCGAGTGCCGGTCCTGTCCGCGCGTCCATACCGCCGACGGGTCGGGCATCTTCTCGATCAGGAACGTGCCGCCGGTCTTTTCCGTGTCCTCGCCGACCATGTCGAGGCTGAGGCCCCATTTCACGTCGCGGGTGCGGACGGAGTCGGCCGCCAGGAAGTTGCGCGTCTGCGCGATCTCGTTCCCGAAGATCATCGTGATCGTGCGCTTCGGGCGTGTGGCCGGATTCTTCGACAGCACGGCGAACACCCTCGCCATCTCGGCCTGGGCGCCGACGCCCGAGGCGTTGTCGTTCGCGCCGGGCTCCTGGACGTGCGCACTGAAGACGAATCTCTCGCTGGGGCGGACGCTTCCCTTCACCTCGGCGATGACCGTCCGCTCGACCGAGGGAAAGATCCTCGTGCGCGCGATCGCCCGGACGCTGACCGGCCCGCGCCGCAGCGCCGACCGCAGCGAATCGAACGCCGCCCGCGACAGCGGCATTGCCCACGCGCGGCGCCCGGTGTCGGATACGGAGGTGAACTGGATGATGTTGCGATTGACGTCCGGCCGGTTGAAGGCCGGCAGGGCGTAGCCCAGCACACCGACGGCGTTTCGTCGCTGGGTCGCCTCGAAGTACGCCCTGCCGGCGTTCCCCTCGACGAGGACGATCTTCCCGGTCACGTTCCCGGCGCGCTCGTAGTCGGCGGCCGTGCCCTTCCCGACGTCCACGACCTCGGCGACCACGCCCGTATCCGGCGTCGAGACCGAATTGACGGCGAGCATGTTGAAGTTCGTCGCGGACGTGAGGAGCGGCGTGGCGTCACCGACGATCGTGAGGGAGGCATCAACCATGTCCCACGCGGCACCGCGCAGCGGACGCTTCTCGACGCGGTAGGTGAGCGGAGCCGTCGCCGGGGCGGAGTCCTCGTTCACGTAGCCGGCGGCTCGCAGGCGGGCGATCACGAGGTCCAGGGAAGCATCGAAGGCCGTATTGCCGGGCCATCGCGACTTCCCGCTCATGAAGGCCACCACCTCACGGGCGCGCTCGCCGGAGTACTCGGCGCGCGCGAGCTGGAAATAGCGGTCGATCTGCGGGTCGACCTGCCGCGCCCGCACCTGCGCAGCCGCGCCCTGCGAGAAGAGGACTGTCAGGATCAGGAAAATCGGCGAGCGGCGCATGGGCATTCCGTACTGGAGTGATTCATCACGAGTGGACAGACGGGCGTCCAAAAGTACGGACAGGACGCTCCCGCGGCGAGCGAGCACGATCGCCTCAACGCAAGGCGTTCCAACGAGTTGACGCGCGTGGCACGGCCCGGCACGACCGGCGCATTCAGTGTACGCGCAAGCACACTCAACAAGGAATGGTCATGCGTCGCCACCCCGAGGCATCCACGATAATCCGCCGGCTCCTGCTCGGCGGGTTGCTCCTCGTCGTCGCCGGCTGCGGCCGGAAACACTACCTCGGCGAATATCAGTTCGCCGGCAAGTCGCTGGCGCTCAGCTTCGTCGACGCGCCGTCACCGGAGCTGCTGACGGGCTTCTACGACCTCCGGCCCTCCACCAACCCGATCACGACCGTCATGCGTGCCGGCGGCGGCGTGGCCAAGGAGATCGAGGCGCGGAAGGCCAGCGCGCGGCTGGATTCGGCGACGCGCCGCGTGGACATCCCCGCTCGCCTGGCCCAGCGGACCCTCGAGCGCACCGCGCTCTACCTTGGCGCGCGGCCGGTGCAGTCCGTGAACGACGCCGACTTCGTCATCGAGATCAACATGCGGCGCTTCGGGATCGACGCCCGATCGAGCCACGCGGCGTATCTCTACACCCGGGCCGAGGCGGTGCTGCTGGACCGGCGGACGGGGCGGGAGATCTGGAGCGTGGACATCCATGGCAACGACCGCCTCACGCCGTGGGTGTTCGGAACGCGATCCGTGCCGAGCTCGATCTTCACGGCGGCGACGATCCACAACGTGACCGTCGCGGATTTCCAGGAAGCGCTGGAGCAGCTCGTCACGTCGTCATCGAACGCGATCACGTATCAGCTGCGGGACAAGCTCCGCGATGTCAGGGACCGGTGACATGAGCTAGTTTCTCCTCGATGCATCCTGCGCGGCACCTCTCGATCGCGGGCCGCGCACTCATCGGGTGTGTGGCGCTGGGCGCGTGCGGAACGATCCGCATCGCGCCGGCGCCGATTCCCGTCAGCGCGACTTCCGACAGCACTCACGCCGCCCCGCCCCGCGGGATGCGGTTCTATCGCGGAATCCCGGTCGGAAGCGAATCGGCGTTCAACCCGTTCTCGCTCATCGTCAACGGCGGGTTCGACCAGCTGCGGGTGGCCAGCGCCAACCGCCACGTGTTCGACCTCGACTACGCGCTGGCGGCGCGCGGCGCCTGGCAGTCCATCGTCCATCCCGACGCGGTGATCCGGACGTATACGTGGGACCGCTTCGTCAAGCGACAGCTCCTCCCACTGTCGGGGAAATCATCGGGCGGGGGGCAATGGCTCCCGAACTATCAGCTCCACCTGATGGGCGGCGGCATGACCGGCGTGCGGATGACCGAGTGGTTCATCCAGCACGACGTATCGCACCCCGAGCTGGCCGCGGCGGCGACCGTGACGGCCTGGCACCTGATGACCGAGATGATCGAGCATCAGAATGGCGTCCCCAGCGCCGACGCGGTGGCGGACCTGCTCATCTTCGACCCCGCTGCCTTTCTCCTGTGGAGGAACGACGCGCTTCAGCGCGCCTTCAGCGGCCGGATCGAGATGACGAACTGGCCCGGTCAGGCGGCGATCGTCGCGCCGACGGCGACGATCCAGAACATGCACCAGACGGCGATGATGCGGCTCGCGACGCCATGGAGCGGCACCCTGCGTCCGATGACCACTTTCGGCGGCTCGTTCCTCGTCGGCCTGTCGCGGAAGAAGGGAGAGACCGACTGGGTTTCTGTTGCCGGAGGGTGGGACCCGACCGAAAATCCGGTGACGGATCCGGTGACCGGCGAAAAGACCGTGACGCTCAACCCGAACATCGGGCTGTTCTACGACCGCGGCGGCTCGCTGCTCGCCGCGGCGCACGCGCGCCTGAACCGGCGCGAGCTGATCACGCTGAACGTCTATCCCGGCGTGGTGCATTTCGGGTCATGGTCGCCCGGGCTCTTCGCTCACGTGCTGGACAACGGGAGATTCCGGTTCGGCATCGTGCCGCGGTTCGGACTCGGCACCGGCGTGGAATGAGCCGAGTGACGTCGTCCCGAGCCCTTCGGCTCAGGATGGCGGCGTCTGGCGACGTGCCGGATACCAGGCCCCGTCGAGCGTGAGCAGGTCGCCGGGATTCACCGTCACCGTCCCGTAGCGGGCGTTCCAGTGAAGGTGTGGCCCCGTGACGCGTCCGGTCCGCCCCACCCGCCCGATCAACTGGCCACGGCGCACCGTGTCGCCCACCGCGACGAGGGGCTCACTCATATGGAAGTAGCCCGTCACGACGCCGCCGCCGTGATCGACGTACACCACCCTCCCCGCGAGGAAGAACGTGTCCACGAGGGCCACCACTCCGCGGTTCGCCGCCAGGATCGGCTCGCCCACGGCTCCGGCATAGTCGACGCCGAGGTGGCGGCTCGTCACCGCGCCATTGAATACCCGGCCCGACCCGAAGACGCTCGTCACCCGCGACGAGCGCGGCCGGAGGAAGCTCGCGGTCCACATTGCCGGATGCTCGTGCGCCCGACGGCCGACCTCCCGGGCCTTCGCGTTCTCGCGCGCGATCCGGTTGGCCGTCGCGGTATCCATCGGCTTCGAGAAGCTGCTATCCACCGCCAGCGGCTCGGCCTTCGGCTTCGGGATTCGCGGCAGCACCATCGCCGCGCGCACCGTATCGACGCGGCCGGACGCGCGCGTCACGTAGGCGCGCGCGCTCACGTTGCCTTCGGCATCCGTCGGGACGCCGCCGATCGCGCGCCACGAGGCCGCCGCCCGGACGAAGTGCAGCGGCTCGCCGGCGAGCACGCCCCGCACGTCGGTCACCGAATCGCGCGACGCTGGCATCGTCACGCTCAGCCGCACGATGGCGCCGGGCTGTGGACGGGCCGGGGTCGCCACGAGGCGCGGCGACGACTGAGCCGCCGCGGTCGACGCGACGACGAGGAGAAGAAGCAGGCGCATGCCGATCATACCCGAAAGTAGCAAAAACGGCCGCGGCCCCGCTAACGTATTCGCAACGCCACCCTCGTCGAGGAGTCCGACGTGTCCCGCAAAGCGCTTCCGTTCGTCATGATCGTCGCCGCGTGCAGCGGCAGCATGGTTCCCGCGACCACCGCCGTGCCCGGCACGAGCTCGGCGCCTCCGAGCGATGGATCGCCGATCGCCTGGCCGGACGAAGGTCCGCGGTACTGGGCGCCACGACCCACCGAGCCCGCGATCACCGCGAACGACATGCGCACGCGGCTCTACCAGATCTCGCACGACTCCATGCAGGGTCGGCGCATCGGTGAGCCGGGCAACTACAAGGCGACGGAATACATCGCCGGGGAGTTCCGCCGTCTCGGCCTCAAGCCCGCGGGCGACAACGGCACGTACTTCCAGAATCTCGCATGGGGCACGCTGGTCGTGGACGTCACGAAGTCCCGGCTCGTGGCGGGCGGCATGACGCTCGAGCCGCGCCGCGAGTGGTCGCCGAGCCTCGCCAGCGCGTCGAACGGAATCGCCACGCGCGCCGACATCGCCAATGTCGAGCCGGTGTTCGTGGGTCGCTGGGGCGACTCGACGCTGACCTTCGATCCGTCGCTGGTGCGCGGGAAGGTGGCCGTGTTCCTCGCGCCCCTGCCCGCCGCCGGCGGACGTGGCGGCGGCCGTGGCAACGTCGTCCCGGGAATCACCGATCCCCGGCGCCGCGTCGCCGGCGCGGCTGGAGTGCTCGTGATCTCCCCCGACACGATCGCGACGATGACCAACGCCTTCGCCGTCCGAAACGGGATGGAAGTCGTTTCGCCGGCCGACGCGATTCCGGTGGCGACGATCAGCACCCCCGCCGCGGTCCGCATCTTCGGCAAGCCGGTGAGCGCGCTCACGACGGGCAACACGGGCGCGCCGATCACCGCGTCGTGGAGCCAGGAGTACCGCATCTCGCCGACGCCGGGCCGCAACGTCATCGCGATCCTGCCGGGCTCCGACCCGCGCCGGGCCACGCAGTACGTGCTCGTCGGCGCGCACAACGATCACGTCGGCACGGCGGCGAGCGCCGTCGATCACGACTCGCTGCGCGCCTTCAACAAGGTGATGCGGCCGCAGGGCGCCAACGACCGTCCGGGCGCGCCGACCGCCGACCAGCAGCGGCGCATCGATTCGCTCATCCGCCACGCGCGCTCCATCCGTCCGCCGCGCCGCGACTCGATCAACAACGGCGCCGACGACGACGGCTCGGGCACCGTGGTCCTGCTCGAGATCGCCGAGCGGTTCGCGAACGAGCGGCCGGCGCGGTCGATCATCTTCATCTCCCACCAGGGCGAGGAAGCTGGCCTTCTCGGGTCGCGCTGGTTCGTCGACCATCCGACGGTGCCGCTCGACTCCATCGTCGCCGCGCACAACATGGACATGCTCGGCAAGGGCCGCGTGACCGACGTGAAGTTCGGCGGACCCAACTCGGTCCAGACGCTCGGCTCGCGCCGCCTGTCGCGGGAGTTCGGGGACATCATCGACTCGGTGAACGCCATCATCCCCGAGCCGATGGCCATCGACCGGAGCTGGGACCAGCCGTCCAATCCGCTCAACCGATTCTGCCGGAGCGACCAGGTGAACTACGTCCGGTCGAACATCCCGGTCACGTACTTCTCGCTGGGCTATTCGGCGGATTATCACCAGGTGACGGACGAGCCCCAGTACATCGACTACGACCACTCGGCGCGGCTGGGCCGGTTCATTCACGCAATCATGACGGCGGTGGCGAATCGGTGGGACAAGCCCGCGATCGCGGGGCCGGATCCCAATTATCCCACCTGCTGACGCTCGGCTATCCGCTCGGCTGCGGCTCTCGGCTGTCGGCGCCAGCCGGCAGCCGTCGGCTATCGCTATCGCTCGCGTCCAGCTCTTGGCTACGGCCGTCGGCCGACAGCCGGGCTATCAGCCGTCAGCGCAGCGATAGCCATAGCCGACGGCTGTCGGCGGCTCCGATAGCCGAGAGCCGGGCTATCAGCCGTCAGCGCAGCGATAGCCATAGCC
>CAMLHT010000037.1 GCA_946479895.1 uncultured Gemmatimonadota bacterium | reverse complement strand
CCATCGCCATCCTCTGCGAGCCTCTGCGTTCCTCCGCGATCCTCTGCGGTAAAATGCCCTTCCTGAAAACCTAGAGCTGCCAGATCACGGGACGATCACCCTCCTGGCCGTCGAATCCGCCGCGTTCTTTCTCTCCAGCAGGTGCTCGTCCATCTTGAGCCGCGGCACCCCGTTCTTGATCCAGTCCGCCGCCGGCTTCCCGGTCAGGTGGTAGTCGAAGAACTCCTTCATCCGCCCCGCGTAGTCCTTCTGGTTCGCCGGGCGCGCGAGGCCGTGATTCTCGCCCATGTACTCGAGCAGGATCACGTCCTTCTTCTGGTTCACCAGGGTGTTGAAGTACGTGATGCCCTGGTTGAAGTCCACGGCGCCATCCTTGTCGTTGTGCAGGATGATGAGCGGGGTCTTCACCTTGTCGGCGAAGAAGACCGGCGAGTTGCGGATGTACGCCTCGTGGTTCTCGATGAAGCTGCCCTTGAAGCGGCCCTGGCTCGACTCGAAGATGCCGGCGTCCGTGCTTCCCGTGTTCCAGTACACCGAGCCGTACATGCTCACCATGTTCGTGAGCGGCGCGCCGGCGATGGCCGCCGAGAAGATGTCGGTCTGCGTGACGAGGAACGCCGTCTGGTAGCCGCCCCATGAATGGCCCCAGAGGCCGATCTTCTTCTCGTCGACGCTGCCGGTGGCGATCGCCGCCTTCACGGCCGGGATCACGCACCACACCGCGGACATCCCCGGATCGTTGATCTTGTAGACGATGTCCGGATCGAGCACGATGTAGCCGTTGCTCGTGTACTGCGACGGATCCGGCGCCCGCGTCTCGCTCGGGCTCACGAAGCGGTTCAGGCCCTGCGACCGCTTCTCGTAGATCGTCACCAGCATCGGGTACTTCTTCGACGGGTCGTAGTTCGCCGGGAGGTACATCGCCGCCTGGAGCTTGTCCCCCTTGTCGCTCACGTAGTCGATGAGCTTCGTGCCGCTCGACCAGGCGATCTCCTTCATCTGGGGATTGGCGTCGGTGAGCTGGCGCGCCGGCTTGAGGTCCGGACCCGCGAGCCAGTAGTTCGGATATTCCGTGAACGTCTGCCGCGTCATCACGTACGTCTCGGCGTCACGCGCCTTCTGCACGTTGAAGCTGGCCGGCTCGAAGAAGATGGCCGTCGCGCCGGCCTTGTTCGGCTCGATGCGCGAGACGCCTTCCTTCTTCGTCCACTCGCCGTAGGTGTTCACGTACAGCGGCTTCGCGAGGTCGATCCCGCCGGTGACGACCGACGCCGGGCGGCGGCCAGCCGGCAACGTCCACGTCGTGTTGATGTTGCGGTACCGGATCTGGTCCTTCTTGCCGTTCACGGTGAGGTTCACCGCGGCGCCGCCGTCCACCGGGACCTTCCAGATGTCCCAGCCATCCGACAGCAGGACGCTCGCGTTGTCCTTCGACCAGCCGAGCGCCTGATACGACGGGGGATTGACGTTGTTGTGGTCGTCCTCGACGTCCACGAACGACGTGGCCGTGACGGCCTTCGTGATGTTCTTCTGCGTCCCGGTGGCGAAGTCGTGCACCCACCAGTGGCCGTCGGTGCCCCAGTAGAGCGCGCGCTGGCCGTTGGGCGACGAGCGGAGCAGCGTGTTCGTGGTGGGCTGCTTCCGGAACAGGAGCTTCCGGGCGCCGGTCCTGAGATCCACCTGATAGACGTCGGCGAAGTTGCGGCCGGTCGTCACGGCGCCGGCCTCGTACTCGCGCGTGTCGATCCCGTAGGCGTTCCGGTCGCCGGAGGTGATGTTCACCGTGCGCAGGTCATCGGTCACGAGCTGGATGACCTTGTTCTCCGGGATGCGGTATTCCGTGAGGTAGTTGAAGTTGCGGTCGTTCTGCTCCTGGACGATCTGCTGCCACTGGAGGCGCGAGTCCTTCGAGTGCCACATCACGAGCGACGGATCGTCGGCCGGCGGAGCCGCGCCGCGGCCCGCGCCCGGTGTCGGATCGACGTTGCCGCCGGCACCCGGCGCGCCGGCCTGGACCACCGAGGGGTTGTTGCCCGCCACCATGCCGCGGCCGCCGGCCGGCGGCTTGTTCGCGGCGCGGACGCCGAAGAAGATCGCCTGCATGTCGGCCGAGAAGCGCGGCGCGCGAGCGACGGCGATCTTCATGTCCTTCGGGAAGTCCGCATGCTCCGCCGGGTTGAACACCATCTTCTTCGTCGGGCCGCTGGCGTCGAACGCCGTGAAGGTCACGACCGAGAAGAGCGTGTCGCGGCGGACGGTGTCGACGACGCCACGCAGCACGGCGAGCGCGTCGAGGCTGTCGTTCCACGTCAGGCGGCGGTAGAGCGCGCGATCGGAATCGAACGAACGGCTGACGTCCGTCTTCAGGTTCCGGATCTGGACGCCGTTGCCGATCATGTCCGGTGTCTCGGTGGTGTACGCCAGGTAGCTGCCCTCGTCATCGAAGCCGAACTCGCCGACGTTGCCGATGTTGACGATCTCGCCGGTGGCGATGCGATACAGGTTGAGGTCACCCGGCTGGACGTTCGCCGCGCCTCCACCGGGCGCGCCGCCCCGGCCACCGCGACCGCCGTCGTTCGCTTCGGTCGACGCGGGCGCCCCGGCGCCGTAGCCCTGGAGCGCGATCCAGGTCGGCGTGTCGCCATTGAACTGGAAGCTGCGGATCCGCTCGAACTCCTTCTTCTCGCCGGTCGCGAGGTTCACAAGGACGAACTTGTTCCGCGCGCTCGCGCTGGACTGGTTGCCGGCCGGGGCCGCGCCACCCGCGCCGCGGCCGCCACGGCCGTTCGCCGCGTTCGCCGGACGGGGAGGAGCGGCCAGGAAGCCGATCCACCGGGAGTCGCCGGAGATCGTGAACGTCCCGCCGCCGGTGCCGCCGACCGGGTACTTCGTCTCCTTCGAGGCGTCGACGGTGCTCTTCACGACGAGCGTCGCGTTGCTGTCGGCCGGCCCGATGACGTAGGCGAACCATTTGCCGTCGTTCGACAGCGTGGCGCCGCGCATCGCATTCCACGCCCTGATGTCGGCCGTGGTGATGGGGTGGCGGGTGTTCGAGGCTTGCTGGACCGGCTGTGCCTGCGCGAGAGTCGACAACGCGGCGACAGCCAGGAGTGAGCGGATGGCTGCTCTCATGGCTTCTGCTCCCCGCCCTGTGGGCGGTTGGGGTTGGGCCAGAAAAGCTACCAGCGGGGCAGCGCTATGGCGAATCCCCCTTCATCAGAAAATCAGAGGGTATCGCCCTTCGCCACGCAAACCATGGATGCCCGCGCTTTCGGCGCCGTCGCGGATGCCCGGCGGGTGTGGGTGACGGCCACGACGCGGGCGCGCTCTGCCGCGGCGGCCCGGGCCGCGGCACGGCAGACCGAATCCGCCCGGGCGGCGCTGTCACCGGCCGTGGATGCCGTCATCACCCGTCCGACCTCGCCCGTGTCGACCTCGGTGTGGACCACCACCGGCAGGAGGGTCGTCACGGTATCGTCGATGATCGGCCGGTCGAGGATCGGGTTGACCGCATCGCGATTCCCGAGGAACGCAAAGAGCGCCAGCTCGGCGGCCAGCGCCACCGGCACGAGGGACATCACCACCCGCTGCGGGGCGCGGCGCGGGCGTGCCACCGGGCGATTCCCGCGCGCGAGGAGCGCGGCGCGAAGCCTGGAGAAATCCGCGACGACGTGATCGGCAGCCGCGGCGCACTCGGGGCACCCCTCGAGATGCCGGCGCAGGACCGGATCGGTGCGACCCTGGAGCGCGGCGGGGTCGACCACGAGGATGGCGTGTCGCGCGTCTGTGCAGTTCATGAGCGATACTCCTCGAGCAGCTTCGAATGGTGCTCCAGCATGCGCTGGCGGATCGTGCGGCGCGCCTTGAAGAGGTTGGCGCGCACGGTGACGGCCTTCATCCCCAGCCGCGCCGCGACTTCCGGCGCGCTGAGGCCATGGATATCGGAGAGCTCGAATACCTCACGCTGGCGCGCGGGCAGCTCGTCGAAGTAGCGGAGCACGAGCGAGCTGAGCGTCGACTCGTCGAGCTCGTCGCGGATCTCCACGAATCCGGCCGGCGCGTCCATGGTCTCCAGCCGGCGCTCGCGGCGCTTGACCCGGCGCCGGCGGTCGAGGGCGACGTTGCGGGTGATCGTGTACAGCCAGGTCGAGAAGCGGCTCTTGCCCTCGAACTGCGGCAGCCGCCGGTGCACGAGGATCAGCACGTCCTGCGTCACGTCCTCGGCGTCGTCGGAATCGTCGGTGAACGACGCCGCCCAACCCCGCACGCGCTGCTGGACCAGCTCCGCGAGCCTGGTGAACGCCCCGCGGTCGCCGGCCTGCGCGCCGCTGATCAGCGTCGGCAGGTCGGACCGGTCGTCCGGCTCTGACATCAGGCGAAGTGGAAGCACAATCCTCAGACGTCGCGAAGCCCCGTCCGGTTTACTCCAGCTCGGACTGGAAGGTCGGAATGTCCCCCGCGCCGAAAAGGGCGGCCCGGATGTCCAGCGCCAGGGTGCGGAACCGGGCGGCCGTTTCCTCGGAAATGGGTGCCCGCGAGAAGATGATCGTGGCCATCATTTCCCCGTTCCGCAGCAGGCCACCAAAGCCCACCACGGACTGGACCCGCTCGCGCAACACGAAATCGTCCTGGGCCGGGATGTACGGACTGCCCGCGGCGCGCGGCACGTAGAAGACGCCATAGGACTTTCCCTCCATCTGGCCAAGGATGGCCGGCGTCGGCTGGATCACGGTGGAAACGTCGAGCCCAAGCTGACGGATGAGCTGCGAGACCATCGGCGCCTGGTCCACCATCTCCACGCTCTCGAGCGGGATCGCCTGGTGACTGAGGGACCGCAGCCGGCTGTTCCACTCCGGCCGCACGCCCGCGGTTCCCAGCAGCGTAAGACACTTCACCGATGGACTGCTCGGCTTTCGTTTGAGGGCGTTCCGCGCGAATCCCTGCAGGTCGGGCGGGAGCTTGTTGAAAGAGTGCGTCTTGTACGTCCGCACGAGCGCGCAGGCGCGGGCTCCGTCCCGGCCGTCCTCGAGCGAGTCGAACAGCATCTCGCAGATGGACTGCGCGGCGACCTCGAGGCACGGCGAGCGCTCGATGATCCTTCGCAGCTCGGTGCCGCACCGGATGGTGTCGGTGAGCTCGAAAGACCTCAGGTCGAAGGGCATCGGCAATCTTACGGCGTCAGCGGCAAGGCCGCTGACTCATCCGATCCGCAGCTTCTGACCGGGCCGAATGGCCGAGCTCGTGAGGCCGTTGAGGGTCTTGAGCCTGGCCACCGTGAGGCCGAATCGCTTTGCGATCCCCGAAAGCGTGTCGCCTTTCCTTACGGCATAACTCCGCGATTTCGTGGACGCGGCGGGCGCGGCCGTCTTCCGGCTCGTCTCCGGGGCGGGCGTCATCGGTTTCCCGATCGCCCCGTGGGCCGAGTCGGCCACGACGGTTTTCGCTTCGGCAACCACGGTGGCCGCCGGCACCTTCGGCGCGGTGGCCGAGCTGGCCGCGGCGATTACAGGCGCGGCGGGAGCGAACTTGCCGCGCTGGAGGACCGCGACGTGAAAATGCACGGGGTGTCGCTCCTCGGTCGCCTCGAGAATTCCCTGCCGCTCCAGCAGGACGAGCTCGTTGCGCATGAAGGTCAGGCAGTTCCCCGAAGGCCTCCGGAAGTCCACCGCCATGCCCGTCGGATGCACCGACTGCGGGGAGGCGTTCCGCGGCTGCTCCCGCCGCGGGCGGGCCGCGCTCGTCACGGTGAGGCGCTCGCCACAGGCGTCGTGGTATTTCTTCGCGAACACGTTGAGCACATCACGCGTGCGGGGCAGCACGAACGGGTACGAGACCTTGTCGAGGGTCAGGTCCATGGTGATGCTGATCATCACCAGCTCGCCGTCACGAACCGACTCGTAGATCCCCTTCGACGTGCTGAAGAAGTCGAGATCGTTCAGCACGGCGCGCGTGTACATCTTCTGCACGCTGGCCCGGGACCCCCGGAGAGACTGACCGTCGGCGCCGGCGATGGCGCAGAGACACAGGAAGGCTGAAAGAATTCTCTTCACGGCCTCCTACATAGGAATCACCGTGCCACTCCACCCTCCGCCCTGCGCCCTCCGCCCTGTTTCAGTGTCCCGCCGCGTGCCCGTCCTTTCTCGAGTCGGATCCGCCCACGTAACCCTTCGCGAGACGCGCGATGGCCTGCGATCCGCCGAACTGGCCCGCCGATCCGAGGCGCACGTCGTGACCGAGCGCGCGCAACGCGTTCATGACGCTGTCGGAGATCGCGGGCTCGACGACCACCGTCTTCCGGCTCAGGTGGCGGAAGCGCCCGGCATCCATCGCCTGCTGGATGTCCATGCCAAACACGAGATGGTTGATGACGAACTGCGCGTGCCCCTGCGCCTGCATCGCGCCGCCCATGAGGCCGAAGCTCATGTAGGGCTCGTCGCCCGTTCCATCCGGCGCTGAAGCGCTCGTCGGCCGCGTGATGAATCCGGGGATCAGCGTATGGAACGGCCGCTTGCCCGGCGCGACGGTGTTGGCGAGCCCCGGCGTCAGCGTGAATCCGAGCCCGCGGTCGTGCAGCGCGAACCCGGTTCCCGGGACGACGACGCCCGAGCCCCATTCGTCGTACAGGCTGTTGATGAACGAGACCATGTTGCCCTCCCGGTCCGCCACCGTGAGGTAGATCGTCTCGCTCGACGTGCGCTCGGGCCCGGCCTGCGGCTCGTCCATCGCCTTGGCCGGATCGATGTGGCCCCGCCGCTCGGCGATGAAGGCGTCGGAGAGCAGGTACGACGCCTGGACGGTAAGGAAGTCCGGATCACCCACGTACTTCGCGAGGTCGGCATACGCGAGCTTCTTGGCCTCGATCAGCAGGTGCAGATAGGCCGGCGAGTTGTGGCCGAGCGACTTCAGGTCGTACGCCTCGAGGATGCGAAGCATCTCGAGCGTGGCGATGCCCTGGTTGTTGGGCGGGAGCTCCCAGACACGATAGCCGGCGAACTTCGTCGAGATGGGCGTCACCCAGGTCGGCTCGTTCTTCCGCAAGTCTTCCATCGTGAGGAATCCGCCGCGGGCGCGGAGGTGGCTCACGATCCTTTCGCCGAGCGCGCCCCTGTAGAAGAGATCCGGGCCGTCGCGCGCGATGTCACGCAGGGTCTTCGCGTAATCGGGATTGCGGAACCAGTCGCCGGCCTTCGGATAGCGTCCGCCGTCGATGAGGAACGTCGCCCGTGCCCCGGAGTCCCGCTGGACGATGTTGCCGGTCGTCCAGTCCTCCGCGATCACCGGCGTGACCGGGAATCCATCCTCGGCATACCGAATCGCGGGTTCGAGCACCTGCGACAGCTGGCGGGTGCCGAATCGCTTGAGCAGCGCGTTCCACCCGGCCAGCGCGCCGGGAACGGTCACCGCTTCCGGTCCGCGCCCGGGGCCGCGCGTCCGCTGGCGCCGGATCAGCTCCTCCCGCGTCATGAGCGCGCCGGCGCGACCACTCGCGTTCAGTCCGTACAGCTTCCTGTCCTTCGCCGACCAGACGATCGCGAACATGTCGCCGCCGATGCCCGTCATCATCGGCTCGACGACGGTGAGCACCGCGGCCGCCGTGACCGCCGCGTCGATCGCGTTCCCGCCGTTCTGGAGGACCTGGATCGCGGCGGACGTGGCGAGCGGCTGGCTCGTCGCCGCCATTCCATTGGGTGCGTAGACGGCGGACTTGCCGGCCATGGTCGGCGGCCGCGGCACGCGGCGCGGCGGCTGGTCGCCCCGCTCCTGCGCGTGAGCGACCGAGGCGAGTGACAGGGCCAGCGCTGCGATCAGAGGGCGCATCCGGGAGTTGGGTAGGGGATGAAAGACTGAGGAACGGGGATGGTCGGTCAGAGTCTCCCCAGGTCCTCCCGCACGTCGATGTCCAGCGGCCGATCCATGCCGGCATCGACCGAGAGCACGCGCCCGGTTATCGATTCGATGAGCCCGCGCGCGCCGCGGTCACCGACCAGGCGCGCCAGGTCCGGGAAGATGGTCTCATCGAATAACACGGGATGCCCCGGCTCACCGTTGTAGAGCGGGACGACGATTGGGGCGCGCGACTCGTGCCAGAGGCGCATGACCTCCATCACGAGCGTGCGATCGACCCTCGGCTCGTCGCCGAGCGCGATCATCACGGCAGGGTGCGACGAGCACGCGGCGACGCCCGCGCGAATCGAGCTCGCGATCCCCTCCGACGCCTGCTCGTTCACGACGACGTCCGCCGCGACGCCATCGAGCGCGACACGAAGGCGATCGTCCGGCGGGATGACGACGGTCACCCGGCCGCAGAGCTCCGCGTACGCCGACGCGACCACCCGGACCAGCGGCTCACCGTCGATTGGCGCGAGCATCTTGTCGCCGCCGAATCGCCGGCCCGCGCCCGCCGCCAGCACGATGGGCCGGACGATGGAGACCGCCACGAATGGCGACAGCGCATGCCGCAGGGTGTCGAGCGGAAGCGTTGCACAGCGCCTGCGAGCCGGCGGCACGGCGCCCTCGAGCGCGTCGAGGACGCTCTCGTCGGCGATGGTCATCACGTCCGGCACCGTCATGCCCCGCACCCGCTCGGAGAGCAGCGACGCCGAAGCGACGCAGATGGCGCAGGCGTCTCCGGTGAACATCAACGAGACGACGCGCGCGCCCGACACTTCGCATTCGATCCGGATGCGGTCGCCGCACAGCGCATTGGCGCCTTCCGCGCTGGCGTTCGGTCGCGGATGGCGACCCTTGTTGCGCGGCCGGCGGAAGTGCTCGAGGACGAGGGACGGATAGGACTCCGTCACGCCCGCTTCCATTCCCGCACCAGCTCCGCGGCGATCGAAATCGCGATCTCCGCCGGCGTCTCGGCGCCGATCGCCAGGCCGATCGGGGTATGGAGCCGCTCGAGCGCCTCCTCGCTGATGCCGTCTTCGCGCAGCAGCGCCTTCATCGCCTCACGGCGTTTTCTTCCCCCGAGCATTCCGATGTAGCCGGCGTCGCTCGTGAGCGCCGCGCGCAGGATCGGCAGGTCGTACTTGTACTCGTGGCTCACCAGCACGAGCGCGGTGGACGCCGTCACCGCGAGCGTCTCCACGATCTCGGACGGGATGCCGACCAGCACCTCGTCGGCGTCCGGGAATCGCTCCGCGTTCGCCATGTGCTCGCGGCCGTCGACGACGACGATCTTCACGTCCAGCGTGCGGGCGATGCGCGCCAGCGCCGTCGCGATCTCCCCCGCGCCGACGATGACCAGCGTGCGGGTCGCCTCGAGCTGGGCCAGCATCGCGCGCGCCGCGTCGGTGCCCCGATCGACGCGCTCGACAAGCAGCTCCACCGTGCCCGCGCAGGTCATGCCGATCGCCCGCGCGTCGTCGTCCCCGAGGGCCATCTCGATGCGGCGCGGACGTCCGTCGGCGAGCACTTCGCCGCTCAGCTCGATCGCCCGGGCGTCCACGCAGCCGCCGATGGTCACCGCGCCGATCACCGCCCCCGCCGGCCCGATCCACATCCGCGATCCGACGCGCGCGCTCGGCGACCCCCGCGCGCCGACGAGCGTCGCCATCGCGATGGACGCGTGGCGTTCCAGCAGCTCGGCGATCAGCTCGGGCGGTCGTTTCATGTGGCGCTCGATCCTGAGCGAAGCGAGGGACCTGCCCTTACGCCTCGGGAGCGGTTCCCTGGCCGCGCCAGGGATGACAGGGCGGCCAATGATTCATCTGTAGACCGCCGTCCGCAACGCCTCGAGCCAGACCTTCCGGAGCTCGCTCGCGCCAACCGCGTTGAGCTCGATCGGCGACCGGCGCCAGTACCAGCGATGCTCTTCAGGCTGCGTGGCGCCGTGACCCAGGAATGCCCCGTAGGCGTCGGCGAGGACGAGCTGGTCCGAGTCGGCCGCGAGCTTCCGGATGTGCGCGTTGAACGCGTCCATCGCCGTCAGCGCGAGCGGCGCGTCGTCGAGAATGCCCTTCACCTTGCCGGTGCGGTCGGACGGATCCGTCACGGTCGTCAGGAGGAGGAGGCCGTTCGGCCGCATGTCGCGGATCGCGGCGACGAGCAGGTCGTAGGCGTCGACCAGGTCCGCGGCGATGCGCTCGAGCACCGCGGCCTTCGGCGTCCGCGAGAACGCGCTGAACAGGTCCTCCGAGCCGAGCGTCAGCGTGATGATCGTCGGCGCGTCGCTCTCTCCCAGCAGCGGGAGCTGCTCGCCGAACACGTCGCCGATGGTCGCGCCGTCCGTCGCCAGGCGGCGATAGGTGATTCCCGGGAACATGGACGAGAGGTCGTTACCGCTCTCGTCGGGGTGCGACTCGTCGTCGTTGCGGAAGAAGAGCGATGCGGCGCCGATCGGGGCCACGGTTCCAGCTCCTTCCACCCGCTCGAGGGCGACCGAGACGTCCGTCCGGCCGGCGTCGAGGGCCGCGTAGAGGTCGATCGAGGCCGAATCGCCGAGCGCGACGTACTCGCGAAAGGTCGTGCTCACTCGGTGCCCGCGCCCCGCTCGAGCCGTTCGCGGGTGGCCAGGATGCGGCGGACCGCTTCACCGATCTTCGAGTTCGGAGTCGACGCGCCGGCGGTGATCCCGATGCGCACCGGGCGATCCTTCGGCAGCCAGTCCGGCGTGGTGGCCTCGCGGTGGGCGACGCCGGCGAGCCGGTGATGGATCGTCCCGGCGACGTAGTCGATGCCTTCCGGCGTCTCGACGTGATAGCTCGGCACCGTCTCCGCGCAGAGCGCCGTCAGCGAGATGGTGTTCGACGAGTTGAACCCGCCGATGACCACCATCGCGTCGAGCGGCTCGGTGAGCAGCTCCTTCACCGCGTCCTGGCGCTCCTGGGTCGCCGAGCAGATCGTGTCGAAGCTGCGGAAGTCACTCGCGCGCGCCTCCGGTCCCCGCGCCCGCTCGATCGCCGCGCCCACCTCGGCCGCTATGGCCAGGGATTCGCTCGCCAGCATGGTCGTCTGGTTGGCGACACCGATCCGGCGCAGGTGCCGGTCCGGATCGAACCCCGGCGAGACCGCCTGCGGGGCGAAGCGCTCCATCACCTGCTCGCTGGTGACGCGGCCCTCGATGAAGCCGCAGACGACCTGCGCTTCCTCCATGTGGCGGACGACGAGGTAGTGGCCCTCGGGATACTTCCGGACCTGCGAGGCGGTCGCCCGCGTCTCCTCGTGATGATGCTTGCCGTGGATCAGCGCCGTGAACCCGTCGCGCGCGTAGGCCTCGACGCGCTTCCAGACGTTGAGGACGCTGCCGCACGTCGTGTCGACGAGCACGCACCCCTTTTCCCGCAGTGACGCGAAATCGTCGATGGTGACGCCGAATGCTGGCAGGATGACCACGTCCGTCGGGCCCAGCTTCGAGAAATCGAACCCGCGCTCCGACCGCTCGAGAATCGTCACGCCCATCTCGCGGAGCCGGGCGTTGACGTGCGGGTTGTGGATGATCTCGCCGACGAGGTACAGGGACCGGTCCGGAAACTTCCGGCGGGTCTGGTAGGCGTACTCGACCGCCCGCTCCACGCCGTAGCAGAATCCGAACTCCCGGGCCAATCGAATGGTGATGCCGTTCTCGACCAGGGTGTAATCGTGCTCCAGGAGGTAATCCACGACCTGGCCGCTGTAGTCCGCCGCCAGGTCCCCCTCGATCTCACCCTTGAGCCCGAAACCCTTCCGAAAGTACGTGCCCGAATCCGCCATTGACCCCATGCGTTAAATCTAGTCCCCCGGCCCCCTTCGTTCCCGGTTCCATGACCGCCACGGCAAGCCCTCCGCTCCTAAAGCCCCGAGCCCTCGTCAAGGGCGACACCATCGGTGTCGTCGCCCCGTCGTATTCGCCGAAGCAGGGCTGGCTGATGCGGGGCGTGCGGGCGCTCGAACGGGCGGGGTTCGGCGTCATCCTCGACAACGAGATCGAGAAGCTCCGCCGCTTCAACCGCGGGGAGGACGAGCGTCGGGCCGAGAGCCTGATGGGCATGTGGCTGGACCCGCGCGTCAACGCGATCATCGGCGGGACGGGCGGCTACGGCGCGGTCCGCATGCTTCCGCATCTCGAGCCGGCCATCTTCCGCCTCAACCCGAAGGCGTTCGTCGGCTACTCGGACATCACCGCGCTCCACCTGTGGCTCATGCGGCGATGCGACCTGCGGGCCTTTCACGGCCCGACCGTCGACGACCTGACGCCGAGCATGCGCGATCCGAGCTTCTCCTCATTGATCACCGCCCTCACCCATCCGCGGCCAACGACGAAGATCGGCAAGGACCTCTCGCGATGCGTGTTGCCGGGACGAGCGACCGGGCGGCTGGTGGGCGGCAACCTTTCGCTCGTCCAGCAGACGATCGGGACCAGCTACGAGGTGGATACGGCCGGCGCCATCCTGTTTCTCGAGGAGACGCGCGACCCCATGTCGGTGGTCGACGAGCGACTCGTGCACTTCCGCGCGGCGGGCCTGATGGACAATCTCGCCGGCATCGTGTTCGGGCAGCTCTCGCTCGATCGGTCGGAGGAGGAGGATTTCGAGGATTTCATCCTCGACCTCGTCTCGGACCTCGGCGTCCCCGTCCTGATGGACTTTCCGGCGGGCCACGAAAATCCTAACTTGACCATACCCATCGGCACCGAGGTCGAGCTCGTCGTCGACGACACCACCGGCTGGATCACGTACGCCGAGGACGCTCTCGAGGCACCCGCCCCTTCCAGCCCCCAGGCCTAGCCCCCGATCTCTTGGATTACGACCTGATCGTCATCGGCTCCGGCCCCGCCGGAGAGAAGGGCGCGGCTCAGGCGGCCTACTTCGGCAAGCGGGTGTGCCTCATCGAGCGCGCGCCGAAGCCGGGCGGCGCGGCGGTGAACACGGGCACGATCCCCTCGAAGGCGCTGCGCGAGACGGCGCTGTACTTCTCGGGGCTCCGCCAGCGCGGGCTCTACGGCGTCGACTACACGGTGAAGGAGAACATCACCGTCGCCGACTTCATGTTCCGCGAGCGCACGGTGATCGAGGCGGAATGGAAGCTCATCGACGACAACCTGAAGAAGCACGGCATCGAGCAGGTCCAGGGCTCGGCGTGCATCATCGACCCGCATACCGTCGAGGTCACCCGGTTCGGCCAGGAGCCCCGCCGCATCACCGGTGAGTACATCCTCGTCGCGACGGGATCGCACCCGCAGCAGCCGGAGGGGATCGACGTCGACGGCGAGGTGATCGTCGACAGCGACACGCTGCTGACCCTCGAGGCGATCCCGCCGCAGATGATCGTGATCGGCGGCGGCGTCATCGGCTGCGAGTACGCCTGCACCTTTGCCGCGATGGGCGTGCAGGTCACGATCATCAACTCCCGATCGCGCCTGCTCGCGCACCTCGATCCGGAGGTGTCGGACGCGCTCCGGCAGCAGATGACCAAGCGCCTCGGCATCCAGGTCATCCTCGATGCCCAGGTCAGCTCGATCACGCGGAACGGGAAGCGCGGCCACGTGCGCATCGGCAACGAGACGGAGCTGAGCGCCGACTGCGTCCTGTTCAGCGCCGGCCGGCTTGGCTGCATCCAGGGCCTGGGCCTCGAGAACGTGGGCGTGAAGGTGAACAACCGCACCTACGTCGTCGTCGACGATCACTACCGCACGAGCGTGCCGAGCATCTACGCGGCCGGGGACGTGATCGGCTTCCCCGCGCTGGCGTCGACGTCCATGGAGCAGGCGCGTGTCGCGGTCTGCCACGCCTTCGACCTCAAGTACAAGCAGAAGGTCTCGACGGTGCTGCCGTACTGCGTGTGGACCATCCCCGAGCTCGCGACGGTCGGCGAGACGCCCGACCAGCTGACGGCGCGTGGCCAGGATTTCGAGGTCGGCCGGTCGAGCTTCCGCATCAACCCGAGGGGCCAGATCATCGGCGACACCGAAGGCTTCGTGAAGCTGCTCTTCAGTCCCAGCGACCAGCGCCTCTTCGGCGCGTCGGTGGTGGGCGAGGGCGCGGGAGAGCTGATCCACATCGCCATGGGCTGCCTCGCCAACAACGGCACGCTCGACTACTTCATCCAGAGCGTGTTCAACTATCCGGCGCTCGCCGACGCCTTCAAGTACGCCGCGTACGACGGCCTTGGCGCGATCGCCCGGCGGACCGCGAAGATGGCCGGGCTTCCCCGCATGGACACGCCGGCCGTTTCAGCCTGACAGCGGCAGGAACGGCGCGCAGGCGTACGCGACCAGGACTTCGTAGGCCGCCTGCCGGTCCACGAGTCCCGCGGTGAGAATCCCGACCGCGCCGGCGCCATGCTTCGTGTTCGACGCGCCGGTGATCTGGTCCATCGCGTGGCCGAGCTCAGTTCCGCCGCGGATCAGCCGCGCCACGGAATCCGGCAGCGGCATCGCGAGCGACCCGCCGACACCATGGCGTCCGCTTCGCGACACGACCGCTGCCCACGCGCACGTCCGCATCGTTCCGTCGGGCATCTCCACGACGCCGCCCTCGATGCCGACGCCGAAGTCGGCATCCTGCCGCTCACGGGCGAGTGATGCGCGATTGAGAGCGCCACGAATCGTTTCATCGTCGCCGAAGGGCTGATCCGAGACGCCCGAGGGCACCGCGACCGCCTCGATTCGCATCTCCGGAACGAGACGCGCCAACACGGCGCGCGCCGCGGACAGTTTGACGGGATTCGTCGAACCTACCGCCACCGCGCGCGCGTTCCGGATGTCGTCGATTGCCTGAATGGCCATGATGTGCCGCCGAGTTTACCGGAAGACAAACTATCGTTTTCGCAATGGGTAATGATGGTGAAAACGCGCATCGGCGGTCGGCCGGAGAGAATTTCCGGGAATCTTCGCGCTCGTCTTGCTGACGTTTGTACGCGGTCGTATGCTTTCTCCTCCGATGCTCGAGCTCACGACAGATTCCCAGACGCAGTACTCGCCGCCGCTGGCGACACCCCGCGCCACGTTCACCTTCGTGGGCGAGCGACTCTGGCTCGACTTCGTCAACAGCGAGCTCTCGAGCCGTCACGGCGACGCGCTGTACGATTTCGAGTCGCTCGTGCAGTGGCTCGAGGCAGCTTCGCTGCTCGACTCCGAGCGCGCCGCCGGCATCCGCCGCCGGGCGATCCAGCAGCCCGCGGGCGCCACGGCATCGCTGATCGACGCGCGCCGTGTCCGGTCGTCCCTGCGGACCCTGGCCGAGCGCGGCGTGGCCAGCGACCGGGTGCGCATGGAGGCGCTGAGCGAGATCAACCGCGTCCTGGGCCGCAGCGCCGGCACGCGGCGCGTCGACCTCAAGGCCGACGGCACCTTCGCCCGCTCGTTCGTTCCGGTGGGAGACGCGTTCGCCGGCCTCGTGATCCCGGTGGTGGAGTCGGCGGCCGACGCCCTCATCGCCGGCGAGCTCGCGCGCGTGCGCCGCTGCGCCGACGGCCGCTGCGCGCGCGTCTTCTTCGACACGACCAAGAACGGCCGCCGCCGGTGGTGCGACATGTCCACGTGCGGCAACCGCGCGAAGGCGGCGCGCCACCGTGAGAAGGTCCGCAGCTCGGACCTCCTCCTGCCCGGCCGCCCCATCGACACGTGATGGTCGAGGTCACGCGCACCTTCCTGGAGATGCGCGATCCCGGACAACTGAAGCGGAAGGACCTCCCGCCGGGGAGCGCGCGATTCATTCGCCGCGACGCCTGCACCGTCGAGCACTACCGGGAGCTCTATCGCCGCGTCGGCGAGCAGTGGCACTGGAAGGATCGCGACGTGTGGCCCGACGAGCGCCTCGCGCGCACCCTCGCGAATCCGGACGTCCACGTGTGGGAGCTCGAGGTGGATGGCCGCCTCGCCGGATACTTCGAGCTCGAGAAGCAGCCGGGCCCGGTCGTCGAGATCGTGTATTTCGGGCTGACGCCGGAATTCATCGGCAAGGGCTACGGCGGGGCGATGCTCACGCGCGCCGTCGAGGAGGCGTGGGCGCTCGGGACCGAGGCGGTGTGGCTGCACACCTGCACGCTCGACTCGCCGCGAGCGCTCCCGAACTACGAGGCGCGCGGGTTCGTGAAGACCGGCAAGGTGGAGAAGTACGTGGTTCAGGTAGCGGGATAGGGGGATATCCCTCTATCCCTCTCTCCCCTATCTCCGCTTCCCGCCTCGACCGCCGCCGCGGCCCTTCCGCTTCGCGCGAACGCCCGGCTTCTGCCGCCGGCCGTCCGACCGGTCGCTCGGCACCTTGCGGTCATCCCGGATGTATCGCTCGTCGGAGGAGCTCGACGAGGATTCGCGGTGGCGATCCCGCCGCTTCCCCTCCCGGCGCTCGTCACGGTCGCGGTTCTTCATGCGCTCGAAGCCTTCGATCTCCTCGCGCGTGAAGGGACGATCCAGCTCTTCCTGGAGCTCGCCGAGCGTCGCCGCCCGCGCCGCGCCGCGCATCCCGCGCGTGACGACGAATCGCAGGGGTCGGTCGAGCGTCGGCAGCTCCGACTCCGCCATGCTGCGCGCCAGCTTTTCCGGGAGCCGCAGCCGCGCCACTCCCACGGGGCCTGACTCGGTCTCCTCGACGTCGTACTGGATCTCGACGTCCTTGCCGCGAATCTCCACCGAGGTCGGAAGGTCGGCGTATCGCTCGCGCACCTCGCGCGGCACGATCGCGTCGGAATCGAAGTCCACCCGTGTGAACCGGAAATCGGACACCGAGCTGACGTTCGCCAGCTGCTGCTCGTAGATCGCCGTCAGCTCGGCCATCCCGAGCTTCGGGGTCTTTCCGCCCGATCGGCGGTAGACCTCGCGGATTTCCTCCACCGCCACGCGGTTGCGATTCACGCCGGGATGGCGGGCCTCGCCGCGCGCGAGGGCTTCGGCCAGGACATGGCGCGCCTGGTCCGCGATCTCGGGCGGGAATTCGTCGATGCCCTCGATCTCGCGCTCGAGCTCGAACCCGAAATAGGTCACGCGACGACGCAGCGACATCGACGCGTTCTTGCGCGCCGGGTCGTAGATCAGCTCCGCGTCGCCGGTCTGCGCGTACTTGCGGATCAGGTCCGGCGGGACCTGCGTCCCTTCGATCGACGCCCGCGGGTTCCCGAACTTGTCCGCGAAGTATCGCAGCTCGCCCGCGATCGGGCCCCAGCTGCCGCAGACGCTCGTCTTCGAGACGCGGGCCTGGTCGCCGCCGGCGGTCTCCTCGTCGATGACGAGCGTGAACGGCATGTAGCGCGCGAGCAGCTCCTGGAACTTCCGGAGCACGCGCTCGCCGGCGTTCGACATCTGGTCGGGCAGCGGCAGGCCGACGCCGCGATAGATGCTCGCCATGCCGAGGGCCGCGTCCTCGATCGACTTGACGAGCGCGCCGCGACGGTCGGCCCAGCGGTCGAGCTTCTCCTCGTCGAACACGTGCCGCGGCAGGCCGTAGACCTCGCCCATGCTGCCGGCGGACGAGTACGCCTCGGCGTAGAGGTTGTACGCCGTGAGGTGATCGCTCCCCGGGACGATGATGCCGTCGAGGTCGCGCTCCTCGCGGGTCATGCGGTGCAGCGACTCGACCGACGCCATCACCGCGATGAACGGCATCAGCTCGTCGTCGGCATTCACCAGGAGCTCGGCCCACGCCCGCTCGGTCGGCATCGCTTCGACGGCGCGACCGTAGCGCGTGAGCTTTCCCTTCTCGACGATGCCGCGCGCCTCGAGAAGCTCCATCGCGCGCCGGTAGGCGATCCGGTCGAGCGGCACCGGCAGCTCGAGCTCATCGGCCCGGACGCCCAGCGCGGCGCAGGTGATGGCGACGCGCTCCGAGTCGCCGGCGAGCTGGAACTCGGGTTCCGTCGGCTCGAGAGACTGGAACTGGATGTCGCGATCGGAGAGAATGAAGACGCGGCCGCCGGCCACGCGGCCGTGCACCCGCCCCGCCATCTGGAGGATCTCGTTGGCGCCGAGGTGCTCCTTGGTGAGCACGTTGCGCCCCTTGTTGATGACGTTGAAGAACTTCACGTCATCGATGATCACCGTGTCGAGGCCGCGGACGTTGAGCGCGCTCTGCCCGGCGGCGGTCATCGCGAGGAAGTAGGGCTTCTGCTCGCCGCTCTCGAGGAACGGGCGGAGGATGCGCACCGGCTCGCCGCCATGATAGAACGCCGTGTTCATCTTCGGCGCGACCATCTTCACGTGCTCGGCCGCCTCCTCCACGCCGCGCCGCGTCGGCACGAAGAGCGCGACGCCCCGTTTCTCCTTCACGAAGCCACGGAGGGTCTTGTCGTCGAGGAACTCCGACGGATCCTTGTTCAGCACCTTCACCTGTGCCGCCCTGGCCGCGTCGAAGTCGAAGACCTGGAGTACCTCGGCCGAGCCGAGGTACTTCCTGTAGAACTTCGGGTCGACCGTCGCCGACAGCCAGATGAAGCGGCACCCCACGCGCTTCCCGAGCGCGAGGCAGAGCTCCAGCTCCGCCGACGTCTGGTGGATCTCGTCGACGATCAGCGTGTCGGTCTTGAGGATGTCGCCTTCCTCGAACCAGCGCCGCGCGATGCCGGTCGTCACGACGATGACGTTCCACGTCGGCGTCTCCGGCGTCGCCTCGCGCTCGCGGTTGACGACGCCGACCTTCAGGTCGGTGTGCCCGACGATCTCTTCGGCGATCGGCCGGATCGCGAGCGTCTTGCCCGTGCCCGTGCCGGCGATGATGCCGAAGCCGTTTCCCGAGCGGGCCAGCTCGCGGACCTTCGGCCCGTGATGCTTCTCGAGGTAGGTCTCGATGTGGAGCTTCACCGCGAGCTCGATGGTCTCGCAGGCGGCGCGCGTTGGCGCGATGACGATGACGCGGCCGGAGGGCGGCTCGGCGCTGACGAATTCGTCGTGCGGGGGGACCCAGCGGTCCTGGACTTGTCGGATCACGACGTCGGCAGGTGCAAAGAGGGGGCCTCATGTGAGGCCCCCTTATATAACTCCGCCCGCCAGCGCCTCCGGCTCAGCGAGCCGGCGGCTTCCGTGGAATGATGATCGGCGGCTTCTCCCCCGGCTTGCCCGAGTACGACTTGGTCTCGGGCAGCTTCTTCGGATCCGTTCGCGGAGCAGTCTGCACGGTCTCGGTATCACCGAACACGACGCGGCCGTTGGCCGGAACGTTCTTCACCGCGGCGGCGCAGTCCGTGGGCGCGGGCTGCCGCGCGGGTGGCACGTCCTTGAGCCAGATGCGGCACATGCCCCGGGGCGGCCGGTACTGCGCCGGGATCTCCGTCGCCTGACCCGCAGGCGGCTGCTGCGCCCCGGCCGAAGCCGCGACGCCAACCGTCAGGATGCCGATCAGTGCGAGTGTTCTCATTGGATGCTCCAGTATACCCCGTGTACCGCCATCGGATATGGCAGGGAGCGGGCCGACTTTTGTATACAGATCTGACGAGCGAAGTCCTTCCACCGTAACGACTTACGAATACGGTCCGGATCGCCGCAAAACGCGGATGTCCGACTCGTGAGAATCCGCGCCGCGCGGGTGTCCATTCGGGAGATCACTTTTCGGGATTGTCAGGCCCGTTTCGGCCATTCCGTGTGGAACCTCCGGCCCTGATGGAACCTTCGGCCCTGCCACGCAGGTCGGTCAATCGCCGAACGAGATACCGGTCTCCCGCGCGGTGAGCACCACGTCGTGCAGCGGCTGCACCCGCTTCGGCTCGGCCAGCGCCTCCTCGATCGGAATCGCGACGATGTGTGGCGACTGGAGGGCGACCATGTGCCCCCACTTC
>CAMLHT010000036.1 GCA_946479895.1 uncultured Gemmatimonadota bacterium | reverse complement strand
ACCCCGCGACACAACGCGGCGGCAGCTGCACCCGCGCACTACGCGCCTGTTGCGCTTCGCCGCGTTCCCGCCCCGCAAACGAAGGGAGGCTCGCCGATAGCCGGTGCTGCTCCGAGCGGCCGCCGGTGTTGCCAGCGACCGCTCCGGCGGGATAACGTGTCGCACCTCCGTCGCTTGCGGGCTTCCGACCGCCGGCGCAACTCCTTCGGCCGCTCACCGTGACAAGCCGCCTCTCCGCGTCGAACATCGCCTGGGATCCGAAGGATGACGATGCCGTCGCGGCAGTCCTGCGCGCTCACGGCTTCACCGGTGTCGAAGTCGCGCCGACCAAACGCTGGGAGTCGCCGATCGAGGCGACGAAGAAGGAGATCGCCGCCTATCGCGCGGAATGGGAGAAGCGCGGACTGAAGATCGTCGCCATGCAGGCGCTTCTCTTCGGCCGCGCCGACCTCCAGCTCTTCGGCTCGCCGACGGTTCGCCGCGCCCTCCGCGAGTACATGATGGGGCTCATCGAGATGGCCCATGGACTCGGCGCCCACGCCCTCGTGTTCGGCTCGCCGAAGAACCGCAAGCGCGGCAAGCTCTCCCTCGCCGAAGCGAACGAGATCGCCTGCGAATTCTTCCGCGAGCTCGGCGCGATGGCGGCGTCGCGCGGCTGCGTCATCTGCATCGAGCCCAACCCGCCGTCGTACGACTGCGACTTCATCAACACGACCGCTGAAGCGGTCGCCCTCTGCGAGGCGATCGCCAGCCGCGGAGTGAAGGTGAACGGCGACCTCGGCGCCATCGTGACGCTCGCTGAGGATCCGGCCGCCACGCTCACCGCCGCGAACGGGTGGCTGGGGCACTTCCATACGAGTGAGCCGGAGCTGGCCGAGGTGACGGACGGCCCGCATCAGGGGAAGGCGGCAACGACTCTGCGGACGCTGAAGTACGGAGGGTGGATCTCCGTCGAGATGCGCGCGCCCTCCGCGGGGCCAGCCGTCGACGCGATCGCCCGCGCCGCCGAGCGCGTCGGACGCATCTACGGGAGCGACAAGGCTCCGTGATCGCACGCGCTCGCGCGCTGCTCGCGCGGCACTGGCGCAGCCTCTCGGCCCTCGTGGTCCTCGGCCTCCTCTACTGCGCCGCGATCGAGGCTTGGCTCCCGCGCCAGGATCCGATACCTCCTTCACCGCCGCAGGTCGTCATCGCCCTCAGCGGCGGCGTGACGAAGGACGGACGACTCAACCGGACGAGCGCCGAACGTCTGTTGACGGCAATCCGGTTCGCGCGCGAGCACGGCGCAACGCTGGTCACGACGAACATCCAGGACGAGGTGCATCCGGAGCTGACCAGCAACGCCGACCAGCGCCGCATCATCGACTCGGCCGGCTACGTGGCGAAGTGGATCGCGCTGCCGGGCTACGCGCTCACGACGCGCGACGAGGCCGAGCGGTTCCGGAAGATGGTGCAGCCGACGTCGATCGCCCTGGTGACGTCGCGGCTCCACACCCGCCGAGCCTGCAAGACCTTCGAGACCTTCGGCTACAGGGTCACCTGCATCTCGTCCGGTCTCGACGGCGCCTGGTGGCGGATTCCGTACTCGGTCGCGTACGAGTCCGCCGCGTGGATCAAGTACAAGGCGAAGGGCTGGATCTAGGGGTGGATCGGTGGATCAGTGGATCAGTGGATCGGTGGATCGGAATGCCTCGGTCTGGAGTGGCGGGCAGGCGCTCGACCGAACAACCGACAACGTGTCACCCCACCACCGGCCAACCACTCGGCTGATCCACTGATCCACTGATCCACTGATCCACCGCCCCCCCAGCGGTTCTGGCTTCCCATGCGTTCATGAATTGTTCATGATTCTGGACCGCCACCGCCATTCACCAGGCCCACCCCTGATAATGACCAGTCGCTCCACCCTCCGTCGCCTTCTCGTCGCCCTCGGCACGGCCTCCCCGGGCCTCGCGGCTGCCCAGCAGCAGCCCCCGGCCACCAGCATCCCACCCGTCTCCGTCGTCGCGACGCGCATTCCCGAGGCGCCGCACGACGTCGCCGCCTCCATCGAGATCATCACCGGCAGCGACCTCCGCGCCCGGAACGTGAAGACCCTCGCCGAAGCGCTGACCCTCTCGACCGGTGTCGCCATCGCGCCGGGCGGGGACGCGGGGCCGGCCAGCGCCGTCCCGGAATTCCAGGGCCTGCGCGAGTTCGACGCCTTCCTCCTCGTCGTCGACGGTGTACCCTGGGGTGGCGCCTTCAATCCGGCGATCGGGACCCTCAGCCTCCGCGACGTGGAGCGCATCGAGGTCCTCCGCGGACCGGCGCCCGTGACCTACGGCGCGACGTCGTTCGTCGGCGTGATTCATGTCGTCCACACGGCCGCCGCCGCCACGCGCAAGTACGCGAGCATCGACGGCGGCAGCTTCGGCACCATGAGCGCCGGCGTCGAGCTGCCCCTGCTTCCCGACGCCGCCTGGAAGTCCCGGGTGAGCGCGGACTTCGACCGGCAGGCCTTCGCCGACGACCGGGCGTCGTACTCCCGCGGCCACGGGCTCTTCCGCACGTCGAAGGTGAACGGTGAAGACCGCACCTGGCTGATGGCCGACCTCAACATCCTCCGCCAGGAGCCGAACAGCCCGCATCCGCGCGAAGGCAGCAGCCTCTCCCCGAACGTGCCGCTCGACGCGAACCACAACCCGGCCGGCGCCTACATGGACGAGAATCGCATCGCGGTCCAGGGCGGCTTCGAGCGCGGCGTCTTCAGCGGCGCGCGGTGGGGCACGATGGCGTCGTTCACGCACTCGGCCCAGGACATGTTCCGCGGATTCCTCGTCGACGTGTCCGACACGCCCGACAATGCCTCGGGCTTCAAGGAGACCATCGACGTCAACGACCTCTACGCCGACACGCACGTCATCTGGCCGGAACGCTCCGGCGTGCGATTCATGGCCGGCGCCGACCTGCTGATGGCGGCCGGCGAGGGCAAGGGCGCCGTGTTCACGTACACGGTCCCCCTCAACGGCTCCAGCGCCACCGCCGTGTCAGAGCCGACGACGCTCGACCGTGACGCCGAGAGCGAGCGGCGGTTCATCGGCGCCTACACGTCGGCGGAATGGCGTCCGACGACGCGGTTCACGCTCAGCGCGGGCCTTCGCCTCAACGCGACGACCGAGAAGCGCGGCGAGGGCGAGGAAGTGACCCACACCCGCCCGGCCGGCAGCATCGGCGCGCTGGTGAGCCTCTGGGAGCAGGGCACCGACCACTTCCGTGCCTTCGCGAACTACCGTGACACCTTCAAGCCGGCGGCATTCGACTTCAGCCTCGCCGAGAACGAGGGCGTGCTCGAGCCGGAGACGGCGCGGACGTACGAGGCTGGCTTCAAGTCGCGCATGCTCGACGCGCGCATGGACGCGGAGCTCAGCGTCTTCCGCACGGACTTCAACAACCTCGTGACCTCGACGATCGTCGGCGGCCTGCCGGCGATGATCAACGCCGGCCAGACGCGCTTCCAGGGGGCCGAGATCTCGACCGACCTCCGCCTCGTCTCCGACGTGAGCGCGCGGGCGAGCTACAGCTTCCACGACGCGAAGTTCGTCGATTTCGTCCAGGCGTTCGGCGGCACGCCGACGCAGCTCGCCGGCAAGCGCTTCGAGATGTCGGCGCGGCACCTCGCGTCGGCCGGACTCACCCTCGCGCCGGAACGCGGCTTCCTCGCCTACGGCAACGTGAACTACACGGGCGACCGGCAGATGACGAAGCGGAACACGGCGCTTGCGCCGGCCTTCACCACGATCGACGCCGGCATCGGCTACCGCCTCGAGCGAGTCGAGCTCCGGCTCGACGGCCGCAACCTCACCGACCGGCGCGATGCGGTGTCCGAGAGCGAAATGGGCGACGCGCAGTACTATCGCATGACGCCCCAGCAGATTCGCGCCGGTCTCGCGTTCCGATTCTAGGGAAGTTCAGGACGGCCGGGGCGAGACGAGTCCTTCGGATGCGCGGTATCACAGTAGTGGATAATCGCCTGCGGTGGATGGGCCAGTGGTGCTCAGGGGCGATTATCCACTACAGGATACCCGCTTTCCGAAGGACTCGTCTCGCCCCGCCTTGCGCCTTGCTCTCCGGCGTCGCCATGCGGGTTCGCTGCTGGAGCGCGACACTTTTCTCGCGCGCGCACTTCGCCGCGATCGATAGCGCTTCGAAGCGGGCGGGTTCCGTTTCCAGGGAATCTCCGCGAATTGGAGAGGCGAGCCGGGTCCTTCGGAAAGCGGGTATCCAGTAGTGGATAATTGCTCGATGCGGATCACAGGCTCCTCTGCTACAAGCGATTATCCACTACTGTGATACCGCGCATCCGAAGGCCCCGGCCCGCCTCGCCTCGCGCTAACGAGCTTGCCTAGGCGGGCTCGCCGCTGTCGAGCGGCATCGTGAATCGAAAGTGTGTGTGGCCGGGGCGCGACTCGACGAGATCGAGCGCGCCCCGGTGCACTTCGGCGGCCCGGCGCGCGATCGCGAGGCCGAGGCCGGCGCCGCTCGTGAACCCGATCTCGTCGCGCGACCGCGCGACGTCGGCGCGAAAGAAACGCTCGAAGACCCGCGCGCCCACGTCCGCCGGAATTCCCGATCCGGCATCGATCACGTCCACCGTCGCGCTGCCGCCGCTCCGCCCGACCTTCACGTCGATCGCCGATCCCGGCGGCGAGTGCTTGATGGCGTTGTCGAGGAGGTTCAGGACGAGGCGGCCGAGCAGGTCGGCGTCGCCGAACACGGGAACGTCGTCCACCTCCGACAGCTCGACCTGAACGCCGCGCTGCTGCGCCACCGAGCGGATGCCGCGAATGACGTCGTGCACCAGCTCGTCGAGATACACGTGGTCCGGGCGATGGGCGACGTCACCGGCGTCCGACCGCGCGAGCAGGAACAGGTCATCCACGATGCGCGCGAGCCGGCCGGCGGCGTCGCGGACGATGGTGAACGACTCGCGGTACTCACGCTCCTCGCGGTGCGGCCGGGAGAGCGTCACGTCCGCCTCCGTGTGGACGATGGCGGCCGGCGTCCGGAGCTCGTGCGACGCGTCGGCCACGAAGCGCCGCTGCTCCTCGAACGAATGCTCGATGCGATCGAGCAGGCCGTTCACCACCTGCGCCAGCTTCACCAGCTCCGCGCCGCCGCTGACGGGGAGGCGGTCGTGAAGCGTGCGCGCGCTGATCTCCGCCGCGCGGCTGGCCATGTCGGCGACGGGGGCGAGGCTCCGCCCGGCGATGAACCGCCCGCCGGCCGCGGCGCACACGATCAGCAGCGGGATCGAGAGGAGGAAGATCCTCCGGATCCTCGACAGCACGGCCTGGTTGAAGTCGAGCGAGTAGACGCCGGCGATCCGGAACCGTCGCCCCTCGAACGCGAGCGGCTCGGCCACCACGCGCTCACCGGTCCCCTCGAGCGTGAAGGCGACGGTGTCGTCGAGGGTCATCGTGGCGAAGCGCGCGGCGAGCGCGCGGTCGGCATCGACCCGCCACCGCTCCGTTTCGTGATCGCTGCGCGGCCCATCCACGGACGACGCCACGGGCCCGGCGCTATCGAGGATCACGATGTGCAGGTCGCGGAAGCGCACCTCGTTGAGCGTCACCTCCAGCGCGTCGCGCGACGTCTCCGCCACCCGACGCTCGGCGTGCACTTCCCGCGCGACGGCCGAGAGGGCGTCGGTGATGAAGCGATCGGTGCCCGCCTCGAGGCCGCGCGCGAACACCACGTACGAGGCGATGGCGAGCGCGATGAGCGGCGCGCCGATGAGGATGGTGTACCAGATCGTCAGCCGCGCCCGGAGCGACGAAGGCCACATCGGTCAGCGCGGCGCGCGCTGGCCGCGGCTCACCGTCGGCTCGAGCAGCAGTCCCGTGGCCCGGACCGTCGTGAGCAGCGGCGTCTCGCCGCGCTTCTCCAGCTTTCGACGCAGCCGACCGGCGTAAACGTCGATGATGTTCGAGTACGACCCGGGGGAGTCGTTCCACACCTGCTCCATCAGCTCGGCGCGACCGACGACGCGCCCGGCGTTGCGGGCGAGATGCACGAGCAGGGCGAATTCGCGCGAGGTGAGCTGGATGACGCGGTTGCCGCGGCGGACGGCATGTCGGGCTGTGTCGATCACGAGGTCGCCGACCGTGAGCTCGGTGCCCGGCTCCGGATGCTGGCGGCGGGTGATCGCCCGCAGCCGGGCGAGCAGCTCCCCGAAGTCGAACGGCTTGGTGAGGTAGTCGTCGGCGCCGGCGTCGAGTCCGGCGATGCGGTTCTGGACCGCGTCCAGCGCCGTCAGCATCAGGAGCGGAACCTTGTTGCCGGACGCGCGCAACGCGTTGCACACCTCGAGGCCGGACTTGCCGGGCAGCAGCACGTCGAGGACGACGGCGTCGTAGGTGTTGGCGGTGGCCAGGGAGAGGGCCGCGGGGCCAGTCTCGGCTTCGTCCACCCGATAGCCCGCCTCGGCAAGCCCTCTCGCGATGGTCACGCGCAACTGGCGGTCGTCTTCGGCGAGGAGGATCTGCATGGCAACTGCTTCCGTTGTCATCCCGAGCGCGGCGAGGGACCTGCTTCTGCTGTCATCCGAGCGCAGCGAGGGACCTGCTCTTCGGTGAAGCAGATCCCTCGCTACGCTCGGGATGACAAGAGCTTTGCTCGGGATGACAAGAGCTATGCTCGGGATGACAAGAGCTACGCTCGGGATGACAGGGATGACGGTCGAGCGATCCGGTAGTCTAGCGGCTGGGGCCGTTGAGGGCGACCGTCCGCGTCGGGTTCACGGGGATCCCAACGTAGAGCAGCCGTCCCGCCTCGCCGCCCGCATTCCGGATGACGCCCGGCGTGGCCGAACGCCGGAGGAATTCGCCCACCTCGTCCGGCGTCGCCCGCGGCGCGATCTCGAGGAACAGCGCCGCCGCGCCGCTCGCGTAACCGGCCGACATCGACGTCCCGTTCCAGAGCTGGCTGATCGGCTTGAGGTCGGTGTCGAGGCTCGGCAGCAGCACCGAGTCGCCTGGCGCGAACACGTCAACGCAGGGGCCCCAGGCCGTGTTCTGCGCCCGCGTGTCCGACGTGATCCGGCGGCCGTTGGTCGAGTCGATCGCCACCGCCGACGCGCCGACGACGATCGTCCCGACCGCGTTCGCCGGCGAGATCTTGCAGGCGTTCTGGTCGACGTTGCCGGCGCTGACGATCACCGGGATGCCGGCGGCGCGCAGCGCGGCGACCGCGCTGTCGAGTGCCGGGATGTCCTGGGCCGTGTCGGCGATGAAGCTCCAGTTCGCGATCGCCGCGCCGCCACGGCGCTTGTGATCCTCGATCGTCCACTTCGCGCCGTCGACGATGCCCTTGATTGTGCCGCGCAGCGTGCCGCACTGCACCATCTTGACGTCGACGATGTCGGCCTCGGGGGCGACGCCGAGCGTGCTGCCGGCGATCGCGCCGGCGACGGCGGTGCCGTGCGCGTTACAGATCTTCGGGTCGCTCGGGAACGCCGTGAAGCCGACGCGCACCCGTCCGGCGAGCTCGGGGTGCGTGGGCGAGATGCCACCGTCGAACACGTAGACCGTCACGCCGCGCCCGCTGCCGGTGCGGCGGTAGGTCGCGTCGAGCGGCAGGTCGCGCTGGTCGATGCGGTCCAGGGCGAGGGAAGTGGTCTTCGTCGTCAGCAGCGAGGTGCTGCGGCGCATCGCCGACGCGAGGCTGAAGATGCTGCTGGCCTCGGCTTCGGGCGCCTGCTCGGCGCGGAGGCCGGTCTTCACGAACTGGGTGCAGCTCGTCAGCACGACCGCGGCGCCGATCGCCCCGCTGAAGATTCCGATTGCCCGCCGTGTCGTGTTCCCCATCTGCCGCTGTACCCCGTTGACGTTGTACACCGGGGTAAAGGGAAACACCGTGCCAGCGGCTCCCACTGGTCCGTGGAAGCCGACTGGTACGATCGCTGCTTTTGTCCATCTGTCCGGCTGTCATCCCGAGCGAAGCGAGGGACCTGCTTATACCTGCAGAAGAGCAGGTCCCTCGCTTCGCTCGGGATGACAGGTGATGTCAGGCCCCGCCGTTCTCCCCGCCGCCGCCGTACGAGCTCTGGTGTTCCGTCGGGTGACTCGTGGTCGGCTCCGAGCCGCGACGCTCGTCACCATCTGCCTGACGGTCGGCGTTCTCGAGCCCTGAGTTCTTCTCCTCGGTCCGCGGACGATCCGCCGAGTGGATGCCCTCGGCCGCTTCGGCCCCGGCGCCCGTGGAATTGCCCCGGCTCTTGTTGGGATCAGTCATTACAGCCTCCATCCAATAGTTGTCAACAGGGCCTCACCAGGCCCTCTGGCGAGTCCATGTGCAAGTTCGGCGCTCATTGGCGTCTCCATGTCAGTTCCCGGTTCAGGGAGAAGCAGGTCCCTCGCTGCGCTTGGGATGACAAGAAAAGGACATCAACCGGAGTCACCCATGAGAGCGCCACTCGCAGTCGCTGGGCTCGCTTTGTTCGCCATTTCCGCTGGAGCGCAGGGGGTCCTGATCGACCGGGGCTGCATCGTACCACAGCCGCGCCCGGTCGAGCCCCAGCCGCGCATCCTTCCATGCCGGGTGGACGCTTCCATCGTCCGCACTCGCACCGACGTCCGCGTGCGCATGACCGACCGCGTACTTCGATATGAAGTCGAGGAGACGTTCGTCAATCGCGGCAACCGTGTCGGCGAAGCGGACTACGTCTTTCCGCTGCCGAAGAACGCCGCCTTCCAGGATCTCCAGCTCGAGATCGATGGCGAGCTCGTCTCGGGCGAGACTTACGGCGCCGACGAGGCGCGGCGGATGTACGAGGAGATCGTGCGGCGCCAGCGCGACCCGGCCCTCGTCGAGTGGATGGGGCTGGGCATGCTCCGCACCCGCATCTTCCCGATCAATCCCGGCGAGACCAAGCGCGTGGTCGTCCGCTTCCAGTCCGTCGCGACGCGCGAGGGCGACGCGCTGCGCGTCGACTACTTCGGCGGCACGCGAGCCGACCCCGCCCGCGCCGGCAGCGAGACGAGCCCCGTGAATCTCGTGCTCGAGTATCCGGACGGTGAAGGATTCGGGCGCGCGTACTCGCCGACGCATTCGGTGGACGTCTCGGACCGCGGGTCGCGGGTCGAGGTGCGCGTGCGCGGCGACGCGCGCGACGCGACGATCCTGGTTCCCGTCGCCCGGTCGAACGCGGCCGCGATCTCGGTGCTGACCAACGCGCCGGGCCGCGAGGAAGGCTTCGCGATGATCACGGTGTCGCCGCCCGACCGCGGCCGCGAGGCCACGTCCACGCCACGCGACGTCACCCTGGTCCTCGACGTGTCGGGCTCGATGCAGGGCGTGAAGATGACCCAGGCGCGCGCCGCGGGGCGACAGCTCCTCGAGACCCTGCGCCCGGAGGACCGGTTCAGGCTCATCGACTTCTCCACCGACGTCCACACCTTCCGGGACGAGTTCATTCGCGCGACGCCCGAGAATCTCCGGGCGGCACGCCGGTACCTCGACGACCTCGACGCGAACGGCTCCACGAACATCGAGGCGGCGCTGAACGAAGCGATGCGTCCGCGGGTGGAGGACGGACGACTGCCGCTCGTGCTCTTCATCACCGATGGCGCGCCGACGGTGGGTGAGCGCGATCCGCTTCGCCTCGCCGACCTCGCCCAGCGCGGCTCCCGCAGCCAGCGTCCGCGGGTCTACTCCTTCGGGCTCGGCGCCGACGTCAACGTGACGCTGATCGAGCAGCTCGCGCTCGCCGGTCGCGGCACGTCGCAGTTCGTGCGGCCGGAGGAATCGGTCGAGCGCTCGTTGGGCCTGATCGCATCGCGGCTCGTCGACCCGGTGATGACCGACGTCCGCGTCCGGGCGACGGGCAACGTGTCGCTCGAGCGGATGCTTCCGGCGTCGGGGGCGGACATCTTCGCCGGCCAGGATCTCGTCGTCTTCGCGCGGTATCGCGGGGACGGGCAGGGCACGGTGATCGTGGAAGGCCAGCAGAGCGGTCGGCCGGTGCAGTGGACGACGCGCGTGAGCTTTCCCGGGCGATCGCAGGAAAATCCGTTCGTCGCCCGACTTTGGGCGGCGCAGCGCATCGGCTACCTCAGCGCCGAGCGTCGCCGGGTGGGCGGGAATCCTGAGCTCGACAACGAGATTCGCACGCTGGGCGAGCGGTTCGGCATTCCCACGGAATTCACGTCGTATTTCGTGAAGGAGCCGGGCATGCAGCTGTCGAACGTCACCGTGACCGGCGCCGTCGGTGGAATGGCACGTCGTCGCGACGTCGGCGGGCAGGCTGCCGGAGGCAACGCGGCCCCGCCGTCGGCGATGCCCGCGACGGCCCAGTTCGAGGCGGCACGCGCCGCCGCGGATCAGCGGGCCCTCAAGAGCACCGTCGCGATCGACTCGGCCCGTCGTTCCTCGGCGGACGCCTCGGAAAGGCAGGTCGGCGGTCGCACCTTCCGCCTGGTGAACGACGTGTGGACCGATGTCCGCCCGGCGGGTAGCACGAGACAGGTGACCGTGAAGGCCTACTCGGAGGCGTACTTCGAGCTGCTGAAGCAGATTCCGGAGCTGGCGAAGATCGCCGGGATCGGCGAGCAGGTCACGGTGAACGGCCGCGGCGTGGTGATCAGCATCCGCACCGCCTCGGGCGCGGAGACGCTGACCCGGGCCGAGCTCGCGAGGATCTCGAACGACTATTGACGTCATCCTGAGCGAAGCGAGGGATCTGCTTCGTCTCCCTGAAGAAGCAGATCCCTCGCTTCGCTCAGGATGACAGGATCATCCATGAACCTCGACGCCCTCTTTCGCGAATTCCACCAGCCGCTCGTCAGATACCTGACGAGGCGCCTGGGCGATCGCGACTGGGCCGAAGAAGTCGCGCAGGAAACGTTTCTTCGCGCGGCAAGGCAGAAGGAGATCGTGAGCGAGCGTTCCTGGCTCTTCGCCGTCGCGACGAACCTCGTACGCGACGAGGCACGGAAGGACGCGCGGCGACGGCGCCATCTCGAGCTGCTCGCCCGCGAGGAGCGGGAGCGCGAGGACACGGTGCCGCAGCTCGTCGCGATGGAGCACGATGAGAACACGGCGATAGCCCGGCGGGCGCTCGATGCGCTGACCGAGCGGGATCGCGAAGCGCTGCTCATGCGCGAGGAAGGACTGAACTACAACGAGATCGCCGCCGCGCTCGACCTGTCGGTCGCGTCCGTGGGAACCACGCTGGCCCGTGCCCGCAAACGCCTCGTCGAAGCATTCGAGCAGCAGCAGGCCCAGGGAAAGACGAGAGGAATCAATGCAACATCCTGACGAAGGGGCCATCCACGCCTGGCTCGACGGCGCGCTCGACGCCGAGGAAGGCGCGCGTCTCGAGCGCCACGTCGAGTCCTGCGCCGAATGCTCGGCCGCGGTGGCCGGGGCGCGCGGGCTGATCGCGGCGTCGTCGAGGATCGTGAGCCACCTCGACTCCGTGCCCGCGAACGTCATCCCGGCGAAGCCGGCCCGGCAAAGGAGCATCTGGCTGCGATCGGCCTGGCCCTCGGCGATCGCCGCGACACTGATCATCGGCATCGGCCTGTTCAGCTCGCGCGAGCAGGAGAAGCCAATGGCCGGGCTCGATCGAATCCGGCCGGAGGTGCCGAACCTCGACTCGTTCAAGCTCGCCGAGCCGGAACGCACGGCCCAGGCGGCGAACGCCGAGGTGCGGCCCACACGGACCATCGGCCCGGACCGGGTCGCACCCCCGGCCGCCGCAGTCGGGGCGGTGTCGGGCGACCAGGCCGCTGCCGCCATTCCCCAGCCCGCAGAGACGCGGATCGCCCGGATTCCGGCACCGGCGCCCCAGTCCATGCCGATCACGCAGAAATCGGCTTCGGTCAGCAGCGCGCCCGTGCTTTCCGAAGTCGTCGTGACCGGAACCGCGGACTCCGCGCGCAGGGAACGAGTGGTCTCTGCCGTCGGCGGAACGGCGAGGTCGGCGCCCCTCAGGCGCGACCTGCCCGGGGTGGCCGCCGGTGCCGCGGCGGCGCCGGAGATGGCTCGGCAGCGCGGGTACTCGGACGCCGTCGCGACGTTCTCCGGCTGCTATGAGCTGGACGCGTCGACCGACGTCCTCCCGGCGCGGTTTGCCCTGATGCCGGATTCAGCGCCGGCCATGCCCGGGCATCATGCGGTCCGGTACATAGACGCCGGCGGCCGGACGTCGGAGCCGATCGCCGACGCCGGCTGGACAAGCGAAGCGGGGCGGGCAATTGTCAAAACGATCAGCCGGGGCACGATCCTGACGATCTCGCGCGACGGCGTGCAGGTGACCGCGCAGTCGCCCAACGGGACCCGTGCAGGGAGCGTAGCCATTTGCAGATGACTGTCATCCCGAGCAGCTGACGTCACGGCGCCCACCCTCGCCTGAAGGAGAAAGACATGCGCTCTCTCATCATCATCGCCGCGCTGACGGCGACTGCCGCGTCCGCGCAGAACCCGCAGCCGACGCTCAAGGATCACACGGAATCCTGGATGGTCGGCACGCGTCCGCGCGATCCGCACGCCGACCAGAAAGGTCGCGTCTGGTTCGTCGGCCAGACCGGCAACTACGTCGGCCGCATCGAGACCGACGGCACGATCCGGCGGTTCGAGATCGACCCTGGCACCAACCCTCACAACCTGGTCGTCGACGCGCACGGGACCGTGTGGTTCACGGGCAATCGCAACAACCGCATCGTGAAGATGGATCCGGAGACGGGGAAGATCACCACCTACATGATCCCCGACGCGGCCGTGCGCGACCCGCACACGATGATCTTCGACCAGAAGGGCAACGCGTGGTTCACCGCCCAGAACTCGGAGTACGTCGGCCACTTCGTCCCGGCCACGGGCCAGTTCAAGCTCTTCAAGATGGCGCAGGGTACGCGGCCGTACGGCATCGTCATCGACAAGTCGGGACGTCCGTGGTTCGACCTGTTCGGCACCAACAAGATCGGGACGGTCGATCCGGCGACGATGGAGTTCAAGGCGTACACGCTGCCCAACGAGCGCAGCCGCCCGCGTCGCATCGAGGTGACCAGCGACGGCTCGGTGTGGTACGGCGATTACACCCGCGGCTACCTCGGCCGGCTCGACCCGAAGACGGGCAGGACGGAAGAGTGGGCCCTTCCATCGGGCGGCACGTCGCTCCCGTACGGCATGGCGGTGGACGATCACGACCGCATCTGGGTGGCCGAGACGGGAGTCCAGCCGAACAAGCTGGTCTCGTTCGATACGAAGAAGCGCGTGTTCGAGCACTCGATCGCGATCGGTGACGGCTCGAAGCCGAACACGATCCGGCACATGCAGTTCGATCCGGCGACGAAGACGATCTGGTTCGGGCAGGACGTCGGGGTGATCAGCGGGTTGAAGGTGCCGACCATCATCGTCCCGTAAGGCCCTCGCGTACTACAGCCTGGATGAATTCATCCCGAGCGCCCTGGCGCTCAGGATAAACTCTTCCAGGCAGTAGTGCGCGAGAACCCCCACTCCCACTCCCACTCCCACTCCCACTCATCAGGCTCAATCTTTGCCAGCTAGCTCAGCCCGTTGGTCCTGTCCGCCTAGATTGCGAAAGTGCCCAAGAAACCAGACCGCCGCATCACCTCCAGAGGGCTGGAGCACATCACCATCGAGTGCGTCACGCCGGAGCTGGACGGCGGACGGTATCCGGTAAAGAGAGTTGTCGGCGATGTCGCCTGGGTCGGGGCCGACATCTTTCGCGACGGACATGATCAGCTCGCCGCCCGCGTGCTCTTCCGCGGACCCGCCGACAAGCAGTGGCGCACGGCGCCCCTGACCTTCGATTTCAACACCGACCGCTGGTACGCCCCGATCACGCTCGACCAGCTCGGGCGCTGGACCTTCAGCGTCGAAGCCTGGACGGACGCCTTCGGCACCTGGCGCGACGGGCTGAAGAAGAAGTTCGACGCCGGCCAGGATGTCGGGCTCGAGCTGCTCGAGGGTTCGGCGATCGTGAAGTCCGCGGCGCGCGGCCTCAAGGTGAGCCCGACCCGCGCGATGATCCTCCAGACCGCGAAGATCCTCGGCGACCGGCGCCAGGCGACCATCGAGCAGAAGATCAAGCGCGCGTTCGACCCGGAGCTGAGCGCGCTGATGCGCGAGCATTACGATCCGCCGGACCTGACGCGCTACGGCCGGGAGCTCGTGATCGTGGTGGACCAGCCGAAGGCGCGCTTCTCCTCCTGGTATGAGTTCTTTCCCCGCTCCATGGGACCGGCCGGAAAGCACGGTACGTTCAACGACGCCGCGAAGGAGCTGCCGCGCATCGCGAAGCTCGGCTTCGACGTCGTATATCTCCCGCCGATCCATCCGATCGGCCGCACGTTCCGCAAGGGAAAGAACAACTCGCTCACGCCCACGCCGGACGACGTCGGCAGCCCATGGGCGATCGGCAACGAGAACGGCGGCCACACGGCCATCGAGCCCGCGCTCGGCACCATCGCCGATTTCGACCGGTTCGTCGCCGCCGCGAAGAAGCAGGGACTAGAGGTGGCGCTCGATTATGCGCTCCAGTGCTCGCCCGATCACCCCTGGGTGAAGGAGCACCCGGACTGGTTTCACATCCGGCCCGACGGCTCGATCGCGTACGCCGAGAATCCGCCGAAGAAGTATCAGGACATCTATCCGATCAACTTCTGGTGCCGCGACCGCGAGAAGCTGTGGGAGGCGTGCCGCGACGTCGTGCTGTACTGGATCGACCACGGCGTGAAGATCTTCCGCGTCGACAACCCGCACACCAAGGCGTTCGCTTTCTGGCAGTGGATGATCGCAGACGTCCAGGCGAAGCATCCCGATGCCGTGTTCTTCGCCGAGGCGTTCACGCGCCCGAAGCGGATGAAGAACCTGGCGAAGCTCGGGTTCACGATGTCGTACACGTACTTCACGTGGAAGAATGCCGCGGGGGACCTGCGCGGCTACGTGGAGGAGCTCCAGGGCGGCGCGCAGGAGTACTACCGGCCGAACTTCTTCGCCAACACGCCGGACATCCTCAACGAGTACCTCGTGGAGGGCGGGCGACCCGCGTTCCGCATCCGCCTGCTCCTCGCCGCGACGCTGTCGTCCCTGTATGGCATCTATTCCGGCTACGAGCTGTGCGAAAACGTCCCGGTGAAGCCGGGCAGCGAGGAGTATCTCGACTCGGAGAAGTACCAGCTCCGGCCCCGCGACTGGAATGCGGCCGGCAACATCAACAAGGACGTCGAGCTGGTGAATCGCCTGCGCCGCGAGCAGCCGGCGCTCCAGCGGATGGACAACATCACGTTCCATCACAGCGAGAACCCGGCGGTGCTGTTCTACCGCCGCGCCGCGAATCCGCCGGCACGCCAGTGGCTGGGTCACTGGGAGCCGGTTCCTGAGACCATCACGCAGATCCCTCGCCGATCCGGGGCTCAGGATGACACGTCCCCTGTCATCCCGGGCCGCGAAGCAGCGAGGGACCTGCTCGTCGCGGTGACCACCGACTTCAGGGCCCCGCAGGAATCGACGGTCCACGTTCCCATCGAGGCGCTCGGCATCGGCGCCGACGAGCAGTACGTCGTGCACGACCTCCTCACCGGTGCGCGCTACACCTGGCGAGGCTCACGCAACTATGTCCGGCTCGACCCCATCAACGGCCAGGCCGGGCACGTCTTTGCAATCGAAAGGGCAAAACCGAAATGACTTCGACGAGCGAACCCGTCCACGAGGGCAACCATGCCCCGGACTCGAATCCCTTCTGGTACAAGGACGCCGTCGTCTACCAGGTCCACGTGAAGAGCTATCGGGACTCGAACGCGGACGGATTCGGCGACTTCAAGGGGCTCATCGAGAAGCTCGACTACATCCAGTCGCTCGGCGCGAACTGCATCTGGCTGCTGCCCTTCTATCCGTCACCGCTGCGCGACGACGGCTACGACATCGCCTCGTACGAGGACATCCACCCGACCTACGGCCGGGTGGAGGACTTCGAGGCGTTCATGAAGGCCGCGCACGACCGCGGCATTCGCGTCATCACGGAGCTCGTCATCAACCACACGTCCGACCAGCATCCCTGGTTCCAGCGCGCGCGCCAGGCGCCGAAGGGATCGCCGGAGCGCAACTGGTACGTGTGGACCGACGACCCGAATCAGTACGCGGGCACCCGCATCATCTTCACCGACACCGAGACGTCGAACTGGACGTGGGATCCGGTCGCCCAGCAGTTCTTCTGGCACCGGTTCTTCAGCCACCAGCCGGACCTGAACTTCGACAATCCCGAGGTCCTCCAGGCCGTCATCAACGTCATGAAGTTCTGGCTCGAGCGCGGCGTGGACGGGCTGCGGCTCGACGCCATCCCGTACCTCATCGAGCGCGACGGCACGAACTGCGAGAACCTGCCGGAGACGCACCAGGTGCTCAAGAAGCTGCGCGCCGCCATGGACGAGGAGTACAAGGGCCGGATCTTCCTCGCCGAGGCGAACCAGTGGCCGCCCGACGTGCGCCCGTACTTCGGCGACTCCGACGAGTGCCACATGGCGTTCCACTTCCCGCTCATGCCGCGCATGTACATGGCGCTGCGCCGGGAGGATCGCACGCCGATCGTCGACATCATGAACCACACGCCCGAGATCCCCGAGGACTGCCAGTGGGCGATCTTCCTCCGCAACCACGACGAGCTCACGCTCGAGATGGTGACCGACGAGGAGCGGGACTACATGTACACCGAGTACGCGAAGGACAAGCGGATGCGCATCAACGTCGGCATCCGCCGCCGCCTCGCGCCGCTGATGGAAGGCGGCCGCCGGCAGATGGAGCTGATGAACGCGCTCCTGATGTCGATGCCGGGGACGCCGATCCTCTACTACGGCGACGAGATCGGCATGGGCGACAACGTCTACCTCGGCGACCGCAACGGCGTCCGCACGCCGATGCAGTGGACGTCGGATCGCAACGCCGGATTCTCGGATGCCGATACCGCCGCGCTCTACTCTCCGGTCATCGCCGATCCGCCGTATGCCTACCACACGGTGAACGTGGCGGCGCAGGAGCGCCTGCCGACTTCACTGCTGCGCTGGATGCGCCGCCTGATCACGGTGCGGAAGGAGCACCTCGCGTTCGGCCGCGGGACCTGGGAGCCGATCAACGCCGACAACCGGCGCGTCCTCGTGTTCCTCCGTCGCTACAAGGGCGACACCATCCTCTGCGTGAACAACCTGTCGCGCTGGGCGCAGTACGTCAGCCTCGAGCTGGCGGAATTCCGGGGTCGCGTGCCCGTCGAGCTGTGGGGGAACAATCCCTTCCCGCAGATCGGCGAGCTGCCGTACCTGCTCACGCTCGGGCCGCACAATTTCATCTGGTTCAAGCTCACGCCGCCCGAGCTCGTGAAGGCGCGCCAGTGAGCGGCCAGCGCGTGCCGGCGACCGTTCACGCGCAGCGCGGCCGGGATGTCCTGACCGTCGCCGGGCTCGCCGAGCTGCACGGAGACGCGCTCCTCGGCTATCTGCGCGCACAGCGGTGGTTCGGCCTGAAGGGGACGGCGGAATCGGCGCGCGTCGTGGACGTGATTCGCCTCCCGTGGGACGAGTTCCGCATCGGCGTGGCGATCGTCGAGGTCAAGTCGGCCTCGGGAACCGCGCTGTATCAGGTTCCGCTGGCCCTGCGGCGCGTGGACGCCACGGAGCTGGCGAAGGCCGGTCCGGCATACGTGGTGGCCAACGTCGAGTCGTCTGAAGGAGAGGGCGCGCTGATCGACGCCACGCTCGATCCCGTCTTCCAGAAGAACCTCGCGTCCACGTTCCTCACGCCCGCCGGCTTTCCGTCGGAGAAGGGCGCGCAATGGGTCATCGAGCGCGTCGGCCAGAAGTCCGTCGCGTTCCGGCCGGACGCCGAAATCACCGTCGGATCGGCGGAGCAGAGCAACAGCGCCCTGGTGTTCGATCGCCAGGCGTTCCTCAAGCTGTTCCGGAGGATCGAGCCCGGCATCCATCCCGACGTCGAAGTCACGCGCTTCCTGACGGTGGACGCCGCGTTCCCGCACGTCCCGACGCTGTTCGGGGTGATCACGTACGGCGGGAACGCCAGGGACGGTGGTCCCGCCGACGGCGAAGCCGGCGGAGGTTCAAATGAGAACACCGCAAACCGCACCACCGAAGGGGGTGCGGTTTGCGGCATGCTCCAGGAGTATGTAGCCGGGTCGACGGACGCCTGGAGCTACATCCTCGGCGCGGCAAAACCGGGAGGCGCCCACGACGCCACGCGCGACATCGAGAAGCTCGGCGTCATCACCCGGCAGATGCACGACGCCCTCGCGGGCGACGCGGCGAACGCCGCCGGCAGCGCCTTCGCGCCCCTGGCCGCCGAGGCCGTGGACGTCGAGCGCTGGGCGCAGCGGACCAAGGAGTCGATCCGCGAGGCGGTCGCGCTGCTCGAGAAGCAGCGCGTCGCCGGAAAGCTCGCGAAGGATCGCGCCGTGGAAGCCGAGATCCTCGTGAAGCGTCGCGATCACTACCTCAGCTGGGTCGAGGAGATCGCCGATCTCATCGACAGCGATGCCGGCTCGCGCATCCGCACGCACGGCGACTATCACCTCGGCCAGGTCCTCCGGACGCCGAGCGACTCGTTCGTGATCATCGACTTCGAGGGCGAGCCCACGCGGCCGCTGGCCGAGCGTCGCGAGAAGAACAGCCCGCTGCGCGACGTGGCCGGGATGCTGCGCTCATTGTCGTACGCGGCGGCGACGATCGTGCAGGGGGCGAAGGGCGAGAAGCCGGACCGGGCGAAGATCGCCGAGCGTGAGATCATCGGCGGACGCTGGGAGCGGGACGCGCGCGCGGCATTCCTGCGCGGCTACACGGGCACGATGAAGGATGACCGCGGACTGCTGCCCACAGATCCAAAGCGCTTCGATGCGCTGCTCTCGCTGTTCGAGGCGGAGAAGGTGTTCTACGAGCTGAGTTATGAGCTCAATCACCGCCCGGGCTGGGAGTGGATTCCCATGCGGGGGATCTCCCGACTGCTGCAGACCAGGTCATGAGATGAACTCCGGTCGCGGCTGCTTCATTCCGCGGGGGGGGTGCCCTGAGCAGTTATCTGGCCGAGACCATGTGATCGCGTACCCACTGGAGCAGCTCATCACGCGTCGCTTGACCGGCGGCGACTGAAAGAATCATCGCTTCACCTTCATCGATCGTGGCGCTGATCTCGAAACCGTTGAGCAAGAGGAAGGTTTCGAGCGCCGCGTGGCCGACTCGCTTGTTCCCGTCAACGAAGGGATGATTATTGATCAGCGAGAAAGCGAGCGCGGTCGCCTTGCTGGCCAGGTCCGGATAGAGATCTTCGCCGCCGTAGGACGCACGGGGCTGCGCGACTGACGACTCCAGTCCACCAAGATCGCGCAGAGGCGTGGCCCCTCCGGAATCGGCAATCACCCGGCGATGGAGATCGAGAACTTCCGCCAGGGAGAGATACCGCACGGCAATCTCCGCCTAGGACAGGCGTCGGTACAGTTCGGCGTTCTTCTCCATGACGCGGGCGGCCGCGGCCTCGAAATCAGCTTCGCGATGCGCAAGCAAGTCGCGCAAGGCCGCTGCCGCGAGCGTTTCCGGGGCGATCCTCAAACGTCCGGCCAGGTCGGCGAGGTGCTTCTCCTGGGCCTCGGTGAGATCGACTGAAAGTCGCATCCCACACAATAACCACTCGGCGGTTCGCAGACTACTCGGCCGGAGTATCCACCGGGCAGGGCCAGGGGTCGAACCTCAATACATCGCTCAGCGACCCAGCGAATACTCGACCAGGCGTCGCACTACGTGGACCTGATCCAGTGGCTGGTGGGCCCCGTGGACTC
>CAMLHT010000035.1 GCA_946479895.1 uncultured Gemmatimonadota bacterium | reverse complement strand
TCAACGCCCGCCGGGGGCGCCGCTCTTCACCCCGGTCACGCCGCCCGAGACGATGTATGCCATGACCTCGGGCGCGTCGGCGTCCACGCGCGTGATGCGCGAGGCTGGAACGACGATCACGTGGCCGGCCACGCTGTAGGAGGTCGGCACGTACACGGTCGCCGATTCCGCGACCCCGAGCGCGTCGAGCGATTCGGCCGTGAGGAACCCGAACACCTTCACCGACCCGTCCGCCGACAGCGACACCAGCACCGGCTTGTCGAATCGCCGCTTCTCCCCGACGAAGGCATTCAGCATGTCCTTCGTCGACGAGTACAGCAGGTTCACGAACGGCAGGCGGGCGAGGAGGCTGTCGAACGCGCCGCCGATGCTCCGCGCGACCAGGGTCGACGCCAGGAACCCGACGAGGGTGACGAGGACGATCAGGAGCGCGAACCCGATCCCCGCCACGGTGAACCCGAGGAGGTCGTCGATCGCGTGGAAGACCTTCACGCACACCCAGATGGTGACGCCCACCGGCGCCACGACGACCAGGCCGCGGAGGAAATAGCCGAACAGTTTGCTCACAGGCGAAGAATTCTAGTCGCCTCCGCCGGGGTCGCCATTTCGTGGCGTGTCACTTGCCCGGATTCGCCCGTGACTCTCTACCGGGGAATCCATGGCGAACGACGAGCACATCCAGAAAGGCAGCCAGAAGCACGCCGAAGGTCAGCAGGGCGAGAAGACCCATCAGGCGTTCATCGACGGAACTCAGCAGCGACAGGGCGACGAAGGCTCGGAGGGCGTCGCGCAGGAGGGCTCGCCGTACGGCGCCAACCCCTCCGACGGCCGGCACCGCCTCACCGAGGAGCGCGAGCAGCACGATGAAGCCGAAAAGAACAGCGAGCTCCGGAAGATCGACGGCAAGGACCGCCGCCGGTAAGACCAGGAAGGCATCGGCGCCCTGCTCCGATCGCGTCGCGCGGATCACGGGTTCGGCGGCGGACTTCCTTCCCCCGAAACCGACGATCCCGCGCATGCGCGCGGCCGCCCACGATTGCCGCGGCTGTGCGCTCTATCTCTGCGGCACCGGCGCCGTCTTCGGCGAGGGTCCGCGCGACGCGCGCATCATGTTCATCGGTGAGCAGCCGGGTGACGTCGAAGACAAGACAGGCAGGGTCTTCGTCGGGCCGGCGGGCAAGCTCCTGGACCGCGCCTTCGCCGAGGTCGGGATCGAGCGCTCCGAGGCCTACCTCACCAACGCCGTGAAGCACTTCAAGTGGGCACGTGAGGCGGGCAGCAAGCGCCGCATCCACAAGACGCCGAGCGCGGGTGAAGTGAAGGCCTGCTTCCCGTGGCTCGAGATGGAGATGAAGCTCCTCCACCCGGAGGTCATCGTCTGCCTCGGCGCCACCGCCGCCAAGGCGGTGCTCGGCAGCTCCTTCAGCGTGATGAAGTCACGCGGCAAGCCCATGAAGTCCGAATGGGCGCCGGTCGTTCTCGCCACCGTCCATCCGTCGGCGGTGCTGCGCGCGCCGCGCGATCAGCGCGAGCAGGCGATGACGGACTTCCTGGCCGACCTGCGGAAGGTGCGGGCGCAGCTTCGCCGGGGGCGGCGCGCGGCCTGACGCGCTACCGGCACTCGAGCTGGAAGATCGTCCGCTGGTCCACCGGCGCGGAGACGCCCGACCCGCCCAGCGCCCCGCGCGAAACCGCGACCGCATGGAAGGAGGTGGCGCGCACCTCCCGCGGGAGCGAGATCTCCTTCTTCCCCGGGGGCACCGTTCCGACGAGGGTCGAGGTCCGGCCGTTGTCGGCATAGACGTCCACCGCTTCTTCGCCGCCGTTCTGCACGGCCAGCACGCGGGTGCCGTTGCACTGGGATGACGTCGCCGGTGCCGGAGAGCCCACGGCGGCCTCGCGCGGGCGGCACCCGGCGACGACGGTCAAGAGAGCGAGAGAAAGCGCGCGTTTCACGAGTATTCCGGTCATGAATAGGTTGAGAGGATGCCCGCCGCTCCCACCATCCGCAAGGCCGTCCTGCATCTCCGGAAGTCGGATCCGGTGATGGCCAGGCTCATCGCCGAGATCGGCCCCTGCCGGTACGAGGTGAAGAACTTCGGCACGCACTTCGACGCGCTGTGCCGGTCGATCATCTACCAGCAGCTCTCGACGAAGGCGGCGGGAACGATCCACGGGCGTTTCCTCGCGCTCTTTCCGGATGAGCGGCCGTCTCCCGATGCGCTGCTGGCGCTCCCCGAGGAAACGCTGCGCGGAGTCGGGCTTTCGCGGCAGAAGCTGAACTACCTGCGCGACCTCGCGGCGCGCGTGCATCGCGGCGAGCTGCCTCTCGACCATCTCGACGAGCTGCCGGACGCCGAGATCATCGAGTACCTCGTGCAGGTGAAGGGTATCGGCGTCTGGACCGCGCAGATGTTCCTGATGTTCCGCCTCGGCCGGCTCGACGTCCTGCCCGACCTCGATCTCGGCATCCGGAACGCCATCAAGCGCGCGTACCGGGTTCGCGGCGTTCCGAACGCGAAGCGCATCGCGAAGATCGGCGCTCCGTGGCGGCCGTATGCGTCGGTCGCCTGCTGGTACCTGTGGCGATCGCTGGACTAGGCGCTACGCCCGCATCGCCGCCGGATCGACACCCATCTTCGCGCACCAGACGCGGTACTCCGACGGAAGGATCTCCGACGGCTTGATCTCGCTCCGGCCGCCCCAGAAGACGTTCGTGTAGAGCACCGGGATCCCCGCCTCGTCGAGGTGGCGGTCGATCGCCGCCTTGTGCGCGAGGACGAGCTCCTTCTCCGTGCCGTGCGCCACGGCCATGATGTTCACGTTGGCGAACTCGGGCCCGCCCTCACGCCAGTAGGCGTGCGTGAGGATGTGGTGACGGCCGACTTCGCGCCCCGCCTCCAGCTCCCGGCCTTCCGGCACGCGCCAGTGGAACAGCGCGTTGTATCGCGTGACCCGGGTGCCCGTCTGCGACGGCTTCACGTGCTCGAGGAAGGTGGAGAAGCGCCCGATCACGCGACGCTCCGACAGCGCGGCCGCGACGCGCGTGAATTCGTCGAGCGGCATTCCCGCCTCGCGCGCCCGCGACGCCCACGGATTCGGCCGCACTTCCTCCACGGAGAGCTCGCGCTTGAGCGCCTCGAGCACGCGCCATTCGACCGGCGAGAGCTCGGCGAGCGTGGTGTCGATCACCTGGCCCGGCGCGTCGCTTCGACTGCCCGGCTCCATCCCCTTCCGCCGCACGTGGCCGACGCCGAGAGCGAACAGACACTTCGCCGGCATCGCCTTGAAGGACTCGGCGCCGATCCGGCGGCGGAGGACCTCGCAGTGCTTTTCCACCGAGAATCCCTGCGGCACCTTGAGCGTGGTCCACAGCCGGTAGGCCGCCCCGGGCGTCGCTCCATCCGTGGAACGGATGACGACGTGCCCCGAGAACGGATCTTCGCGAAAGAGGAAGTCGAACCCGGCGTCGAGCCGGTCCGGCGCGATCTTCCACGCCACGAGCGCGCCGGGGGCCAGGCTCGTCGCCATGAGCGTCTGCCGGATGCGCCTGATCGTCCCGGCCGCGAGCATCGCCCGCAGGCGCTCGACCACGGTGTTGACGTCGACGCCGGACTGCGTCGCGATCTCGGTGATCGGGTCGGTGAGGAAACCGGTGATGCGATCCTCGGAGATCGCGAGGACCCGGGCGTTGACGGGATCGTGGATCTCGACGGGAACGGCTGTGGCAGGCGACACGTGACGGCGGACGGAAGCGAAGGACGATGGAGCCTCATCGGAACCTACAAGAGGTCCGTCCGCGTCGTCACCGCGCGGCGGCGTGCACCGCGTCGCGCGCCGTTCGGCGCGCGCCCGCTACCACTTCTTCGCCCAGCCGACGTTCAGCGTCCCGTACTGGCTCGGTGCGACGAACGTCCCCAGCATCACGCGGTCGATCACGTTGTTCGGGCTCGAGTGCGAGGCCAGCACCACCTTCTTTCCCGAGAAGGTGCCGATGAGCGCGCCCACGGCGACGTCGCTGGCCCAGTGGCGGCTGTGGTACATGCGCGACAACCCGACGAGCGTCGCCCCGCCGTACATGACCGGCCCCACGATCCAGGTGGACTTCGGCCACCACAGGGTCGTCTCGTCCGTCACCGCGGCGGCGGCGGCGAAGGCCGTCGTCGTGTGGCCGGACGGAAAGGACCGCCAGTCCTTGCTCTTGAAGCCACGGCCCAGGTCGAAGTCGGTGGGAACCGTGCTGTTGGAGACATAGGGCCGTCCGCGGCCGAGCACGCCCTTGAGCAGGTAGGACGTGACTTCGCCGAGCAGCACGGCCTCGGTGCCGTGAAAACCGAGGTCGGCGACGCGGCGGTTCCCGGAGGCGCGCCCGACGAGGTACATCACGCCGCCGATGTAGTAGGCACCCGGGCTCGCGATGAGCTCGACGCCCTTCGACGCATTCCGGAAGAAGTGATTCGCCTGGATCGACGAATCCTGAAGGTCCTGGGCAAGCCGGCGATCGAGCGGGAAGAGCAGGATGGTCGTTCCCGTGAACGCGCCGGCCACCACGAGGTCGCGCCGGTTGAAGAGGTGCTTGTGCCTCTTGATCGTCCCGCTGTCGGGCCGACCGGTGGCGGGGACGGCGTTCCCACCTTGTCCCTGAGCCGGCCCGGCCGCCGCCGTCAGGAGGGCGGCCGCGGAGATCAACAGGCGGATGCTTCTGGTTGTGCGCATTGGATTTCGCCGGAAGGCGGATGAGGACTGCCGATGCAGGAAGTGCGCTCGCGTCCGTTAACCGAGCGCGGCCGTATGGCCCGCCGGGGTCTGGGTCGCGGAGGCCGCGGCGAGCGGAAGCCAGAGCGTGAACCGCGACCCCTTCCCGGGCGTGCTTTCCGTCGTGAGCCCGCCGCCCATCAGCGCCGCGAGCTGCCGGCTGATGGCCAGGCCGAGTCCCGTTCCACCCTGGCCGCGGGTGTAGCCGTTCTCGACCTGCACGAACGGCTGGAAGATCCGCTCGATATCCTCGGGCTTGATCCCGATGCCGGTATCCGACACCGAGATCGCCAGCTGCTCCGACCCATCAGTCCCCTCGACCGGAGGCACGCCGGTCACCATCGCGACGCGAATGGCGCCGCCTTCCGGCGTGAACTTGACGGCGTTCGACAGGAGGTTGGTGAGGATCTGCTCCACCCGGTGGGGGTCGGCGACGTAGGACAGCGAGTCGCCGCCGGGGGCGACCGTGAGGTCCAGCGATTTACCCTTCGCCTGCGGCCGCACGTGCAGGATCGCCTTCCCGATGGTGTCGGCCGCGCGGGTTTCGACGGCCGCCACGGTCATCTGCCTCGCCTCGATCTTGGCGAGGTCGAGCAGCTCGTCGACGAGCGAGGTGAGGTGAGTGCCGCTGGCCCGGATGCGCTCGAGCTGCTTCTTCTGCACGTCGCTCACCGGCCCCGACACCCCGGCATGGAGCAGGTCCGTGTAGCCGACCATCGCGTTGATCGGCGTGCGGATCTCGTGGCTCATGGTCGCCAGGAAGTCCGACTTCGCGCGATTGGCGGACTCCGCCTCCATCCGCAGCGCGACCGACGTGCGATAGAGATTGCTGTTGTCGATCGCGATCGCCGCGCGACGCGCCAGCTCCTTGGCCACGGCGACGTCGTCGTCGGTGTAGTGACGCCCCGAATCGCTCATCACCAGCGAGATCGCCCCCAGCGTCCGGCCGCGCGCCACGAGGGGGACGGCGAGGAAAGAACGGATTCCGAGCGCGAGGGCGGCCGCCTGCTGCTCCGCGGTGTTCGAGTTCTCGCGGAGCATCAGCTCGTCGACGTTCGCGATCATGACGGCGTCCTGTCGCTTCATCGCGAGCGAGGCCCCGGAATCCTCATGGCCCGAGTAGGTCAGTCGAGGGATCGCCTGCTCGACCAGCGCTCGCTTGGCGGGATCCGCGTGCGCGAACGCCGCGCGCTCGAGAACGCCGTTGGCGTTGCGCAGGTGGATGGAGCAGAAATCGGCGAGCTGCGGAACGCAGATCTTCGTCAGGTCCGACAGCGCCGTACCCTCGACGATCGATTCCGCGAGCACCTGGCTCGCCCGTGCCAGCAGCTCGCGGTTCTCGGCGACCGATTCCACTTCGGCGGCCATCTTGTCGAAGGCCGCGGCGAGCCTGCCGACTTCGTCCCGGCCGGCGAGGCCCACCCGCCGGCTGTAGTCCCCCCGCGCGATCGCCTCCGCGGCGTCGGTGAGCTCGATGACGGGACGCGCGATGGCCCGCCCGACGAGCACCGCGACCACGATGGCCAGCACGCCGACGAGCGCGACGATCGCCAGCAGGCGCTCGATGGCCTTCCGGATCTTCGCCGTGGCGGCCGATACCGGCGCTTCGGCGACGACGGTGAACGGCGTGCCGCTCACATCGGCCGACGCCGCGAGAACCTCGATCCCGTCACGCCGGTAGCGCACGACCCCCTCGTTCGTGTCCGCGACGCTTGGCGGTTCGATGCGCTTGCCCGTGAGATCGGTCCACGATCCTGGCTGACCGCGGGGCCGGACCATCAGGCTGGTGTTGGTGACGATGAAGCGATTCAGGTTCTCGAGCGTCTGCGGGCTCACTGCGACACGCCGGCCGTAGACGAGGATGCCCACGGGATGCCTGCCGTCCATGACGGGCAGCGCCGTCAGCGAGCGCGCCGGCCCCTGCTCCGTCATCAGGCTGGTGACGCCGGTGTCGGGGTGGGAGCGCAACACCAGCTCCGGCGCGACGTCGCGGCGAACGTCGTCGATCGGGCCCACGCTCGCGATCACGCGGCCACTCCGGTCGAGCAGCGCGACCGCGCTCAGGGAATCGGCCTGGCGCGCCCGCAGGAGCGAGTCCACACCCGGCTGCCGAACACCGGCCGCCGCCGACGACGTGATCGCGGGCGCCGACGCGGTGCGCCGGAGCTGAGCGAGGCGCTGGGCGTTCGTCGTCTCGAAGATGGCCGCGATGCGCGCGACACCCTGCTGGATGCGGGCCGTCTCCGCCAGCTCGCCGGCGACGCGCATTTCGTAGTACGCGAAGGCAAGCACCGTGAGGATGGAAACGGCCAGCAGGGCCGACACCATCACGACCAGGCGGGTGGTCAGCGAAAGCGGGCGGAGCATGGTTGGGAGAATAGAGGGATGGGGGGATGGTGGGATAGGGGATGGAGCCTCTATCCCTATCCCTCTCTTCCCGCCTACACCTCGAAGATTCCCGCCGCGCCCATCCCGCCGCCGATGCACATCGTCACCAGCCCGTAGCCGCCGCCGCGCTTTCCCAGCTCGTGCACGAGCTGCGTCGTCAGCTTCGACCCCGTCGCGCCCAGCGGATGCCCCAGCGCGATCGCGCCGCCGTTGACGTTCACCTTCGACTCGTCCATCCCCAGCTCCTTCATCACCGCGCACACCTGGGCCGCGAACGCCTCGTTGAACTCGATGAGGTCGATGTCGTCGAGCTTCAGGCCCGCCTGCTTCAGCGCCTTCGGCACCGCCTTGATCGGGCCCACGCCCATGATGTCCGGATCGACGCCGGCGGCGGCGAAGGTGACGAACCGCGCCAGCGGCTTCGCCCCCACCGCCTTCATGCGCGATTCGCTCATGAGCATCACGGCGGCCGCGCCGTCCGAGTACGGGCTCGCGTTCCCCGCCGTCACCGTGCCCTTCGCCTTGAAGGCCGGCTTGAGCTTCGCCAGCCCCTCGGCCGTCGTGTCGGGGCGCGGCAGCTCGTCGCGATCGAACTTTCGCGTCGTCTCGGCCTTCTTCGTCCCCGTCCACTTCACGTCCTCCACTTCGATCGGCACGACCTGACTGGTGAACGTGCCGTCGGCCAGCGCCCGCGCCGCCTTCTGCTGGCTCCCCAGGGCCCACCGGTCCTGGTCATCGCGCGTCACCTTCCAGCGCTCGGCCACCCGCTCGGCGGTGAAGCCCATGCCGATGTACGACTCCGTGATCTCGGGGTCGAGCCGGGTGTGATAGCCCGACATCGGCACCTGGCTCATCATCTCGACGCCGCCGGCCAGCACCACTTCCGCCATCCCGGACATGATCGCCTGCGCGCCCAGCGCGATCGTCTGAAGTCCGGACGAGCAGAACCGGTTCACCGTCGCCGACGGCACCTCGACGGGAATGCCGGCGCGCAGCGACGACAGGCGCGCGACGTTGAGGCCCTGGGATGCTTCCGGCATCGCACAACCCCAATAGATGTCGTCGATCGCCGCAGCGTCGACCCCGGCCTTCGCGATCGCCGCCTTCATCACCTGCGCCGACAGCTCGACGGGATGCACCGCGGCGAGCGCGCCATCCTTCTTCCCCTTGCCGACCGCGCTCCGCACGGCGCTCACGAGATAGACACTTTCCATGGCTTCCTCTCCGGTTGTCACCCTGAGCGCAGCGAAGGGGAGACTTTCTCCTTCGCTGCGCTCAGGATGACAACGATCAGTTCCTCAGTGGTTTTCCCGTCTTCAGCATGTGCTCGATCCGCTGCTGCGTTTCCTTCGTTCCCAGGAGCTTCAGGAACGCTTCGCGCTCGAGGTCGAGGATGTCCTGCTCCGTGACGAGGCGTGGCGGTCCGTCGCCGCCGGCGAGCACGTACGCGAGCTCGTTCGCCAGGCGCACCTCGAACTCCGAGATCTGCCCGGCCTCGTGCATCGCCCAGGCGCCGTACTTCAGGTTGCCGAGCGCCTCGCGGCCGAGCGCCGTCGTCGTCCGCGGAAGCGGCGTCACGTAGTCCACGGCGAGGTCCCTCACCCGCGCGATCGCGTCGCTGAGCAGCCGGTCGCGATTCATCGTGATCCGGTCGCTGTCCCGCAGGTACCCCAGCGCCTTCGCCTCGAGCGCGCTCGTGCTGGTCGTCCCCATCGCGATGAGCTGGAACGCCCGCTTCACGCCGTCGAACGGGTCGGCCTCGGCGTACGGCGCGAACGCGTTGGTGAAGCGGAACAGCAGCTCCTTCGTCCCGCCGCCGGCCGGGATCAGCCCGACGCCCACCTCGACGAGCCCCATGTACAGCTCGGCGTGCGCCTGCACGTGGTCCGCGTGCAGCGAGAACTCGCATCCGCCGCCGAGCGTCAGGCCGAAAGGCGCGACGACCACCGGGAACGGGGAGGTGCGCAGCCGCATCGACGTGTTCTGGAACACGCGAACGGCATCGTCCATCGCCTTCCAGTCGCCCGCCTGCACGAGCCCCGCGATCATCATCAGGTCCGCGCCCGCCGTGAAGGTCCGCGGATCCTCGTTGCCGATCACGAGGCCGGCGAGTGCCTTCTCGTCGACGACGTCGAGCGCGCGGTGCACCATGTCGATCACGCCCTTGCCGAGCGAATTCATCTTCGAGTGGAACTCGAGGATGGCGACGCCGCCCGCGTCCCAGACCGTCGCGTCCTTCGACGACGCCAGGCGCGGATTGTTGGAGTGCCCGCTCGCGTTCCGCACGAGCGTCAGCGAGAACACGTCGCGATCCACCGGAACGGGCGCGTAACCGCTCCCGTCGATCGACAGGACCATCGCCTCGCCGTTCCTCTGGTAGAACCCGTTCACGGCGCGCGTCAGCAGCGGCGGCAGGTCCAGGCCGAGCGTCGTGAATCCTTCGCGAAGGAAGTCCGTGCCGAGCAGGTCCATCTGGCGGAACGGGCCGGCCTCCCACGCGTAGCCCCACTCCATGGCGTGATCCACCGCCGGGATGTCGTAGGCGACGACCGGCGCGGTCTTCAGCACGTAGTGCGAGAAGCGGAGGAGATACTCGCGCGCGAAGTCACCGTACTTCCCCTTCCAGTCGCGCAGCGCGGCGAAGCGGTCCGCCTGCGGCAGCTTCGACAGGCGTCCGAGCTCGGGATCGGCCGGCTTCGACTGCGGGCGATACTCCCCGGTCTTCCAGTCGAGCGTCGTGATCTCCTTGCCTTCCTTGCGATAGAAGCCGGCGCCGCTCTTCTCGCCGACGCGCCCGGCCTTGATCAGCTCGTGCACCCACTTCGAGAGCGTGAACTTCTCGCCGGTGGACTGGCTCAGCTCCGCCGTGACGTGGCCGATGACGTCGATGCCCGACAGGTCGGCCGTGCGATACGTCGCCGACTTCGACCGCCCGAGCAGCGTGCCCGTGAGCAGGTCGGCTTCGTCGATCGTCAGGTCGTACTTCTCGGTCAGCTCGATCGCGAGCACCATCCCGTAGACGCCGAGCCGGTTGGCGACGAAGCCGGGAACGTCCTTCGCCAGCACGATGCCCTTGCCGAGAATCCGGTCGCTGAAGCGGGTCGCGGCAGCGAGCGTCTCGGGCGAGGTCTCGGTGGTCGGGATGATCTCGAGCAGGTGCAGGTAGCGCGGCGGATTGAAGAAGTGCATGCCGAGGAACCGCGAGCGGAACGACGGCGAGCGGCCCTCGAGCAGCGTCTTCATCGGGATGCCCGACGTGTTCGAGGCGACGATGGTGTGGGCGGGCAGCAGCTTCTCCAGCTTCTCGTAGAGCACACGCTTCGGCGCGACCTGCTCGATGATGGCCTCCACCACGAGGTCGCAGTCCGCGAGCATCGCGAGGTTGTCGTCCGTGTTGCCGATCGCGATCGCGGCGGCCCGCGCCGGGTCCATGAACGCGGCGGGCTTCGCCTTCCTGGCCCGGTCGAGGCCGCCTTTCACGAGGTCGTTTCGGTCCCCTTTTGGGGCCGGGATGTCGAGCAGGACCACCGGAATCCCGGCGGAAGCCGCCAGGGCGGCGATCCCGCTCCCCATGGTCCCCGCGCCCACCACGCCGAGCTTCCGGATGCGCATCACCAACCCCCCGTTCACACAGGTTTTTCGTGATAGCGGCCACATGCGTTTTCAGAGGGGCCGCATAAGTTACTTCGTGATATCGATAGCCATCCCTGTAACGATGACTCTCGCAGCCATCCGCCTAGGGAATCGGACCATGAGACTAACGCACTCCCCCTGCCCGCGCCGCCGCCGTTTTCAGGCCGGCCTGCGCCCCCGCCACGGCTTCTCGATCATGGAGATGCTCGTCGTGGTGATCCTCGCCGGGATCATCATGTCGGTCGCGGGCGTCCGGGTCTCGGGAATGATGACCCAGCAGCGCGTGATCCGGGCCGCGGGCACCGTACAGACCGACCTCGAGCTGGCCTTTGCGGTCGCGCAGCGCAACCGCGCGCCGACCCGGATCTCCTGGACGGCCAGCACGGGGTCGCTCGTGCTGAAGATCAGCAACCGCGCGGGCGACACGGTCTACAAGCGAACCGACATGAAGCCGATGGGCATCAACTACGGCAGCGTGACGACCTCGTCCTCGGCGGTCGACGTGTTCCCGAACGGCTTCGCCAGCGACACGTTCTCGGTCCAGATCTCCGTGACCCAGAACGGCGTGAACTACAAGCGCCGCGTGCGGATGAGCCGCGCCGGCATGGTAAAGGTGCTCTGACATGAAGACCCGCGCGATCCGCCCGTCCCGCCGGCGCCGCCCGCGCCGCGGCTTCTCGCTCATCGAGATCCTCGTCGCGATGACGCTCCTGTCCATCGTGCTGATGTCGCTGGCCCGCATCACGTTCACGGTCGCCTCGCGCGGCCGCACGAACGACATCGTGGCCAAGCGCAATGCGGTGCTGGTTCAGGAGGCCAACAAGTTCAACGCCATGACCTTCACGAACCTCGCCAGCTTCACGGCGACGAACGTCACGCTGACTTCCGGGGATTTCACGTACAACCGACGGGTCACGATCACGTACAACACGTCCACGCGGGCCACGATCAAGATCGTGATCACGCCCAGCAAGGACGCGACGCGCAAGGACTCCGTCTTCGTCCACCGGGTGAACCCGCCCGGATCCCCCCTCTGTGTCGGGTGCTGACATGAAACGCAGACGCAGCGGCTTTTCGCTCGCGGAATTGCTCGTCGCCGTGGTGCTGCTCGGCATCGTCGGCGGGGCCGTCACGCGCATGCTGGTGGACCAGATGCGCTTCTTCGACGGCATCCAGGTCGGGCGCGGCGCGCGGAGCGTGGCGCGCAGCTCGATGAACGTCCTGATGTCCGAGCTCCGGATGGTCCAGGATTCCGGCGGGATCACCGCCGTCGCCACCGACAACAAGTCGGTCACCCTCCGGGTGCCATACCGGATGGGGGTGCTCTGCGGCACCGCCAGCGGCCGGACGACGGTGAGCATGCTCCCCATCGATTCGCTGACGCTGGCGCAGGCGGTCTACGCGGGCTACGGCTGGCGCAGCCGGTGGACCGGCCGGTACACGGTCGTGCCCACGACCACGGCGCCGGTCGCGGCGACCGATCCGACCATCTGCACCGGCACCGGTGGTGGCCAGGCCGGCATCGCCACCGTCACCGTCAACGGCCGCACCGGCCAGGTGCTCGACCTGCAGCCGACCATCACCATGACCGCGACCTCGATGCAGGGCGCGCCGGTGATGTTCTTCCAGTCCATCACCTACAGCTTCGCCGCGTCGTCCATGTACCCCGGCAAGATCGGCCTCTGGCGCTCGGTCGCCGGCGGCGTGACCGAGGAGCTCATGGCACCGTTCAGCAGTGATGCCCGGTTCCGGTACTACCAGTCCGGCAGCGACACGCCCCTCAGCACGGCGCCCGCGCTGTCCGACATCCGCGGGCTCGAGCTCGACCTGACCACCGTGGGCTCACGGACCGCGGCGGGCAAGTCCGCCCCGTCGCAGACGAAGATGGTGACATCGGTCTTCTTCAAGAACACGAGGAGCTTCTGATGAACGCGTCCATGAACGCCTCGCGCACGCGGCTGGGTTTCGCGATGCCGATGGTGCTGCTGGTGATGGTCGTGCTGACGGCCGGCATCGCCGCCGGGTTCGCCGCCACCAGCTCGGAGATCATCACGAACGCCGCGCACCGTGGCGACACCCGCGCCTACAACCTCGCCGTCGCCGGCCTCGAGCAGTTCATCGCCCGGCGCAGCGAAGTCGGCTTCTGCCAGCACTGCCTCGCCGATCCGACGGCGGCCAATGCCGACTCGGAGTACACGCGTGTCTCGCTCGTCGGCGGCTACGCCGACATCGTGTCGGTCAAGGTGCGCAAGCACGTCAACGATAGCATTCCGGCCCTGTACTTCATCCGGTCGGTCGGCACCGACACGAGCATCAAGCTCACCGGCGCCACGCGCGCGACGAACGGCAGGCGGGCGGTCGGCGTCTACGCCACCTGGAACACGGCGACGGTGAACGTGCAGGGCGCGTGGTTCGCCCTGTCGGGTCTTACCAAGAACGGCAACGCCGGCGAGATCAACGGGACCGATCAGTGCTCGGCCGATTCCGGCGGCGGCAAGCCGACCCTGGCGGGAGCCATCGTGCCCGCGGGCGGCGGCTTTGCCGGTTCCGTCGCGGCGTTCTCCGGCAATCCGGCAATCGACTCCACGAAGAACTTCACCACGCTCAAGGAAACCTCCAAGCTCGACTGGGCCGGCATTCTCGGCGGATCGATCTCCGCCGATTTCACCGTCCCGACGCCCGACGCGTTCCCCAACGCGACCTGGTTCGCGAACAACCCCAACTCGTGGCCCGTCATCCGCGTCAAGCGGAGCATGACGCTACCCAATGCCGGCCGCGGCATGATCATCGCCGACAGCAACTTCACCATCAGCGGCAGCAACATGTGGGACGGCGTGGTGCTCATCGGCGGCGCGCTGACGTCCAACGGAAACAACACGACCTCCGGCGCGACCCTGAGCGGCCTGAACTACCTGCTCGGCGCCACGGTGCCGCCGTCCGCCGACCTCTCCGACAACTCCACGGCGAACGGCCAGAAGACCTACGTCTACAACTCCTGCAACGTCTCGAAGGCTTCAAAGGGGTTGCAATCGTATCGGACCATGACGAACAGCTACATCGACCTGCTTCCCGCCTGGTAGGTAGGGGATCACCGGTCGTTGCGTGTCGGTTGACGCGGTGCGGCTTCTGGACGAAGCCGCACCGCGTTAACGTTTCGGGCCCTGTGGGGTATTCAGGGAAACGCCGTCCTTCATGAGGTCATCAGTGCACGTCGCCATTCGCTCCCTTTCGATCGGTCTCGTCCTTGCCGCCGCCGCGTGCGCCGGCAATCCCAAGCCGAAGACCTTCGGCACCGCGCCGGCCCTGACCCCGACCGTCGAGATCCTCGGCAACGATCGGCTGCCGCTGCACCTCCGCGTCGAGATGCCCGAGTCCGCGCACCTCGCCGCGTTCTACGTGGTTCCCGGCGAGGGCACCCAGCTCCTCTTTCCGGCCGACTCGGCGGGGTCGAAGCGGCTGCCGCCCGGGATCCAGGAGATCTCGACGCGCTTCGCTGCCCGCGCGCTGAACGATACGTCGCGCCTCCTGCGCCGGCCCGGCCGCACGCCACCCCCGGTCGACGCTCAGGGGATTCCCCAGGGCGGCTCGCCCGGGGAACGCCGCGCCAACGGCATCATGGAGGACGGCTACGTGCTCGTGTACGTCTCCCAGGATTCGCTCGACTACAAGACGCTCAACGAGCGCGTCATCGGCGTGACGATCCCGGGCTACTCGGACGAAGCCTTCAACACGGTCACCAAGCTCGTGCGCGGCGCCGCGATCGGCGGCCAGGCTCCGTGGACGGCGATCGCGGTGCCGTTCCATCGGTAGGTAGTGGGAAGATCGTAGAACGTAGACCGTAGTGGCGGTCTGCGTTCTACGCTCTAGTTCGACGCTCTACGCTCTACGTTCTACCGTCTGCGGTCTACCGTCTACGGCCTGCTTGCTCCCGTCAGGATGCCCTGAAGCACCCGCTTCGCCTTCGCCGAAGCCGCCGCATCCGCTTCGACCCTGACCTGCGTCTGGGCGAACATCAGCTTCGCGTCGAGCGTCATCCGCTGGCCGGCGCGCACGACCACGATCGGCAGCGGTGATCCTTCCGCCGCGTTCGCGTACTTCATCCGGAACTTCGGGCCGAAGTTCTGGTCGTCCACCGCGATCTCCCCGACCGAGACCAGGATGTCGCCCGCCTTCACGCCGGCGAGGGCGGCCGAGCTGCCGGGCTCGGTGGAGGTGACGACGATGCCCTCCGCGGATTGCTGCGAATACACGCCCATGCGCGGCGCGCGGTCCCACACGGGCTTGAGACCCGCCTTCGGCAGGATCTCGTCCCACGGGTACGCCTCGCGTCCGTCCACGTACTTCGCGTAGAACTCGCTGAACGACTTGCCACCCGCCGCGCGCGACACCGCGCCCCACCAGTCTTCCGGCGTGAAGCCGCGCCCGCGCTTGTACGTGGTCTCGTACAGCTCACGCATGACCGTGTCGAGCGACTTCGCGTTGTCCGACGCGTCGCGGATCATCACGTCGATCATGAACCCGGCGAGCGATCCCTTGGGATAGTAGATGTAGCCGGTGCCGTCCACGGGATGGACCCAGGTGCTCAGCGACGCATCCTCGAGCGCCACCGGAATCACCCCGTTCACCTCGTTGATCTTGCCCGCAAGGAGCTGATAGAAGCCGCCCGGATCGATCACCTGACCCCGGACTTCCGCGAGGTCGGCGTAGTAGTCCGTGATCCCTTCGCTGACCCACAGCCACGGCGTCGGCTGCGGGCGCGAATAGATGTACGGCCACATCTCGGCCGGGCGCAGCCGCTTCACGTTCCACGAGTGGAAGATCTCGTGCGCGTAGAGCGAGGGCTGGAACGGACTGCCGAGGTACTGGGGCGAGAGGATGTCGACGTGAGAGTTCTGGTGCTCCAGGCCGCTCGCGCCCCCGAAGGTCGAATCGACGATCTGCATCACGGTGTAGCTGGTCCACGGAGCCTCGCCGAACACCGCGACCTGCGGAGGAACCACCTTCGCCAGCTGCGACAGCGCCGTCGTCCGTGCCGCCGCGGGAACCACGCCGCGGGGATAGCTCGCGAACCGGATCCAGCGATCGGACGCCCTGACGCTGTCCATGTCGAAGCTGCCGACGAAGAACGGCATGTCGACGAGGTCATGGTAGTTCGAGGCAGTGAACGTGTTGCGCCCCGTGGCCGTCATGCCCGTCGCGATCGTCCAGTCGGCGTCCGTGTTGACCGTGACGCGGGCCGCGTAGTCGAGCGAACGGCCCTCGGGATACAGGAAGGCGTTCGTCCCGTTGAAGAGCAGGAAGTCCGGCCGCGCCCAGGACATCGCGTTGTCGAGCGTGTCGGCGACGACGTTGAATCGCACCTCCACCGGGCCCGCGCCCGGCCGCATCCGCCAGGTGTCGAAATCCATCTTGTCCCACGCGACGTCCCGGCCCCCGCTCGCGACGGAGAAGCCCACCACGCCCCGCGCGAAGTTCGAGATCTCGTACGCCCCCGGCGTCCAGGCCGGCAGCGAGAGGATCACGGGGCCCGAGCCGTCGGCGGTGAACGTCATGCGCACGCCATACGTGCCCGTCGGCGCGGTCCGCCGGTCGTAGGTCACCTCGTAGGCGACGCCGGAGATCGGCGCCGAGACGGTGTCCGCGGGGGGACGTGCCCCGGGACCCTGCGCGAGCGCACTGATGACCGGGAAGCCGAGCAGGGCGATCGAGTGACGCGGGCTGAACATCGATAGGACTCCGTTGAATGGCCGGAAGGTCTGAAGGCTGTGCGGGAAAGATGCCGTGGATTGGACAACCGCGCGGGGCCGGGCCGTGGGGCGTCCCCCTTCTATAGATTTGGAGATGCCCTCCCGGCCACCGCTTCCCACCGACGGCACCCCCTCCCCGCCGATGATCCGTTCGACCCTTGCGGCCTGCCTGCTGTCGGCCGCCTCGCTCCTGCCCGCCCAGCATCCGGCAAGCCAGCCAGCGGACCTGATCGTCACCAACGCCCGCGTCTATACCGTCGACGACGCCCGGCCACTCGCCTCGGCCCTCGCGGTTCGGGACGGACGGATCCAGTTCGTCGGATCCGAAGCCGAAGCGCTGGCGCTGCGCGGCGCGAACACGCGCCTCATGGATGCCGCCGGCCGCACGATCGTCCCCGGCATCGTCGACGCCCACGCCCACCTGCTCGGGCTCGGATACTCCCTGGCGAACGTGAGGCTGGCGGACACCCGCTCGTACGAGCAGGTGCTCCAGCGCGTGAGCGAGCGCCTCGCGGGCGCCCCAGCGGGCCGGTGGATCCAGGGCCGAGGGTGGGACCAGAACAAGTGGGGCGATACCCGCTTTCCGACGCATGACGCGCTGACCCGCATCAGCCCGAACAACCCCGTCGTCCTCGAGCGCGTGGATGGCCACGCGATCCTGGTGAATGCGGCGGCCATGAAGGCCGCGGGCGTCACCGCCGCGACGAAGGATCCCGCCGGCGGCCGCATCGAGCGGGGGCCCGGCGGCGAGCCGACCGGCGTCTTCGTCGACAATGCCACGAGCCTCATCGAGCGGGTCATCCCCGCTCCCACGAAGGCGGAGATCCGCGAGGCGACGCTCGCCGCCATCCGCGAGTCGCAGCGCTACGGCCTCGTCGGCATTCACGACGCCGGCGAGCCGAAGGCCGTGATCGACATCTTCGAGGAGATGGCGAAGGCGGGCGAGTTCGGCCTGCGCGGCTACATCATGGTCGGTGACGATTCCGCGGCCATCAACCACTACTTCGCCCGCGGTCCGCAGAGCGCGCTGTACGACGGCCACCTCTGGATCCGCGCCATCAAGCTCTACTCCGACGGCGCCCTCGGCTCCCGGGGCGCGGCGCTGCTCGATCCGTACGCCGACGACCCGAAGAACTCCGGCCTGCTCGTGTCCGCCCCGGAGCACATCCGGGACGTCGCGACCCGCGGCCTGCGCGCCGGGTTCCAGGTCAACACGCACGCCATCGGCGACCGCGGCAATCGCGTCGTGCTCGACGCCTACGAGGCCGCGCTTGCCGCCGTGCCGACCGCCGACCACCGCTTCCGCGTCGAGCACGCGCAGGTCCTCAACTTCGCCGACATCCCGCGGTTCGCGAAGCTCGGCGTCATCCCGGCGATGCAGGCCGTTCACCAGACGAGCGACATGAACTGGGTGCCAACCCGCATCGGCTACGCCCGCTCGCTGGGGGCCTACGCGTGGCGCGCGCTGCTGAACACCGGCGTCATCATCCCCAACGGCAGCGACTTTCCGGTGGAGCGCGTGAACCCGCTCTACTCCTTCCACGCCGCGGTTTCCCGCGCCGACGACAACGACTGGCCGCCCGGTGGATGGCTGCCCGCCGAGAAGATGACCCGCGAGGAGGCCCTCAAGTCCATCACGATCTGGCCCGCCGCCGCCGCGTTCCAGGAGCAGGTCATGGGTTCCCTGACACCCGGCAAGTACGCGGACTTCGTCATCCTCGACCAGGACATCATGCGGGTCCCGGAGGATCAGATCCTCGGGACCGGCGTCGTCGCAACATTTATCGGTGGCAAAGTCGTGTACCAGCGTCCATGATCGATGCCATGAAGACGGGCAGTACGACGACCGGACCGCGCTTCGGGTGGCTGACGCCCGAGGCGCTGGCGCGCGTGCGTGGCGTGCTGGTCGCCGTGACGCTGTTCGTCGGGCTCGCGGTCTACGTGTTTCACAGCCTCGGGCCCATCGCCGCGCGCGACAGCCAGTTCCTCAACCGGCTCCAGGGCGTCGGCGTGCTCACATGGTTGTATGCACTCGCGCAGATGATCGACCTGCGCTTCTACAACAGCCGCTTCGCGCGCCGTCGGCGGGAGTCGGTCGGTCTCCCGGACAGCCTGCACGGCCTGCTTTTCGGGCAGATGGTCGCGTGGTACGGCATTCTCTATTACGGCCTCACCGGCGACTATCGCCCCTTCGCCGCCGGGGTGGGGATTCTCGCCGTGGCGTTCTGGGTGTTTCCGATACGGCGAGTGTGAGTGTGAGTGTGAGTGTGAGTGGCGGTGGGAGTGGGAGAGTCTGCCTGCCCTATTTCACTCCCACTCCCACTCCCACTCCCACTCCCACTGCCCCTCGTGCTACCATTTTCCAACCTCGTTCCCCCCGTCCGTGCTCTCATCGTCGTCACTCGCATTTCTGAAGCGCCTGCTGGACACGCCCGGACCTTCCGGCTTCGAAGGTCCCGCGGCGCGCGTCTGGCGTGAGGAAGCCGCCACCTTCGCGGATGTCGTGACGTCCGACGTCGCGGGCAACAGCATGGCCGAGGTGAATCCCGGCGGCAGCCCGACGATCATGCTCGACGGGCACATCGACGAGATCGGCGTCATCGTGCAGTACATCGACGATGACGGCATCGTGTACTTCTCGCCGATCGGCGGCTGGGACTGCCAGGTGCTCGTCGGCCAGCGCATCCGGTTCTCCGGACGCAGCGGGGACGTGATCGGCGTCGTCGGCAAGAAGCCGATCCATCTCCAGAAGGCGACCGACCGCGAGGTGGCGTCGAAGTTCACCGATCTCTGGGTGGACATCGGGGCGACGACGCGGGCCGAGGCCGACGCGCGGCTCCAGGTGGGCGACCCGGGCGTCATCGACTCGCGGACGATGGACTTCCCGAACAACCGCCTGGTCTCCCGCTCGATCGACGATCGCATCGGCGCGTTCGTGGTCCTCGAGGCGCTGCGGCGTTACGCGCAGAACCCCGGGCCGGCGCGCGTGGTCGCCGCCGCGACGACGCAGGAGGAGATCGCCTGGCATGGCGGCGGCGCCATCGTCTGCACCAACTGCATCAACCCGAAGATGGCGATCTGCGTCGACGTGACGTTCGCGACGGATCACCCGGGCATGGAGAAGAAGGAGATCGGTGACCACAAGGTCGGGGGCGGCCCGGTGCTGAGCCGCGGCGCGATGCTCTCGCCCGTGGTGTTCGAGCTCCTCCGCGCGACCGCCGATCGCCACCAGATTCCGTTCAGCCTCCACGCCGCCGGCCGCGACACGGCGACGAACGCCGACGCGATCCACATCTCGCGCGAGGGCGTGGCGACGGCGCTCGTCTCGATCCCGAACCGCTACATGCACTCACCCAACGAAATGGTGAGCCTCGACGACGTCGACCGCACGGCGACGCTGATCGCGGAGGCATGCCGGCAGGTGACGGCGAAGACGGACTTTACGGCGAGGTAGAGGGCCGAGGACGGAGGACGGAGGGCGGAGGGCGGAGGGCGGAGGGCGGAGGACGGAGGGCGGAGGGAATGCCGACGGAGGAAACGAGAGGTATCGGCGGCATGAACAGCTAGCCCGAGCCGGTGCGTCGCTGTCGTCCTCCGCCCTCCGTCCTCCGTCCTCCGCCCTCCGTCCTCCGCCCTCCGCCCT